>LCJG01000001.1 GCA_000998025.1 Candidatus Collierbacteria bacterium GW2011_GWB1_44_6
CTCAAAGGAGTAGTTGTCAATATGGCCAACTGCACCATCAGGCAAACCGTTAACAGCGACGTCAGAAAATTGAAAGGGCCCGCAGTATTGATTCTCGGCGGCTACTCTATCCGGTTTCAGAGCCAGGAGAGCAGACGTGGCCACAATTGCGAGGACGAAGAGTGTTTTGAATATGGTTTTCATTGTCTGCCTCCTTAGCAGATTTCAGATTTTTTAGGTGCGACTTACTTATAGCAATATACTCTAAATCAACAGATTTGTCAAGTTATAGGATTCATTTGAGCGTGAACTTGACGGTTAAGGTCTTTTTTGGGATACTTTACCAAGCTATGAAACGCAATCAAATCATCCTCCTGGTTGTTGGAATCCTGGTAGTCTTAATTTCTGCCATCTTCTTTGTCTCCAAAGGGAGCAAAAAGGATCCATCCGGCGAAGTCAAAAAACCTTCTCCCTTGACCACCAAAATTTTGATAAACGAGCTTCCTCTTGCCGAAAGACCATTTACGGTACTAGTGCCTCACGCCACCAACCGTCTTTTTACCTTTGTTACCATCGGTGCAGATAAAGCCGATGCCGCCACTCTGGATCTGGAATACCAGTCCGGGGACTTGCTAAAGGGGGCCAGGGCTTCCCTAGAAGCACCCATCTCCAACACCTTCGTTAAAGCCATTATCCTCGGTAGTTGTTCTACCGGTGGCAAGTGCACTTTTGACACTGACCTTAAGTCTGGTACCCTCAAGTACAAACTTCATTTTCCCGGCCAAGACGTTACCCATCTCTTAAAGGGGGACTTCACTTTCGTTTCCGGCCAAAAAAATCTTCCGGATGGGAAAGTAATTTATGAACCATCAAAAGCGACGGCTAAAGACAATTTGATTTTGCTCAACTCCTTTGGACTTCCCAAAACAGTCGAAAAAGAAACCCTAATGTATCCAATTGTTCTTTCATCGACAAGCGACAAAACAATTGCCGGCACTCTCACCATTAACCAAGCAGGGGTTACTGGCGCGGCCATCTACGACGGCACTGAGTATAAGGACCTAAAGATAGCTATTAAAGACAACTCTCTTACTATAGCCCTCAACCACAAACCATGGTCCATGAAGGCCGATATCGTCCGTGACGACGAAAAGGGTAGTAAAGAATCCGTCACACTCTATCTCCTCGGCCCAATAGTCTTATACAAATAAAAACGCCCCTTTTTGGGGGGCGTTCAACAGCTATTTTTCCTCTAATTCTTCGATCATGGCAGAAGTCCGTATGGCTTCAGCCACCAGTAAATACACACTGGCGTTGCAGACGAAACCCTCATGCATTTCGATCATGATCGAATGCTGGCTTACACTAATCCTCTTGACCCCCTTCACAAAAGCGAACTTCGCCAGCATCCATGTCACCCCAACCCCATGCTGGGCCGCCATCTGAGCCTGATCGAAGTCAGTCAGGGGGAATTCGAAAGTAGCAGTTCTTCGTTGAAATTCGGCTTCCGTACTATACTCGACCAAATTATTTTGGAAGACAACCGTCTTTATCTTGAATTGCCTCATTTTTTGCTCCTTGGAAAATTAGAGTACTATCTATAAGAAAAATAGATTATGGGACGAATATTACACCGCGTAGAACCATAAGTCAACATTTCACGCACATTTTACACAACCTACATTAGGACTTGACACGATATATATTTTGTATATACTGAAAAGTGGTGACAAGTGGTGAAGTAACCTATAAATACCACTGAGCCTGCCTATGAATTATGTTTACTGGACGCTATTACCATTCGATCGAAGCCAAAGGACGTCTGGCTATACCTCAGGTCTTCAGGGAAGAACTAGTATCCGGTGGAGTCATCACTTGGGGTCTGGATGGGTGTCTGTTTCTTTTCCCAGCCTCATATTGGCAGAAGTTCTCCGAAAAGCTGGCCTCCCTGTCATTAACCAATCCGAGCGCGCGGAATTTGACGCGTCTCTTGGTGCAGTCAGCCGCCGATCTCGATCTCGACAGCCAAGGAAGAACTCTGATTCCCGAATATCTCAGACAACAAGCCAATCTAAAAAAGCAAGTGGTCGTCGCCGGATCCCTGACCAGAATTGAAATCTGGGACCGCGATACATATCACCAGCACCTTGACTTAATAGCGCAACAAGTAAATGAAGGGGGAGAATCATTTCTTTCCCTAGATATATGAGTGAAATAATTGACAGACACTTTTCAGCTTTCAAAGGTGAACTCACCAAACTCTATGGTTTCAAACCTGGTTATCATTTTTTGGATCTAACCTTAGGTGATGGTGGACACACGGAGGAGGCTCTTTCCGCCGGCTGTCGTGTCGTTTCTTTTGATGTTGACCCTGAGGCAATCAAAAGAGCGATTGATTTTGTTCCCAAAAAATATAAACCTTTGATAATCGACCCCGAGCAAGTTACTGAGAATATCCCCAAAGCTTTCACCTGGGTAATAATTAAAAGCAATTTTGTCAAAGTCGCAGAAATAGTCAAGTCGTTAGCTTTACCAAAATTTGACGGCATTATGGCCGACCTGGGTCCATCGCAATATCAAGTCCTTTCACCTGGTCGCGGTTTCAGTTTTTCTGTAGACGAGCCACTGGACATGAGACTCGATAAGAATTTAGGAGTTACCGCTGCCGATCTTTTGGCTGTTTTAAACGAAGGGGAGTTGTCTGATCTTTTTGACATTGCCGATGAACCATTCGCCAAACCCCTGGCACGAATAATCGTCAAACAGAGACAAATTACCCCCATCGTAACCACCAAACAACTTTCCGAAATTGTTAGCAAAGTTAAAAGGTTTCGAATCCAAGGGAAGATTCACCCTGCCACTCAAGTCTTCATGGCTCTGCGTATGGCTGTCAACCTGGAAAGAGATAACATCCGAGAACTCATTCCTCATCTTCCTGAACTTTTGAACAAAGGGGGGGTGGTTGGCGTCATCAGTTTTCATTCCGGTGAAGACAAAATAATCAAAGAATATTTTGAGGAAATGGAAAACAAACAAATACTTCGCGCTATTAATAAAAAACCAATTGAACCTTCGGACAAAGAATTACAAATCAGTCAACGAACCCGCAGTGCCAAACTTAGACTCGCTAAAAAATATAGTTAACATCAAATTAATATCCGTAATTACGGTTATATTGTTTATGATTCTTGCTGTCATGAATTTGATCGGAACCAACATTCTCTCAACCCAAGGCATTGCGGTGAGTGAAGCAGAGACGCACACTTTAAAATTGGAAAAAGAAAATCAACAGCTCTCTGTTAAGATAGAGGAAGCGGTCAGACTTGGAGGTCTAGAAGATACTGCCAGACAAAACGGATTTATCAGATCAAAGAGCATCGTATTTGTCCCGTCACCACCAACCTTTGCCTCCAGATAATTCATGCTAAAAACCCAGGGAACAACCAGTAACCGCCTCCAGGTTATTACCTTCCTCATCCCCATCATATTTCTAATTCTAGTAGGACGATTATTTTACTGGATGGTAATCAGGGGTCCGGAATTGCAGACCAAGGCCAACCGTCAGCATCAGACAGTGACTATTCTCAAGGCAAAAAGGGGAAATATCCTTGATTCTGAAGGAGGTGTCTTGGCCGGGACAAAAAATTTATACCACCTATTCGTCTACAAACCTCAATTAACTATTTCCAATAACGATCTTGTAGAAAAACTGGTAACTCACTTGGCTTTCGACCAAGAAGCTAGTACTGAAGCAGAACTTAGGGACCATTTACAAAACCGTCTCGCGCTCGATTCAAACTGGGTTTCTTTAAAGCATTATCTGATCCCCGAGGAAAAAGAGAAGGTTGAATCTGAAAAAATTCCCGGTATCGGTTTTGAAGACGAATATGTCAGATTTTACCCCGATGCCAGCATGGCCGGACAGATACTGGGCTTTGTTGGTCAAGATGCTGCTGGACAAGAGCAGGGTTATTTTGGTCTTGAGGGATATTTTGATCGACTGCTCAAGGGTAGAGAGGGGCGCATCAGAACAGAAAATGATGCTCAAGGAAACCCAATTCTTATAGGCAATTATCAGTTTCTTCATTCGATTGAGGGGAAATCATTGAAAACAACGATCGATAAGAGGATGCAGTATCTATCAGAAGCCATGCTCAAAGAAGGGCTTGAAAAATACCAAGCCTCCGCTGGGACTATCATTATTATGGAAACTGCGACCGGCAAGATAAGAGCCATGGTCTCAAATCCTAATTATGACCCTGGGAAGTTCTCGGAATTTGATAACAAAGTCTATAAAAATCCGGCTGTAGCCGATCTTTTTGAGCCTGGTTCCGTTTTCAAACCTTTGGTTATGGCTGCTGGCCTCAACGAAAACTTAATCACGCCGGAAACACAATGCGATATCTGTTCCGGGCCTATAAATATAGGAAAATATACAATCAAGACTTGGGACGAGAAGTATCATGCTTCGACCACCATGACAGATGTCATAGTTCATTCGGATAACACCGGCATGGTTTTTGTCGCCAGAAAACTTGGTCCAGAGAAATTCGCAGAATACATAAAGAATTATGGCTTTGGAAAAAAAACCAAAATTCAACTTCAAGAAGAAGTATCAGGGGTGGGTAGAGAAGCGAATAATTATGGTGACATCGATTTGGCGACCAACTCTTTTGGCCAGGGAATTGCTGTCACCCCCGTACAACTAATTGCTGCCCTAAATACTATTGCCAACAACGGGGTTTATATATCTCCTACCTTGGTGGAAGGCGAACCTTCCCCCGAAACAAGGAGTGTTCTTCGTCCGGAAACGGTCTCAAAAATGACTCAGATAATGATCCAAGCAGTTGAAAGCGGCGAGGCTAAATGGGCAAGACCTAAAGGCCTTACAGTCGCTGGAAAAACAGGTACGGCTCAAATTCCCATTGAAGGTCATTACGACCCAGAAAAAACAATTGCGAGTTTCATTGGTTTTTTTCCAGCCTATAGGCCACAATACACCATGCTGGTCTCCCTAAGGGAGCCTCAAACTTCCCCTTGGGGCTCAGAAACTGCCGCCCCTTTATGGTTTGCTTTGGCCAAACAGCTTTTGCTATAAAGCCCTAGAAAGATTAAAATGTATTCAATGCTAAATAGATTAAGGGTTCACCGGGTATCATTGCAGCACGCTTATGACGGCTTTGTCCACACCATCAAGACGCAGCCTAATTTTAGATTTCACTTGTTAGCTACAATTTCCGTGATTCTTTTGGGGTATTATTACCATATTTCTGCCCTAGAGTGGCTGGTTATTGTTTTCACTATCAATATGGTATTGATAGCAGAAATGGTTAACACTTCCATCGAGTCGGTAGTTGATCTCATTACTTTGGAGCGTAGATTGGACGCCAAAATTGCCAAAGATGTTTCCGCCGGCATGGTCCTGGTTTCGGCGGTGCTGGCCACAATCATCGCCTTGATTGTCTTTTTACCCAAAATATTAATCTCACTCTCCTAAATGGATATATTACTAGGAATACTAATCATCTCCTTCATTATCCACGCTTTTAGCATTGTACCTTTTGTTAACTTTCTTTATGGTCTCAAGTTTTTCAAAAACAGGTCTGCCGTATCCAAAGAAAAAACTGATGAAGCCTCCGTTCACATCAGGTCCAAGGCCCGCACTCCTGAGGGTGGTGGTTTATTAATCCTTGTCATCACCAGTTTAATTTTTGCCATCATCCTACCGATTATGAAAAGATTGGGATTCGAAATTACACATGTGTACCCGATAAATGACGAAATCAATATAATTTTCTTCACTTTTATTTCCTTTGGACTATTAGGACTTTACGATGATATTGTGAAAGTTTTTGAGCTTGATCGTCAGGAGGGCTATACGGGACTAAAGACCGGCTACAAGTTTCTCATCCAAGCAATACTGGGATTTATTATTGGTGCAATGATGTATGTCAATCTCGGTATAGATATTATCCACATTCCTTTTTTTGGTGTCGTTCACTTTGGGATATGGTTTATTCCAGTGGCAGCTTTTCTGGTGGTCACTTTTGCCAATGCCATAAATATTACCGACGGTATGGACGGGTTAGCTTCCGGCTTGTTGATGATTTCTTTGTTCGGTTTTTTAATTCTTTCCACCTCAGTTCTTGATACTCCACTATCTATATTTATTGCTCTTTGGCTAGGAGGCTTAATGGCCTTTCTTTATTTCAATGTCTTTCCTGCCCGTATCATTTTGGGGGATGTTGGAGCTCTGGCCTTTGGCGCAACCTTTGCCACGGTCGGCATTCTCACAGGCAAGGTGGTTGCCCTAATGATTATTGGTCTACCCTTTCTTGTCGACGGTTTTAGTAGTTTTCTCCAAATTCTTTGGGTCAAAATCTTCCATCGTCGAATATTACCCATAGCCCCACTCCACTACCTCTTGTTAAAAATTGGCTGGAGTGAGCCAAAGATAGTTCAAAGAGCTTGGCTCGTTGGCATCATGCTTGTTGTTTTTGGCATCTGGTTGGCCATTATTTAGCATGAAACGAGGATCTCACCTTCATAAACTTCCACTGTATATACTGTTTTTTGGGATACTAGTTGCCAGTTTGGGGCTCATCGCCATCTACGACGCCTCGGTCATTGACGCCTACAGAACTTTTTCAGATAAATTTCATTATGTAAAACAGCAGTCCACCTGGCTTATTTTGGGTATTGTGATCGCACTAATTACGGCCAATATCCCAATTGCCTGGTTAAAAAAAAATGCGGCCTTGCTTTATGGTATATCACTTTTTTTGATGCTTGTGGTCCTTATTCCCGGCATAGGTTCAAGCTTCTTGGGTGCCAGAAGGTGGCTTGTGTTTGGGCCGGTAATTATTCAGCCATCTGAGCTACTAAAGATCACCCTAGCTATATATTTAGCTAAATGGCTGGAGAGAGGCATAGAGATAAAACACTTTCTTATCTTACTTGGAATCAATCTCGGCTTGATCATGCTACAGCCTGATCTGGGAACTGCCATCATTATCGTTGGCATGACTTTTATGATTTACTATTTGTCCGGTGCCAAAATCTTAGAGATATTTTATTTTTGTTTAATATTATTGGTAGCCATTAGTGGACTCATCTTTGCGTCTCCATACCGCATGAATCGCGTGAAGACCTTTATGGATCCCACCCAGGACCCCCTCGGCGCCTCCTATCACATCAATCAAGTACTATATGGCTTGGGATCGGGTGGACTTTATGGAGTCGGTCTCGGTAGATCACGTCAGAAATACGCCTATCTACCGGAAGCTACAACAGACTCTATCTTTGTTATCATTGCCGAAGAATTTGGTTTCTTCGGCAGTACTATACTGATTTTATTACTAGTTGGTCTACTCACCGCTTCACTCAAAGTTGCTCAAAGTGTAGGTGATAAATTTGATAAACTATTGGCCAGTGGTATCTCGCTATTATTTATAATCCAAATTTTGGTAAATCTTAGTTCTATGGTTGCCTTAATCCCTCTTACCGGTGTACCCTTGCCATTTATTTCCTACGGTGGCTCTTCACTCGTCACAAACTTTATTGCCTTAGGTCTTTTAATAAATATCGCTAAACGGGTATGATACCCTTAATCGCTTTTACGGGTGGGCATCATAACAGTGCCTTGGAGGTAGCTAAGGTTCTTCAAAAAGAGGGCCTTAGGTTAATTTGGATTGGCCATAAGTTCACTGCCAGGGGGGAAAAAAGCCTGTCCGCGGAATATCAAGAAATCACCCGTGCAGGAATAAAATTTCTGGAACTGAAAACCGGGAAATTTTACCGAAAAATCGACCCCTTGGAATGGTTGAAAATTATTTTCGGTTTCTTTCAATCCTTCGTCTATCTATTAACTTATCGTCCATCTCTTATTTACTCGTCCGGTGGGTATTTGGCCGTGCCGGTTGTCATTTCCGGCTGGGCCTTGAGAATACCTTCGATAACCCACGAGCAGACGGTGGTGGCGGGATGGGCAAATAAAGCGATCGCTCCTTTTGTCAAAAAAATTCTCTTGACTCACAATACTTCCGCGGGAAACTTCCCAAAGGGGAAATCGGTAGTGGTGGGCCTACCCATCCGCAAGGAACTTCTGAGCAAAAAATATTCCAAAAAATTTACCCCTAAGCTTATCTATATTACTTGCGGTAAACAGGGTTCGCACATCATCAATTCAGCCTTGTTTCCCATCATCCCCAAGCTAGCCAAGACCTTCACTATTGTCCACCAAACTGGATCCAGTACTCTCACCAAAGACCTGGATAGGGCGAGGAGGATCAAGGAGCGGCTTGGAGTGGACAAGGATCGCTATATTTTCGCTCCATATTTCTTCTCCGAAGATGCAGTTACTTATATCCGCTCTGCCTCAATTGTAGTCAGTCGCTCGGGGGCACACACCATATACGAACTACTCCTCTTGCGAAAGAAAGCTGTCCTTATACCCATATCTTGGGTTTCACACAACGAACAACTTCTGAATGCCCGCTTGGCTCAGGGTCAAATTGGCAGTAGTGTTCTGGAAGAAAAAGATTTGTCTCCAGAGTCCCTATATCAAGCTATCATTGATCTGGCCAAGAAACCTGCAAAAAAGCCTACCATTAAACTGAATACCCATGCTGCGGAAGAGATCGCGGATATTATCCGCAAAACCATATAATAAGTTATCGAGGCGGCTTAGAAATTTGATTCTAAGCGCAAAAAACTTAATCACTGGAGTTTTTCCTGTATTTATTTTATTGTTTACTATTTTCCTTGTTTACAATCTTTTTGTCATCAATAAGATAGAATGCACACTTGGCTCAGAATCTTGTCCTCAAGAAATTATGGAAAAGCTCCTGAAATACAGAGCTTCAAATATTCTTTTGTTAAATCAAAAAAAACTTTCTTCTTCTATCCAATCTTCATACCCTGTTGAAAAAGTTAACATAGGATTCAAAATTTTTAATACTCTCAAAATTAAGTTGGAGGGTGGCTCCGCCTCGGCACACGCTCAAGTCTCCTTGGTTAATAGTCTACCCTCATTGGAGTTGGACAGCACTTTGGGATCAACTGAGTCATCTTCGTGGAAGAAACCGACCGAAGAAATCAGTGCCTTCATCCAAACAGTCAACTTTATTAGCTTTGAGCTCTGGAGCAACGGGCAGATGACCCCCACTGCGTCAAATGAATCCAAATTGAAGTTGTTGTTTACCAGCAAACCCGAAATCGAAATCCTAAAATCACTCTATAGTCTCACTGCCCTAATCGATAAATACTTAGATATTGAGGAAATACTTATCCTTGATCGTCGAGTTTTCTTGAGGCAATCCAATCAACCTGATATCATTATAAATATACCTTTCGACGAGGACACTTTGGCGCAGGCGTTGCAATCTTATGCATACCTGACTACTATTAAAAAAGACACGAAGGTTATAGATTTAAGATTTAAAAACCCTATCCTAAGATAATATGGCCAAAATTCAGGGCATAAACGCAATTGACATTGGTTCCAGCAAAATCACTTGCTTGGTAACCACACCGTCGCAAGATGGAACAAAAATTAATGTCGTCGGAGTGGCCACGGTCCCTAGTAGGGGAGTTCGTAAGGGCCAGATTGTGAATATCGAAGAATGTGTGGGTGCGATTACAGATTGTGTTGAGTCCGCCGAGCGCATGGCCGGTGTCGGTGTCGATTCTGCATATGCCTCAATTTCCGGTGAACATATCCAGTCGCAAAATTCTCACGGCCTGGTTGCTATCCGAGAAGCCGATGAGGAGATTTCATCAGAAGATGTTTTTCGGGTTATCGAGGCAGCCAGAGCTGTTTCCTTGCCTAGTTCCAGAGAGATCATTCACGTTTTACCAAGTGAATTTGTTGTCGATAGCCAGAGAGGAATAAAAGACCCTACTGGCATGTCCGGCGTCCGCCTGGAAACAGAGGCCCATCTGATTACCGGTCTCACTCCAGCTATAAAAAATGTTACTCGATGCGTCAGCGAACTGGGGGTAAATGTGGCCGGCCTAGTTTTTACGGGGCTCGCTTCCGCTGAATCGGTCCTTACTGATACCGATAAGGAGCTCGGTGTTATTCTCGTAGATATCGGAGGTGGCACCTCGAGCGTTTGCATCTATCTTGAAGGATCTTGCGTATATTCTGCTGTGATTCCGGTAGGTGCCAAAAAAATTAGTGATGATATTGCCATTGGCTTGCAGGTCAGTGTCGATAGTGCGGAAAAAATCAAGCATTTTGTCAGCAAACCAAAGCACGAAAGAGACGAAGATGACCAAAAAAATGCAGACGAAATTGATTTGGCGAAATTGGGTATCAGTGAGGATGTCAAAAAAGTTTCACGAAAAACAATCACCGAGGGTATTATTCGTCCTAGGCTAAATGAGATCTTTTCACTGGTCGGCCAAGTTATTAAACAATCTGGTTTTGATGGTCAGACACCTGCCGGAGTCACCCTTACCGGTGGAGGCTCTCTCACAGTCAACTGCACCGAGGCATGCCGCAGAGTTCTACAACTACCAGCAAAAATAGGAACACCTACTGGTTTGTCGGGTATGATCGAAGAAATATCTTCACCAATATCTGCCACCGCCGTTGGATTGGTACTATATGGCTACAAAAGAAAAGATGAAATACCCGCTTCAGGATTTAAACTCTCTGGTATGATAAAGGGAATTCCCGGAAAGCAAGTTACCGGAAAGATAATTGAATTTATAAAATCCTTTTTACCATAAAGTGGGTCTCGTAAAACCAGATACAAATACTTTTGCCAAGATAAAAGTTCTCGGCGTCGGCGGAGGCGGAAACAACGCCATTAATTCTATGATCTCTTCGGGGAAAATAAAGGGAGTTGAGTTTGTGGCGATCAATACAGACATGCAGGCATTGATTGCTAGCAATGCTGATATCAAACTCCAAATAGGCGAGAAGAGCACAAAAGGGCTTGGATCCGGTTCTAATCCCGAGGTGGGTGCCGCAGCTGCCGAAGAATCTCGAGAAAAAATTAAAGAAGTGCTTATGGGAGCCGACATGGTTTTCGTCACCGCCGGAGAAGGCGGGGGGACCGGAACCGGAGCCGCTCCCGTCATCGCCGAAATAGCCAAAAAAGATGTCGGCGCTTTAACTGTAGCTGTTGTCACCAAACCATTCCTTTTTGAAGGGGCTCGTCGACGAGTCCAAGCAGAAGAAGGAATCGAGAAACTCAGAGAAAATGTTGACACCTTGATCGTTATTCCCAATCAAAGACTGATGGATGTTGTTAAGAAAGATCAGACCTTGCTTGACGCTTTTAAAACTGCCGATTCGGTACTAGGTCAGGGAGTCCAAAGTATTTCCGACTTAATTACCATCCCCGGTCTGGTCAATCTAGACTTCGCCGATGTTAAGTCGGTTATGTCCAACGCCGGCTCAGCTCTTATGGGTATTGGAAAAGCCAGTGGAGATAAGAGAGCTATTATCGCCGCCAACGCTGCCATCAGTTCACCACTATTGGAAATAGGCATCGAAGGCGCCAAAGGAATCATCTATAACATCGCCGGAAACGAAAATCTAACTCTGAATGAGATAAACGAAGCTTCTTCCATAATTACTCAATCGGCAGATCCAGACGCCAATATTATTTTTGGTACCACCATAAGAAAAGATCTGGGAGATGAGATTCAAATTTCTGTAATAGCGGCAGGATTTGATAACATACGTCACTTTTCTCCAACACAATCCACCACTTATTTTAAGCCAGCCGGTTTAGAGCCGGTTCAGCCCTCTCCTTCCGTCATCCCGAGCGAAGGAGTTTACCCGCCTGGGCGGGAGAGATCTCATTCCAACCTTCCCAAAACAGTCGGCAAATACAAGCTTCAACACGATGAGGTCGATATCGAAGATGACCTCGATATTCCCACCTTCCTCAGGAACAAATTTTGAGATAAACTATCCTATATTGACTCATAGACTCGAATAATGTAAAATCTATAGGATTAAGTTTAGCATCTTGAAAAAGGAGGTAAGCATGTTAGAACCAGAGGATTATGAGAGGATGGCCAATGCCGTCCACCTGGCTGAACAAGCCTTGGACGGAGCCGTTCAAAAAGTATCAAATAGCGGCTTCATCGTCGTATTGGGAGTGGTCGTACTCGTGGCGGCCATGGCCATTTTCGGCCTGATCACTTCATTTGCTCCCACAACGATTGCCATTCCCACGCTACCAGAAGCTCGGGCACTGCCTGAAAGGCCAGAAAATCTGCCCACTATCACCCCCACTACCATACAGGTCAAAGTTCTCCTGGTCATGGTCGATGGGGTCATTAATCCAGACTTAAACACCTGGATAAGCTTATCGATCAAGGACGAATTTGAGATCACTGGAACTTGCGGTCTCAACGGGCTGACCTTTGAGATCCCAGAGGGTACCCACCAGGCCACCCTGGTAAGGTATGACACCGCAAGTATTACCCGGGTGGAGATTCTACCCCCCACACCGGGCAACATGGGCACTCTAGTGGTAAAACCACTCTGTACCCTTGGAGATAAATATTATTTCGATGCTCACTAGTCTCTCATCCCGGCCATCTGGTCGGGATTTTTGCGTAAAAAACCATCTCACTATAAAAGTGGTAAAATGTCCCAGAAAGCACCTTGATTTGGAGGAACCATGAATAATATCTCGCAAAAAGGTCAGAGTCTAGCCACATACTCCGCAATTCTTCTCCTTGTAGCCATAGTTGTCGTTCTTGGGTTGTATGTATACGTTGACATTGTGGAAAGGTCAAATTTCAAAAAGGCTATTGATAGTGGATCTATTACCATAATAGCTGAAGGAGCTTCACTTCATGGCGGGGTTGTGACCCACCCTTCATCGGTTGACCCATTTGATGTGCCCAGTGTTGATGCTTCGGGAATCATTAGCTATCCCCGAGCCTGGACTCTGAGCGGTTGCATCAGTGTTGCTGTGCCGAATGATAAGGGCACTCTTTATGCCGCAGTCCCGCTGCCACAAGAAATGGCGGACAAAATTCAAATTCAAACCCCGATCACTGGAGGGGAAATGGTAAACATCTGTGGACCAGAGTGGTTACCTACTGAAATCTATCTCTGGGTGGAGGAATAATGATCGTTGTTTGTATCCTGTTAATGCTTGCAAGCTTAGGGTTTTTCGGGCAAGAACTTCAGGCATTTGCCCAACTATTCTCTTTAATTATTTGTATTTTGATTGTTCTACTGATTCTCGCAGTCCTGATATATCCCCTGGTCCACTCGATTCTGGTTTTCTTTGGAGTCGCTTCGCTAGGTATCGCTCTCATTTGAGGGCGATTTTTGCACCTTGACTTTCGCGTTTTATTTGGTTTAATGAAAGTATTCGGTATTTATTCGGTTAAATAAAAATGATTCAAAAAATATCAGCCCCCGTTTCAGTCCAGACAGTTTTCGATCATCGCAAAAGAACAGTTTCTCCCCGCCAGATTTTTTGGGACGGCCGTATCTTCCGTATTGCCCAGGTCGGTTTGCACCATACGTTCCGGGAAGGGAGAACTCTATTCCATATTTTTTCTGTAGTTTCGCAAAATCTTTCTTTCCGGCTGAGACTTGATACCGATTCATTATTTTGGACTTTGGAAGAAATCTCCGATGGGCTTGCCGATTAGACCTGCCCGCCGGGGTGGGCTCGACTTTAACTCTTCTCCCTCTACCGTTATGCACATCGACCTAAACTCTTGCTTTGCTACTATAGAGCAGCAAGCCAATCCTCTCCTCCGGGACAAACCTATCGCTGTCGCAGCTTATACTACTCCCAACGGCTGCATTCTCGCCCCCTCCGTCCAGGCAAAAAAGCTTGGTGTCAAAGTCGGCATGCGGGTCAAAGATGGTCGTTTGCTTTGTCCCGGTTTGATTGTTCTGGACTCGGACCCGGACAAATATCGAGCTGTTCATGTTGGGTTAAAAAAAATACTTTCGGATTACACTCCCGAAGTAGTCCCTAAATCCATTGACGAATTTGTTCTTAACTTCGCCGGAACACCGGCCTTTCAGAGAGGACTCTTTGTCATCGGCCAAGAAATAAAAGACCGCATCAAAAAAGAAGTGGGAGACTACCTAACTGTTTCCGTAGGACTGGGCCCCAACCGCTTTCTCGCCAAAACAGCCAGCAACCTCCACAAGCCGGATGGGCTAGATGAAATAAATAAAAATAATTTTCTAAATATTTACAAAAATCTGGTCCTGACGGATCTTACGGGGATTGCCCGCCAAAATGCCATCCGCCTAAATGCCGCTGACATTTATACCGTTTTGGATTTTTATCATGCGGACCTTCATATTTTGCGCTCAGCCTTTCACTCTATCGCAAGTTACTATTGGTTTGTGCGTTTGCGTGGATGGGAAATAGATGATGTTGATTGGGGTGTCAAAAGTTTTGGTCATTCTTACGCTTTGCCAAAATTCCTAACCAAGCCGGAAGAGCTTGCCCCTATTCTTTCCAAATTAGTCGAAAAATTAGGTTTCAGGATGCGGGGATCAGACTACCAGGCGAAAGGTGTTCATTTGAGCTTACTCTTCCGGGATCATCAGTACTGGCATCAGGGAATGAGTCTGGATCAGCCCTTGTTTTCCAGTCAGGATATTTACCGGGTTGCCTACAGAATTCTTTCCCACTCTCCTTACCGGCTGCCTGTCCGCAACCTAGCTGTCTCGTGTTTTAATCTTTCGAATCTAGCCTCTTTACAGCTTGGGCTATTTGAAGACCGTTTGAAGAAAGAAAATTTAGTCAAAGCCATCGACGATGTCAACGACCGCTGGGGAGACTTTATTGTTACTCCGGCCATCATGGCTAATACCGGCGGCATCATCCGTGACCGGATCAGTTTTGGAAAGATGTAGCCTCCACCTTGGTCTTGTGGATAGTCCCATCTGGGTGGTGGGCGGGAGAATAGATTGTATACAGCTTCAGCGGCTCAGTTGCGGAGGTATTGATAATGTTGTGATTTGTGCCTGCAGGAACAATCAATACATCGTTTGCCTTAAAGCTAATTTCCTTGTTATTTATGATGGCCTTACCTTCTCCGGCCTCAAAACGGAAGAATTGATCGTTGTCAGGATGAACTTCCACTCCAATCTCTTCACCAGGAACCAGGTTCATAAGTACCAGCTGAGAGTGTGGTGCCGTAAATAGCACCTT
This sequence comes from Candidatus Collierbacteria bacterium GW2011_GWB1_44_6, assembly GCA_000998025.1. GTDB lineage: Bacteria > Patescibacteriota > Microgenomatia > UBA1400 > MFAQ01 > UBA10133. Next base: position 15,150 of record LCJG01000001.1, read on the forward strand.
TCTGAAATTATCGTTGTTTAGTGTATCCTCTTCAATGTTTGTGTGAAATCCTACCATGGTTATTAGTTTACTGATAATATCCCATCTTACACCAATTACTGCCAATTTTAACCAGGCACAACTCGAGCCCAGGTTAAGGCTAGGGATTAAGGGTCATGTGATTTGACATTTAGCCTATAATAGTATACAATACCCCACTATGAAACAATACATACTCTCTCTCCTTATCGCTTTAATCGTGGGCCAGTCTCAGCTACCTGTAGCTTCAATGGTCGTCATTACCGACCCCGAAATCCTGTCCAGCAGGGAAATTGACATGGACTACCGTTATCGTGTTTCTTCTGTGAGCAATATCTTCAAGGACAATATACTTCTCAACATTGCCTACATGGACGGCAGGGTATCTTCCGCTAAAGACATCAATTGGGAAGAAGTCAACAAACCTTTCCATTCCGAATTTACCCTGGAACCCAACCAATCCTTTGCCTATCATGATGTTATTTTGCCCGAATACAAGGACAAGGTTGTGGTCACTACCAATGCCCGTTTTAATAAGCAAGATGGGTTCAAGACCGATGGCTATCTCTATGGAGACGGAGTTTGTCAACTTGCCTCACTCATAAACTGGGCGGCCAGAGATGCCAAACTGGAAGTGGAGCAATTCACCAACCATGATTTTGCCACCATTCCTGAAGTCCCCAAAAAATATGGAGTCGCCATCTATTTGGATCCAGGTAATTTGGCTTCCAGCGCCAGAAAGAACTTGTATATTACGAATAATCAGGACAAGCCTGTTACCTTCCACTTTGACTATGAGGAAGGTCAGTTAAAGATCTCTGTCTCCAAAGTCACTTAATTATGCCAATAAAAAGCCACCATTCTGTAAGAAAAGGTGGCTTTTTTCTCTGCTTTACACCGACCACCAAGTACCAAAATACTTAGATATCTTAGCTTATAAGTTGGATGGATTCTTACAATCCATTGTTTTTATGGCAGCCAATACACGTACCTCAGAGAAGGACAGGATCCCTAGGCTGTATTGCTCATTTTTTGAAGAGCGGTGTACCAGTAAAAGTTAAAGAGCTCGTAATTTTGTAACTTACTCCTACACTTATACATGTGGGATTAATTACACTTTAGAACTTATTTACATAGTTGTCAACACCTTATCGGCTCTTGGTAATCCCTTAATTACCATTTAAATTACACGGTATAATAATCTAAAGGTGTTTGGGTTCGGTAAGTAACCTATTTATATGGCCAACGTAAAATATCAAATCAAAGACGTCGAAGCAGCCCCTGATTTTCCGGCGCTGGAAAAGAGACTCCTTGATCACTGGTACCAAGACGGCATCGTCGAAAAATACCTTCACAAGAACGACAATTCACACAAAAAGTTCTACTTTCAAGATGGTCCGATCACGGCTAATAACCCCATGGGAGTTCATCATGCTTGGGGTAGAACTTATAAAGATCTCTGGCAGCGTTACAAAAATATGCGGGGTTACAAGCAGAGATTCCAGAACGGTTTTGATTGTCAGGGTTTATGGGTAGAGGTAGAGGTAGAAAAAGAGTTAGGCTTCAAACTAAAAAAAGACATTGAAACGTACGGTGTGGCTAACTTTATCCAACACTGTAAGGAACGGGTAGTCAAATACTCTGATATTCAAACTGGCCAAAGTAAGAGACTCGGATATTTCATGGACTGGGAAAATTCCTATTTCACCATGTCGGACGAAAACAATTACATGATCTGGCATTTTCTCAAAGTCTGCTACGAAAAGGGTTGGATCTACAAAGGCCACGACTCAGTACCATGGTGCCCTCGCTGTGAAACAGCCATATCTCAACACGAGATGCTTACCGAGGACTACAAAGAGTTAACTCACAAATCAATATTCTTTGAGCTACCCATTACCGGCAGGGATGATGAGTTTTTGCTTGTATGGACTACAACACCATGGACACTTCCGGCCAACATTGCTGTCGCTGTTGACGAAAAACAGGATTATTCCCTAGTCGAAGGTAGTGAGGGTCACAAATTTTGGGTACTCAAAGATCTGGTGGAGAATGTTTTTAAAGGAAGTTACCGTAGTATCGTTAAAACTGTCAAAGGTAAAGAGCTTGTGGGGCTTCACTACACCGGTCCATTCGACATAATTCCTGCCATCGAAAAAGTCGCTTCAGAAAACCCGGACAAATTCCACACCGTCGTCCCGACCGACTCATTAATCATGCCGATCAGTAATACGGAAGGTACTGGATTGGTTCATACTGCCGTTAGTGCCGGAACCGAGGACTTTGCTCTTGGCAGGAAACTCGGCTTACCGATGATCCCGATTATTGCAGACAATGCCGATTATCTTCCAGGATTGGACTGGCTCTCCGGACAAAATGCCAAGAAACACCCCGAAGTAATTCTTGATTACCTGATGGAGAGACAAAACAAAGGAGAAAATTGGGTTTTCAAAATCGAAAACTATACTCACAGATACCCCGCTTGCTGGAGATGTAAGACAGAACTAGTCTGGAAAGTAGCGGATGAGTGGTACGTTGCGATGGATAAAATTGATCCAGCTGACAAAAAAGGCAGAACTCTTCGTCAGAAAATGATCGATAGTGCAAACAGGATTTCTTGGAAACCGGAATTTGGACTCGGACGGGAACTCGACTGGCTTAATAACATGCACGACTGGCTCATCAGCAAGAAGAATCGTTATTGGGGTTTGGCCTTACCAATTTGGGTCTGTGACAAGTGTGGTAAATTCGAGGTAATCGGAGGAAAAGAAGAATTAAAAGACAAAGCTTCTTCTGGTTGGGACCAGTTTGAGGGACGTTCTCCTCACAAACCATATATCGATGAAGTAAAAATAAAACACACTTGCGGAGGAACCATGTCTCGCATCCCCGATGTTGGGAATCCTTGGCTAGATGCAGGAATCGTACCCTTTTCAACTTTAGTAGATCCCGAAACAAAACAAGTCAGTTACACTTCAGACAAAAAATATTGGAAAGAATGGTTCCCTGCGGATTTCATCACTGAATCTTTTCCTGGTCAATTTAAGAATTGGTTTTACTCATTAATAGCTATGAGTACTGTTTTGGAGGACACCAATCCTTTCGAAACGGTTCTTGGTTTTGCCAGTATGTTGGGAGAAGATGGGCGCGCCATGCACAAATCTTGGGGAAACTCTATCGAGTTCAACGAAGGCGCCGACAAGATCGGAGTGGATGTCATGCGCTGGTCTTTTGTCCGCCACAACCCAGAAAGGAATCTGCTTTTTGGATACAAAATGACTGCTGACACCAAGCGTCTTTTCCACATGTTGCTTTGGAACTCATATCGTTTTTTCGCCAGTTATGCCTCGCTCGAAAAGTGGGAACCTAAAGTTGAAATTGATACGGTACCCGGTAAATTAGACTTGTGGGTATTACACCGTCTGGACCAGACCGTTATCGAAGTCGAAAAAGGTCTCGATATTTATGACGCTTTTAGCGCCTCTGCGGCCATTGAAGGTTTTGTTTCTGACTTATCTACTTGGTATATACGCCGTTCCAGAGACCGCATCGGTCCCTCGGCCGAAAATGTAGCAGACAAAGAAGTTTGCTATCGAACTCTCAGGACAGTATTCGATGTTCTCTCGAGAATTTGCATGCCCTTTATCCCCTTTATGTCGGAGATGATCTATATCAATATTTCGGGTAATGAGTCGGTAAACTTGGCGGACTGGCCAGAAGTAAACACTCCGGAGGTAATAGACACAAAACTTATCAGCACGATGAGTATATTAAGAAAAATTTGTGAAATGGGTCATTCCGTAAGGAAGAGTAAGGGTATCGCCGTCAAACAGCCATTGTCGAAAGTCATCATTACTGGTCCGAGGACCGGCATCGAAGATGAAAACGAACTGCTTCAACTTATTAAAGACGAATTAAATGTAGAGGCTATAGAGTTTGTGATTTCCAAAGAGGTTGAAGTTGACTTGGACACAGAGCTAACACCAGAACTTATGAGCAAAGGGAAGATAAGAGAAACTGTTCGTGCAATTCAGGAAGCCAGAAAATTGTCCGGCTGCCGTCTGGACGAGGTAGTCTCAGTCATCCTTCCGGAGTGGCCAGCAGAGTACGAAAATATCATCAAACAGAAAACTTTGGTAAAAGATCTCCAAAAAGGGGAGACGATCAAAATAATTAGATCCTAAATGCGTCAAAGCAAGGGTCTCCTGATAGCTGCTCTGATATTAATTCAGGTTCTTAGTTTGGTTACAATTTGGAGCACCTTTCCTGAGCTATTCTTAACTCAGCTTTCGTTTGTCGTCGCCGGTATCATCATCGTCCTTTTACTTTCGAAGATCGATTTACAGATGCTGTTTAGTCTCTCTACCTTGTTCTACTTACTAAGCCTGATTCTATTAATTGTTACGATGTTCCTTGGCCGGAATATCCGCGGCTCAGTTCGGTGGATTGACCTTGGTTTCTTTAATCTTCAGACGTCAGAAATTGTTAAACCTCTCCTGGCACTATATTATTCGGCCTATCTTTCGAGGATAAAAAAGATTAACTGGAAAGAGATCTTGATATTTCTCGGATTCGCCCTACCCCCCATCGTCTTGGTTGCGGTTCAGCCCGATCTTGGTTCTGCCCTCACCCTAACTTTCTTACCTTTGGCACTACTGGCTTTTTCGGGACAAATAAAGAAACTCCTCCTAATTGGAGTCGTTTTTATTAGTATATTCGTTCCTTTAGAGTCAAAGATATTGAAACCATATCAGCGGCAAAGAATTGAGACGTTCATTAACCCCTATGGAGATCCCAAAGGTGCCGGATACAACGTGATACAGGCAACCATCGCAGTCGGTTCTGGAAAAGTCCTAGGGAAAGGAGTTAGACTGGGTACCCAATCACACTTAAATTTTTTACCCGAAAGGCATACTGATTTTATTTTTGCTTCATTCGTAGAAGAGTTTGGCCTGATTGGAGCTTTGGTTTTGTTTTTCTCCTATGGCGTCGTTTTTCGATATTGTCTAGTAAGCTTTAAGCGTCTCAGAGACCGTTCTTCGATATTACTCTCCTTGTCAATATTTCTCGTATTCCTCTTTCAGTTCGCCGTCAATATTGGAATGAACCTTGGAATTATGCCGGTCACTGGGATCACCTTGCCCCTATTTTCTTATGGGGGAAGCTCGCTTCTCAGCTTTGCGATTTTTATAGGACTGCTCCTCCGTCAGCTTGATTTAATGGCTCTCTTTGAGATATAATTGCGCCCATGGCAGACAAAAATATCTACGCGGTCATTCAACTTGGCTCAAAACAATATCTTATTAAAGAAGGCGACAAGGTCGTGGCTGAAAAAATTGATCTAAAAGACGGGGAAACTTTAACTGTCAAAGAAGTGCTTCTTGGGTACGACGGTACTAAGACCACCATAGGTCAACCTTATGTCGAAAACGCTACCGTGGAACTCATAAACGAAGGCGTCAAGAGAGGGGAAAAAATTCTCGTTGCCAAGTTTAAGGCCAAATCCCGTTATCGCAGAGTCATGGGACACCGTCAATTAGGCAGCCATTTTACTGTCAAAGCTATAAAACTCTAATATTATGCGCTTTTTACTCTTCGTTGGAGCCAGCAACACACTGGCGGAATTTGAGGTGGGCGCCCAAATCAAAGACGCTCGACTTATTCAGGATAACATTTACATTTTTGAGTCTGATTCTGAAGTCGATGCGCAAAACACCGTTTCAAGGCTCGGCTGCAGCATAAAACTAGCCAAAGAGCTCCCCGGTGTCGCTGCTCAAAATGAATCGATTGCCGATCTCATCACGCATAAAAATTTCTCAATCACATCAATAAATGACTTTTCGATATCGCCAAAAATAAATCAAGATGTCAAAAACCTCCTGGAAAGAGGTAGGTTTATAGTTCCCAAAGATCAATTTGGGCTTTCTCCAATCCTACTTAGAAAGCACAAAATAGATGAATTCTTCCTGGATTCCCAAAAAGACGAAGTTTGGCAAACTATTTGGGTTCACGATTTTGAGCATTGGATAAAAAAGGATCGGCACATGCCCTTCGCCAATGCCAAAGCCGGAATCCTGCCACCCAAGATAGCTAGAAGCATGGTAAACCTCGTCCCTCTAGACCCTGCAGGAAAGCTGTTGGTTGACCCCTTCTGCGGCTCAGGTCGCGTCTTGGTTGAGGCTGCCGAGCTGGGCTATCTCGTTGGCGGCGCTGACATTTCTGCGCAGCAGGTTCGGGAAACTCAGGCAAACCTCTCCTCTTTGGGTTTTGAGGTCCAATCGGACGTCCTTGACGCTACCCATCTCTCAGAAAAGTTCCATGAAGTCGATGTTATAGTCACAGAGCCATTTTTGGGTAAACCCAATCTCCGCCCGGATCAAATTAAATACCTTATACCTGGCCTTCAAAAACTTTATCTAGGTTGTCTAAAGGATTGGCTCAAGGTCTTGAAGGCTCATGGTTACGTAATCATGGTTTTTCCCTGGTTCGAAGTTGGTAAACAAGTCTATAAGACAAGTAGTGTCATTGACGGGAAGCTGGAATTGAGTTACAATTTCCACAAACGCGGGATCCTCTATTCACGCCCCGGTGCGGACGTAAAACGCGAAATCGTTATCTTACAAAAAAAATAAAAATATATGGCACACGTTAAATCTGGTGGAGCTACCAGGCAACACGCTCAGAGAGCAGGTAAAAGACTTGGGGTCAAAATTTATGGTGGTCAGGCCATAAAGACAGGCCAAATTGTCGTCAGGCAACGCGGTGCTCAATTTCATGCCGGCGTAAATACCGAGCTTGGTCGCGACTTCACCCTTTTTGCCCTAGCAGAAGGAGTCGTCAAATTCAGAAAACTAAATGGAGTAAATTACGTTGACGTAATTTCACAATAAATGGACGACAAACCGATTGCAGTTCTTCCAATAGATTACTTACAACCCAATCCTCTTCAGCCCAGAGGGGTCATCACCCCCGAATCTCTCTCCGAGTTAGTTGATTCCATCAAGACCCACGGTATTATTCAACCACTCGTTGTAGCTCACACTCCTGCCGGCTACCAAATAATTGCCGGTGAGCGCCGCTGGCGTGCCAGCAAACTCTGCGGACTCAAAGAGGTCCCTGTCCGCATCATAGAGACATCACCCCAAGGTATGCTCGAAATGGCGATAGTTGAGAACGTTCAAAGAACGGACCTCAACCCAATTGACCGGGCAAACTCATTTGAACGCTTAATTAAGGAATTCAATCTTGGAAACTCAGACATTAGCCAAAGAATCGGTAAAAGTCCGGCCTTTGTCAGCAATACCCTAAGGTTGCTGGAGCTTCCAGATGCCCTGAAGGATGGTCTAATCTCTGGTGTCATCTCTGAAGGCCACGCCAGGGCCCTAGCTGCCATCCCAGACACTCAATCCATGATTGAGGCGTATAAGATCATTCTCCGTGAGGGTGGGTCTGTGAGGCGCGCAGAAGAGCTTTCCCGCAGATTCAAAAAGACCATGAACCGTACCAAACCAGGTGACGGTTACAACACTAAAACAGTCAACGAGTTTATCGATAAAATGGCTGAAGAAATTCAAGGCTCCATTGGCGAGAATGCTCACGTCAAGATGCGTCGTTCTAGATTGGAAACCGCCATCCACATCGTCCTCAAGGGAAATCCCGAAGAAACAGAAAAACAAATTCAAAAAATTCACGACTCACTCGTCATCCCGGGCGCAACTCCTATCATTGCTAAGAGCGATAGCGACGAAGCAATCTCCGACACTCAAGAGTCCGTCGAAAACACCTACTCAAATCCCTTCGAACCCTTTTCTGACGCCTTCGCCCCGGTCACTGCCGACCCAGCCACAGAAACCCCCCGCGAATACTAGGAAAAACCTAAACTTTCTTACTCAGTTGCCTTTACCGGCTCCATCACGAGTCCAGCAGTGTCGGGCGGCCAGTACCTGAAAAATACTCTTCCTACAATGTTTCTGAATGGGACTGGACCCCAATCTCGGCTATCGGACGAATGATCCCTATTGTCTCCAAAAGTAAAAACCTCTCCATCCTGTATGGTATATGTTTCGCCTTCGTGTAAAAATTGCCCGGGTGCTGTTGTATATTCAGTTGGAAGATAAAATTCATCCAGCCTTTGACCGTCAATGTAGACAAACCCATCATTAACGCTTATGGTTTGTCCCGGTGTGGCTATCACGCGTTTAATAAAATCGTAATTTTCGTTGATGGGAGCCTTAAAAACAACGACATCTCCGTATTTTGGCGCCCTTAGTTTGTAAGTGACCTTGTCTGTCAGGAGATATTCTTTATCCTTAAAGGTAGGAAACATCGAACTCCCTTTGACCTGATGTGGCTGCATAAGAAACAAATAAACTACCACGAATACAGACGCTGATATAACAAAAGCCTCGACAAACTCGTAAACAACATGAACCAACTTTCGAAAGAAAGACATCTCTTCAGTTTAGCTTGGCTGATATAATTATTCAAGCCGACAATCATGGACTCTTAGCTCAGTTGGTTAGAGCGCTGCATTCACATTGCAGAGGTCGCAGGTTCGATTCCTGCAGGGTCCACACCACACTACTTAATCTGCAAGGCGTATCCCATTAGGATATCTGCCTGGATTTGTTTGTCTAGCTTTACCCACATCTTTGAATTGGAAACTTCCTTAGACTCGCTCGATCTATCCAATGCCAAAGCGGCCAAAGCAGAACCAAAGTAGCTAAGTTTCTGTTTTGGCTCAGACAGTTGTTTATTTACACCCGCTCCGTTTAAGGAGTTTGGCAGGGGACTGCTTGCCAAAATAGTTTCCATGACTTGATCAATGGCGTTCCACATATCTATAGCATTTTCAAAATATTCATAATTTGTTGTTCTTTTTGCTTTTTTATATTCATCTCGAAGACTAACTCGCAAAGTTGTAGCTGACAGTATACGTCTGTTCATAGCTGCCGTTTGATCAGCCAATAGTTCGATGTTTCCTTTTGTGTCCCACTTTGGCGAATATTCATTAAGTTTCTTTTTTGCTTCAAGTAAATATCTGGCCGAAGTAAGATCATCACCCACCACGTTCACCGAACCACCTTCCACTGTAAACTTGTCTGTTTGTCCGATATTTTTTAAATCACCCGTGACCGTCTCCCACTGGCCATTGGAAGTAATGTTTCCCAAATGTAATTTATATTTGCCGGTTTCATTCGCAATTACTTTCACCACTACTTTGCTTCCGTCATACCCGGGTAAAAAGTAGAGTTTTCCGTCTGCGAGTGAAACTCCTCCGGAAAGATTACACGAGCTTTCGTCCGCATTGCAGACAGTTATCGTTCCCGGGGACTGCAACACCGCCACCAAGGCGTTTTGTTCACTGGTCGTACTGCCACCGACAATGTCATCAGTCGCCAATCCCAAAGATTCAAAAATTTTCCTGATATTTTGGTCGTGGGCAACCAGGTTTGCATGACTTCCGTTTCCTGGTATTTCAGTTGTGAAGGGTCCCTTGGCGCTGTTTTTAATCACCGTGCCGTCCCCAGGCTGAAACTCATACGGGTCAGCGTACGCTGGCTTCCCATCTTCCCAAAGCCCAAACAGTTTTTCATATGTACTAGGCTTCTCCGCATTTACAACCGCTCTGGTTTGTTCATCGCTACTCCAAAGTGGAAGCAAGATCTCGTTTACCACAGCACTGGCTCCATTAAGATTTTTTAAGTATTGATTTTTTTGTTTCAGCGAGTCCCACGGCTGAAGTTCACCGTTTTTCGCTATATAGTCGGTAGTGGGCAACAGATCTTTGACGGATGGTGCTATGCGTCTGATGGCGTCTATTTTTGTTTCTCCAGGCTTGCGGTGGAGTTGCGCTTGAGTTTCAAGTAATACTTTTTCCCACCAGACATCACCCCACACAGAAGCTCCCTCCCAAATGTTGTACGCTTCTAAAGTACCCTCATGTGGCGATCCGGCGGTGATTATTTTGTTCACCTTTTCAAGTCCATATTTTTGGGCATATGCTCGCGCCACCAGTCCACCCATACTATGGCCAATAAAATTACTCTTTTTTTCATCAAGATTTTTTTCCTCCAAAAATGATTTCAAATCATCCGCCAATTGGTCCAGTGGCTTCCTCCAGTCATATGCAAAGACAAACAAATCCTTTCCTTCCTCGTATCCAGCGTCTATTGTTGACTGCTTAAGCCCATCATATACTTTGACATAATCCGGTATCTTCCAGTTGTTTCCCTCAGTCCCCGTCAAAATCGCCAACTCATCCCAACTCCCTCCAAACCCAGGGATAACCACCACGGGGACCTTGCTCTCTTTCGCATTAAAGATTCGAAAATAATCAACGAGGATAGACGACCACGTCTGTGATTGGCTTGTTCTTTGAGGGTTCCCAATCCAAAATTGTGAAATTTTTCTTGAGCTATCTTTCGTTTCAAAAGAGTCGTCGTTAAAAGTCAGCACATAATGATCTTCTTTTTCTTCAATACTGATATCAATCCAACCGCCGTATGCGGCATAGGCAATATGCGTGTACGATCCGTTTGTACAGCTCAACGAGTTTTGTAGACACAGAGAGGTTGATATATCCACAATATTATTGTTTACTGGCCATACGGCAAATATTAAGTCGCCCGATGCTAGGTTAGAAGTTGTTCCGTTCGTAAGTAATTTATCTGTGAAAATCGCCCCATTTCCATAAGTCAATGGTCCTGAAAATTTAAGTCTCAAATCAATTACAAAATCTTTCTCGGGTAATTCAATGTTTTTTAAAAACATATATGGAAAGTAAACGCCGGGGTTTGAAGTTAGACTAAGTTGGGTACTATTAATTATTTTAATATCCCCACCTGTGTTTGGATTAAATTGCCAATGAGTGTTATCTAAACTGGCAAAATCTTCGGAGAAAATACTCTCTATAGCTAGAGCCTTGCCGGGTAAAATCAGTTGGAGTGACAAATAAACAAAGAGACAAAACCAACGAAAGGATGCAGGTGCTTTCATTGTTAAACTAAATTATTAATGTTATCCTCACATAAAATGAACAATAACCGTATAGCAATAATAATTGTAACTTTTAATTCCGAAAAGTATATATCCAATTGTATAAACGCAATTCAGAACAACTTTTCCAAAAAAAATCTTTACGAAATTATAATAATCGATAATAACTCAAGTGATGAAACTGTCAAAATTATAAAGAGAATACAAGCTGAACATCCTTCGGTTAAATTGATTCAAAACAACAAAAATCTTGGTTTTGCAAAAGCGGTAAACCTCGGTATCAGATTGAAAAAGCAATCAGATTATTATTTGTTAATTAATCCAGACACGATTATTAACGGATCATCAATAATTAACTTGATTCGTTGTGCCATCAAGTCAGATTCGGGAATAGTTGGAGGAACTACGTACGATAGTAATAAGGCACAAAGCGGAAGTTTCTTTCGGTTTCCAAACTTGTGGGTGGGGTTATTCGATTTTACAAACCTGAGGAAATTTGATCGAACAGACTACTGGCATAAATATTTTTATTATCTTGATAGAGATTCCTCAAACCGCGCCTGTTTTCCTGTTGATGTTGTTACAGGAGGATTTATGCTAATAACAAAAAAAACAATCAAAAAAAATGGATATTTTGATGAAAAATTCTTTATGTATCTCGAAGATGTGGACTTTTGCCTTCGAGCAAAAAAAATAGGTATCAAAGTATCCCATTGTAATGATGCTAAAACATTTCATTTTGGTGGGGGAAGTAGTAACAACAAAGACAGAATCCGCCACTCAGCATGGCTTTTCTCCAGAAAGCTTTATTATTTAAAGAACTTTAATCTACTAACAAATATTCTAATCCAGCCTGTCTTTTTATTAGATGACGTATACATATTGCTTAACAAATTGTTCATGAAATGAAAAGGATATATATCGTTCGTGGAGGATTTTTGAATCCGTTTGAGCTTCAAAACTACTCTCCATTAAAAGAAAAATTTGATATCAAGACGGTATCATCGAAATTCCCGATTTCGGACAAAATTGAATTGCCTCTGATCAAACTTTGGTCGCCGACAGACTTACCGAATTTTCCCTACAAATTTCCGGTATTAAACCGCATATATACCGACGCGCATCAATTGTTTGGATTAGAAAAAGTCATCGACGGCGCTGACATTGTTCATGTGGCCGAAACATACTACGGCTATACTCATCAGGCTATTTTGGCCAAGAGGGGAGGGCGGGTAAAAAAGATTGTCAGTACTGTTTGGGAAGTTCTCCCTCATAGCAACGAAGGGATTAAAGGCAGAAAAGAGTATAAGAAATTAGCCAGGGAAAATATCGATCATTTCATAGCCGTCACGGAACTGGCAAAAAAAGCTTTGATAAAGGAGGGGGTCGCAGAATCAAAAATATCCGTTATTCCCATCGGTATCGATCTTAAAAAATTTAAACCAATAAACAAAAAAAAGAAAGCCCGGGCAATCAATATTCTTTGTGTCGCCCGTCTAGTACCGGAGAAGGGGATAGAAGATTTGTTGGAGGCCTTCCTCAGGATAAGGGAAAAGAATCCTCACGCCCACCTTACTTTGGTTGGCAGTGGCCCTCTTAAGCATGATTTAATTGGATATAAGAACCTTCATCTTAAAGTAGTCCCCTATTCCCAAATCCAAAACGAATATCAGCAAGCTGACATTTTTTGCCTTCCCAGTAGAGCTACCAAAACCTGGCAAGAGCAATACGGCATGGCTCTGATCGAGGCTATGGCCTGTGGTCTTCCCGTCGTTACCACCTTTACCGGAGCAATACCAGAAGTCTGCGGGAATGTCGCCATGTATAGTCAGTCTTCGGACTCTTCGGGGCTGCAGCACAATTTAGAAAGGCTAATAAACAGTGAAGATTTAAGACAAAAAACAGGTTCTCTTTCTCGTGAACGGGCAGAAAACCTCTTTGACCGCGAAAAAGTGGCCAAGCAAATCCAAAAGCTCTACGGTAGACTTGCCGCGCGGTGAAGGTTCCTCTCTTCGGCTATTTTGTTTTTGAGTAAGTGATAAAAGTGTCTCAGGATATTCTTCGGATGTTTAATAAAGTCGATATAGTATCTTTTTTTCTGTTCTCTCTTAAACATAAGAACAAGCTTATATAGCTCTTCTCGGGATAAGGTTTCGGACAGGATAATCGCATCTTGATGATTCTCCAGAAATTCGACATTCAAGGTCGACCAGTCCATTTTTTCACTCACCACACCCTTCTCTTTAGCATATTCCCAGATAGGCGTACCGGGAAGGGGAGTCAGTACATAAATTCCAAAACCACGCAACTTACTATCCTTAATAAATTTAAAGGTTTCCATAATTTCTTCTCTAGTCTCGTCCGGTGAGCCAATGATAAAAGAGGCGCTCGGTTCAATACCGTGCTTTTTTAGTACGCGCACAGCCCTCATATGATCTTTAATGTTGATATTGTTTCCTTTGAGTGAGTTCAGCACTCTCTGATTTCCCGATTCAAGCCCCATGGACACTCCTTTAACATTCAGCTTTTTGAGGAGCCGCACCATACTTTCATCAACCAAATTGGACCGTACGGCACAGCTAAAAGAAATTTTTCCTAACAATTTCTCCTTCCGAAGTAGAGCAATTATCTCCTTAATTCTTGGTTTGCTGACGATAAAGAGATCGTCCCAAAAATCAACTTCTCTTACGCCATATGTTTCGTAAAGGTGTTTTACTTCTTTTACTACATACTCAGCCGAAAAGAATCTGGTACTATTCCAAAATCTCGATGAAGCGCAAAAGATGCAGCGGTACGGACACCCCCTTGAAGAAAATACATGAGTGCACTTCTCAATTTTCATCAAATCTCTAGCCGGTATTGGAAGCTTATCCATAGGTACTATCGGTGTCCGATTTTCCGTTTGAACAATTTTCTTTCCGGACCAAAAAGCGATCCCTTTAAGCTGGTTCAATTCATTCTTTGTAAATTTTCTATTTTTCAGGAATATCGAGAACAGTTCTCTGATCGCTGCCTCGCCCTCGCCGATGACTGACACGTCCATATCTTTGGTCATGGTTGTAGGCAAAACCGTAATGTGAGTACCGCCAATCAAGACGGGGATGTTACGTTTCTTAGCCAATTTGGCATATTTCATGGCGTAGTTGTAGTTTTGAGAAACACAGGTAATACCGACAATATCCGGTTTGTAGCTCTTAATCGTCTCTTCAATCTCGCGGTCTATAATCTTAAAATCGATCAAATCATGTCCAAACTCACTCCGTAGTGAGCTCACCAGGTACCCGAGACTGAGTGGGGGGAGGGAGGTTTGCAATGACTTGGAGATGTCAATCGCATTGATTAGCAGAAATTTGAGTTTCATATACAGATCCCAATTTTACATCAGCAATACGTGTTGCTGGTCTATAATTAGATCCAGTCAATTATGTCTATCAAACGGAATTTAATTAAGAATACCGGCTTTAACTTGGCCGGCTACTTTTACCTACTTTTAGCCAGCTTCTTCTCTATCTCCATTCTCCTGAACAATCTAGGTAGAGATGTTTTTGGCGTTTACCTGTTTCTGACGTCATTTATTGCTTTAGCGTCTGTATTTGACTTTGGTATATCCAACGCTGTTATTAGAAAACTTTCTCTGCCACAGACAACCAAGGAAGAAAAGGTTAAAACCTGGAAAACCTCTTTTGCCATTTTTTTCTCCCTAGCTTTCATTCTGTTTATCGGAATTATTACTTTGCTTCTCTATCTTTCCCGTTCGATGCCCATTTTCGAACATATAGATATAAGTACCATCAATTGGTCGATTGTATTTCTGGCCATTATTGTTTTTATTAACCACCTAAACACTCATTTTCTGAATCTGCCCCAAGCAGAACAGCGCTTCGACATTTTCAATTCCAAAACTATTCTAGTTGGGACGGCCAACACCGTTATTTGTGCTGTTGTATCTGGTTTCTACCCAAACATCGCAGTGCTTTACTCTGTCCAGCTAGTGTTTCATCTTTTTACCTTTGTTTATATGATTTTTTATGCCATAAAGTTTTTTCCGGGTCGAGACTTTTCCCCATCTTACGATAGGGTAGTTGGTCGAGAACTTTTTTCATTTGGCCTAAGGAACTTCATTGGTACGCTGGCGGGCCAGATAGAAAACCAATTCAGCAACTTTATTCTCGGTGCTCTTGTCTCCGCCAAAGCGGTCACGTCATTTAGTATTCCTCAAAGTATCGTGGCCAAAGGAGCCGGGGTTATTTCCCAATTTGCTCAGGCATTTTTCCCTTTAAGCGCCTCACTCTTGGAGAAGGACCGCATCAAGAAACTAAAGTCGTTAGTCATGGGAATTGAGGGTCTTACCCTAGTTGGCGGAATTCTCGCTGTCACTCTCTCATATACCATTGGAGAACAATTTTTAACCTGGTGGTTAAAAGACCAAATTGTTGTTCAGACGGCCTTTCCGGTGTTAAAGGTATTAAGTTTCTATTTCTTGCTTGTCTCCCTAACTCCTGTCCCCACGGCCTTACTTCAGGGTCTAAATAAACCTCAAATACCTTCATTTTTCGGTGCCCTTACCGTCGCTATCGAAATCATCCTTGCTCTGATACTGGTTCCCTCTTTTGGGGTCATTGGAGTAGCCTATGCTTACTTGGCCAGTGTCTGCTTTACTGTCCCGGCGATTCTCATCGTTACCTGGAAGCAGCTAGATCGGGAAATCAAGAAATTAGATCCGCCTCAACAATAAACTGATAGGAAAATAAATCCGGAATCAACTCGACCAATCTATACTGCCAGGAAGTGGGGAGTCTATCCGTAATTATATAAAGTAAAGGCACTTTGCACATACCATTGGTTGGAATTATTTTAATTATTTTGTAGCCCATTTTTTTCAGCAGATCTATAATACTTTTTTGGGTGTAGAAGTGTACGTGTGTTTCGTCCAATATCCCGGTCGTGGTATATCTGAACTCACCCTTTAGTAGCATCCACCGGATAGACGCGTGAGCAATATTTGGAACAGAGATTACGATTTTTCCGCCATCTTTCAGGTAGTGTTTTGCCAAAGATAGGATGTTTTTTGGCTGACGCAAATGCTCAATTACATCCAAAATGACAATATAATCAAAGTACTTTTTGGGAACAGTCAAGCTAGAAACCTCGTCCACGTTACTGAGAATTACCTTTTTGCAATATTTGCTTGCCTTCTTGAGTGCTAGTTTGTCATTGTCGACCCCCCAGGTCTCACAGTTCTTTTTGGTCAGCTGACGGGCAAAATATCCTGTGGCACAGCCAATATCCAGTATTTTCGATCCCGGATCAATACAGCCAAGCGCTAGCCGGTGAGACTCGTACTCATTCTTGTTAAATTCGTCATAGTGGTACTTCATGAAAAAAATTCTATCTCCTGTCTAAAAAACAGTTCACTCACGGCACGCCTCAGCAGTCTTCCTATCTCGTGTATGCGGTGAGTGTATGGTTTGTGTACTGATATTTTTTGAATATTCTTTTTTAAGTTGTTTTTGATTTTTTTCAACAGTTTCTCATTTTCCCCTTTTATACCAACGACAATTACGTGCTGAGGATTGAGTTTTACCTCATCGTCAAAAGGGGGAGAAATTGAGAATACAAGTTTACTCTGAAGTCCTGGAAATAGAGATTTCAGACCAAAGGGTGTATAGCGGAAATAATCCGAGGGGTGTTTGTGTATTGGAAAATTTTGCTGGCTAGAGACAATCGCTATACCCTTCGGTCGAAGCACTCTTTCAATTTCGGCGCAAACCAGCCAGGGTTTATCGGCATGTTCCAGCGTTTCCAAACACAGTACCAGATCAAAAGACTTGTCGGGGAATGGCATACTGTTTCCACTTGCCACTATATCTACTCCAGGACCTTCTTGCATATCCAAGCCTACATAAGTACTCTTTTCAAAAAAATCTCTGACATCCGCCAGCTCGTTTTGGTTATATGCCTGGCGTGATCCGACCTCCAGAACCTTCCTCGGAATTCCGATACTATCCTTGATTACTTCAACTGCCGCTCGAAGAGGCTTGGTCATTGGGTTAGAATATAGCAGATGTCCAAAAAAATATCAGCCATTATCCTCAACTACAAGCACCCGGAAGATACCATCCATTGTATCCAAGCCCTTATGAAGGCCGATATGGGCCAATCTCTGGATTACTACATTGTTGATAACTCGCCTGACGCAGAAGTGGAAAAAGAATTCAAAAAGAAGTTTCCTAAAGTCCATTACATCAGTTCACCAACTAACCCTGGCTTTGCGGCGGGAAACAACAAGGCCATCAGGAAAGGTCTTAAGTCTGGCTGTGAATACTTTTTAATTATCAATCCCGATGCCACCGTTAATCATCGTTTTTTTGTTCCCTTGCTGAGGCATTTCAAGGATAAGTCTGTCGGCATAGTTGCTCCGACCGTCTACCATACCCAAAAAGGCAAAAAAATCTATGGCCTAGAGGGAAAAGTTGACTGGAAATATGCCAAGCCGGAACACCGCAACTTATCCAAAGTAAAAAATCTGGGTCCAATCACGGCGGAATTTGTCACCTTTGCCTGTGTTTTGATCAGCAAAGATACTTTCAAAAAGGCTGGCTTACTGGATGAAGGCTACTTTATGTATTTTGAGGATGTTGACTACTGTCTCTCCGCCGGTAAAGAGGGTAAAAAAATCATTCTTGATCCCAGTGTTATCGTCTCTCACTGCACCTCCTCGTCGTTCAAAAAGCCAACTCAAAAACTATTCATAAGTTTTAAGAGCCACCTGCGTTTTATCAAAAAGTGGCTTCCTACTACGAAACGGCTAATACCCTATCTCTATGCTCTAATGACGTACCCCTATCTCTATCTTCTTTGGACTTATCACGGAATAAAATATAGAAATGTCTAACGAGCGCTACACCAAGCTTGATGGGCTCAGAGGCTTGCTCTCTGTTATCGTCGCCTTAAATCATTCTTTTCTTGTTATCGCCATACCTTCTTACGCAAATGTTTGGGGTCAAAATTATCTGGAGTTTTACGATCTCCAAAGTAAGCTCCAGCAAGTATTTATGCTTTTGGGAAATGGGGGAGTCGCCGTCACTTTATTTTTTATTCTTTCCGGTCTAGTGCTGGGTCAATCACTTTCTAGAATTGAATTCTCCACCAGAGGGCTGACAAGTTTCTATACAAAAAGAATTTTACGACTCTACCCGGTGTATGCCTTCGTTATTCTTTTGATTGCAGTCTATATGAAGCTGGGCTTTGCTTACCAAACTTTTCCTATGGCTTCAGCTTGGTATAACTGGTGGATGAATTTCGACATGACTCTAAAAGAATTTATTTACAATTTTTTCTTTATTCACACCTATCTCGGCGGGGTTACTTGGACTCTGAGAGTTATCTTGATTGCTTCCTTCATTTTCCCTGCTTTCTAT
Organism: Candidatus Collierbacteria bacterium GW2011_GWB1_44_6; assembly: GCA_000998025.1. Classification (GTDB taxonomy): domain Bacteria; phylum Patescibacteriota; class Microgenomatia; order UBA1400; family MFAQ01; genus UBA10133. The sequence continues at coordinate 33,587 of LCJG01000001.1, forward strand.
CTGATTTATCGGAAAACCACACCATTCCTTGATTTACTAATTACTGTAGGTCTATTGGTGGCCGGCTTCACCGTTCTTAATATCCCTGACTTCCGCGACCTCCGCTATCTCTATATGTTTTATGCCGGTCTTTGTTTACCCAAATTCAAATCTTTTCTGGCAGATCTTCCCCCCAGGGCTATAAGTCTTCTGGCTACTCCGGTGACCTTGGCTCTCCTCGCCTCCCGTTATGTCACGGACGAGTACATCGGAGGAGTCGTCGAAACCGTCATCGGTTGGTTCATCATCGGTATCATTGTGTACAGTAATAAGACAAGGCTCTTTGATTTCCTCAACAAGCAGATCTTTCAGTTCCTTGGAAAAATTTCCTACAGTCTTTATTTAATTCATTTTTCCATTTTGTACATACTTGCTCGGCTCATGTTTGCTTTTCTTCCCAACCTCCCCTACGCTAGTCACTACATCACCTTACATTCTCTACTCTTTGGTCTTTCCCTTCTTATTGCGGTCTACATCTCTGTATTTGTTCACCGCTTCGTGGAGCAGCCATCGTCAACTCTCGCCAACACCATTGGTCAGAAAATAGTCAAAAAATGAAAGTCACAGCCGTTGTCATCACTAACAAGGAGGAATTAAACAAACAGCTTTTGGAGTCATTGTCCTTCTCCGACGAAATCTTAGTCGTCGTCGATGCGCCCGTCATTCCTGCAAAGGCAGGAAACCATCAAATAACACCAAAGAATAAAAAAATAAAAGATCTTTTCCATGCCTTGCGTGACGACTTCTCTTCTCAACGAAATTATGCCTTGTCCAAAGCGAAGGGGGGCTGGATCTTTTTTGTGGACGATGATGAATATGTGGGTACTGAACTTCAAAGAGAAATTCTTGATAAGGTGAACAACCCCGGCTATTCTGGTTACTACATAAGACGACAAGACGTGGTATATCATCAGCCGCTGAAGCATGGTGAAACAGGGAAAATCGCCATTCTCAGGCTAGCCAGGCGCACCGCCGGACGATTTGTTCGACCGGTTCATGAAGTATGGAAAGTAAAAGGGAAGATAGGCAAGCTTCAATCACCACTTTACCATATCAAAGACCACCTAGTCTCCGACTTTATCGAGAAAATGAGTTTTTATAGCCAAATAGATTCTCTTGCTTTGGCAAAAGAGGGGAAACCATTTTCCTATTTCAGGCTTTTACTCTTCCCTATCGCCAAATTCAATTTAAACTATCTTTTTAAACGGGGCTTTCTGGATGGAACTGCCGGCTTATTCCTCGCCTATTTAATGGCCGTTCAATCATTAACTGTCCGCGTAGCTCAATGGGAAAACCAAAACTGAGAACTGTTTTGGGGAAACAGTTATTGTCACCTATACTTCTGGTATTGCCCATAGTTTTGCTGATGTTTTTAAATTTTCTACTCGTCTTCACCCCCGAAATGGGCTTTGACGCTCTCTGGTACCATCTGACGCTACCCAAGCTCTGGCTATTTAAACATCAGTGGTACTTCCCCGGGGGATTACTTTACTACTCTGTCATGCCCCGACTGGTGGAAACTCTTTATATTCCCTTGATACACTTCACCGGCACCATTGGCCCCAAACTGGTTCAGTACCTGGCTGGCATCGGCACAGGCTACGTCATCTGGAAAATCTTGACCCACTTCAAGCAATCTACTTTAATGAGACTATCCGGCGTCTCGCTTTTTTACTGCACTTGGCTAGTCAGTTGGCAGTCGGGTAGTGCTTACATCGATCTTGTCCGGACTTTTTTGGAAAGTCTCGCGCTCTGTTTTCTTATCAGAGGATCTTGGAAAATCGGTGGCTTGTTCTTAGGGTTGGCTATAGGGACAAAATTGCTCGCTCTTGGGTCCTTGGCGGCTTACTCTCTTATCTTTGGTGCCCACATAATATTTCCGGCCATGCTGGTTGCACTTCCATGGTTTTTTATTGCCCTTCACTTTACCGGCAACCCGGTTTACCCCATTTTTAGTGGAGTCCTAAATAATTCATTTTCAGATATCGGAAACATCTTGAAACACATAGTGTTTTCACCCATCTACCTCACAAGGCCGTTTGACGATTTCATTTCGCCTCTAGTCGGTGTGTTATTCCTCATTTCCCTCTTCGCACTCACCAAGTTCACCAAGCCGTTCCGACAAATTGCTCTCGTTGGTGTAGTAGGTTCACTCATAGCTCTCACCCTTGACCCTCCTTCAAGCCGCTTTGTCCTTCCCTATTTACCCACCCTTGTTGTTTCATCTATCCTCTTCGTCAGCCAACTAAAAAGCAAGTTGCCCAAAAAGCTGCTTGTCTTGTCCGTTATTCTCTCAGGGTTCTTTATCCTCGCCCTTCGTCTGTATGCTATGAAAAAATATCTTCCATTATTCATGAGACAGCTGGACAGCCGGAGTTTCTTAGTCTCCCAAGCAAGTCGACTCCCTGGAACATTCTTAGATGCAGACGGTTACGTCGGGGGTCTTCCGGAAGGCAGTAAAATATTGGTAGACAAGCTACACAACTTATACTATTTTCCCCGTGACTTTGACCATACTTCATGGGTGACGGAAAAATCAGGCTACGACTATTTAGTTACAATAGGGGAGAGTCCGGAAAAAGTATCCGGCTCATTAATCCATACCAATAGTCTAGGAATTCAAATTTTCAAACTTAATCCATGACATATTCACTATTAATTCTGGCACTCTTTATCTGGCCTTTTGGGCAGCTTCTAAACTGGCAGTTACCTGAAGCCTCTTTGACGCTCTACCCCCTTGATCTGGTCTGTGCTCTACTTGCTTTTTCTATGCTAATCTCTCCCAAGAACAGACTGATAATAATCGGGGATCCCTTGTTCAAACCCTTGATGTATTTTCTCGCCGCGGCTCTGTTATCTCTACTTTTTAACCTAAATTTAGTCATAGAAGGCGGGCTTTATTTTTCACTGTTTTATTTCGCCAGGCTATGCATCTACCCCGCTGTCTATTTTGCCATCAAGCAGTCGAAAATAAAAAGATTACTGCCCTACATTCTTATCTCCTTTGCCACTTTCTGCGCTTTCGGCGCGCTTCAATATTTTTTCCTGCCCGACATGCGCTACCTCAAACTGTTGGGTTTCGATGACCATTACTTCCGCCTCATCGGATCATTCTTCGACCCGAACTTTACCGGCGCTGTCTTCGCGGGGAGCGCTCTAATGCTCATTGGTTTGGGGCACTGGCTCTTCTCTCTACTCCCCCTAATACTCTTGGCACTTACTTTTTCCAGAGCTTCATACTTGGTTTTCTTTGCCGGTCTCCTTTATCTTCTATATCTAAAGAAACAAAAGACTTTACTATTTTTTGTTTTGATACTCGTAGTCGCGGTCTATCTAATTCCTAAACCATTTGGTGAAGGTGTCAATCTTGCTCGGACTTTCTCCATTTATTCAAGGTTCGAAAGCTGGAGGTCGGGAATTGACTTGTTTTTGCAAAAGCCGTTTTTCGGCTGGGGTTATAACACTCTCAGGGGTCTTGCTGGACAAAGGTTCCAGATTGATAATAGTTTTCTCTATCTTGCTGCCACTACTGGCATAGTGGGACTTGCCACCTTCGTGAATTTGTTAAAGGCAATTTTTATCATCGCCAAATCCGTACCACAAAGAATTTTTCTCATATCTATTCTGGCTCACAGCTTGTTCAACAATAGCCTGTTGTATATCTGGATCTACTTTATTTTTTGGGTGATATTGGGACTTCCCTCTAGGGAGTATAAAGAATCTTAATTGTTTTTTCGGCTGTATTACCCGCCCTGTCCGAAGCCAATATTTTAATTTCGTTGTTACCACCGGAAAGCTGGTATCGGTGAACAAATTTGCCGTCTTTCTCCACCACCACAAACGAATTATTCACAATCACCTGGGAATCTGGTTTGCTCACTTCTCCGGAAATATCAACTACTTGGCTGTTCTTTCCAAAATATTCACTTCCGTCTTTTGGGGAAATAATGGTCAGCTCAATTGGCTTGTCGTCAAAGGTGACGAGCTTCACCTCGGAGGTACTAGCATTCCCCGCCTCATCCGTAGCTCGAACATAAACCCTGTTTGACCCAGACGATAAGGATCCTGCTATAGAGAAAGAGCCATCCTCGGTTGCCTTGGCCGTTAGAGAAATGGAGTCGTTAATAAGCAAATCGAGTGAGGCACCAGCTTCTGTATAGCCCTCCACTGTAAGATATGAACTATTGGTTGCTTCAGGGAGGGCGGATAGTACTGGAGTTTGAGGGGGGATGATGTCTTTGTCCTGGCTTTGTCTCACCGCACCTTTTCCCGCAATAAAATTAACAAAGAAGGGGACTCCCCACTTAATCATTACCACGACAAAAACAATCGACAATAAAATATAAAATCTTGATCGGTTTTTTTCTTTACTGGTTCTATATCTTCCTGCCATGCTCCTATTCTAGTACATCTTGTCCAATCTTTTCTGCCATAATTCACTCCTTTTAAGCTGCGATGGCTGTATTTTAGCATGCTAAAATCTATCCATGCGGGATTAGTTCACCGGTAGAATGCATCCTTCCCAAGGATGAGAAGGGGGTCCGATTCCCCTATCCCGCTCCGGTGTATAATGACTGTAAGATAGACCACTTATGATCAAACTTGTGACTCTGCTAGCGGTAATAGCAGTTGTCTTTGTGCTAATCATTATAAAAAGGGATCCTGATACACTCATTTCCGCTACTGTGGATACGCCATCACCACAACGAATACTTCAAGAACCAATCACTCTTGGCGTGGCCACCAGCTCCTCTCTGGCCGCTTCATCCAAGATATTCACGGACGATAAATTAGGTTTCAGGATCAAATACCAAGATGGGATAGTGGTCAAAAGAAACCTAGATGGATCGGTCACCTTTTCCAAAGATGATCTAAACATATCCATCTCCCAAGAAAGTCTCTTGTCAAAGGATACGGTCAACACCATTGCCGAGCGGGATATCAACTGGAAGATGGAAAAACTTGGTGATCAATTTGTTCTTGCGGAAAGCATCTCCCCAGTGGCCATAGGCCTAGACACTGGTGTCACCTACAGCTCAGAAGAAAAAGGAGAACAAGTCACATATTATTACATTCCTCAAGGCTTTCACTACTTGTTGGTGATCAACAAAACGCCACAGAAAGAGGGGTCAAATCTATTTTCACTATCAGATGACATCATATATTCTTTAGAAATAATTGAAAACTAGTTCTGGTTTACAATAGACAGCGTGCAGAAGTTTCAATATACAGTTTCCCGTACTAGAAAACTAACTACTGGTCTTAGCTTGAGTATTCATCCCGAAAAAGGGGTAAGGGTTAGGGCTCCCTTTTGGGTTCCTGATCTGGTTATTAGGAAATTTGTTGAAGAAAAAAGGGCCTGGATTGAAAAACATTTATCCAAGATTAAGCCCACACCAACCACGGCTACAACATATTTAGAAGGAGAAAAACATCTTTACTTTGGTCAGGAATATTCACTAAACATCATTTCGAGTGACGCTCTACGACGGACAGAGGCCCAAATAGCCGGAGAAAACATTTCCGTTTCTGTTTACAGTGGACACGCCGAAGAAAAGCGGCACGATGAAATAAAAGAAGCCATACTCCGGTTTTATTTGGAAGTAGGTATCGGGGTAATAACCGAAAAGGTAAATCTCTACTCGTCCCAATTGGGAGTCGAGTATAGCCAGATTGATATCAAGAAAGTATCTTCTATTTGGGGCAGTTGCTCACCCACCAATAGACTTTGTTTTAACCGCAAATTGGTCATGGCCCCTCACGAGGTAGTCGATTATGTAGTTATTCATGAAGTCTGCCACATGGTCCACAGAAATCACAGTAGTCGTTTTTGGGGTCTCGTAGCCAAGTTTGATCCAAAGTACAAAGAACACCGCCGGTGGTTGCACCGGAATCATTTATTATTGACACTTTAAGATGCACCCAACCTTTGACGATAAATCACAAAAAGTTCTTGATCTAATGGAGAATCTATCAGAGCATATATTCCTTACTGGCAATGCGGGAACAGGCAAGTCTACCTTGCTGGACCACTTTAGAAATAAGACAACAAAAAATGTTGCTGTGGTTGCTCCTACAGGTGTGGCCGCTGTCAATGTCCGCGGGGAAACCATACATTCATTTTTTGGATTTCCCCCTAGTATTACTATCGAGAAAGCAGAGCAGGAAGGAAAGTATACAAAGAAAGCCAAAATCTACCGCGCCTTGGAAACACTGGTTATTGACGAAATCTCCATGGTGAGAGCCGACCTTTTGGACAGTATTGATGTATTTTTGCAGGTGGTCAGAAAAAAGAAACTACCCTTTGGTGGAGTGCGTGTCATTATGGTCGGTGATCTTCACCAACTACCCCCAGTGGTTACCAGTCAGGAAAGAGATGTCATATACAACCTTTATGAAACTCCATACTTCTTCTCGTCCCAAGTGTTCAGCAGCCTTTTTGGCGGATTGTATTCTCAGCTCCGGTTTATCGAACTGGAGACCATCTATCGTCAGGCCGAGAAAGGTTTTATCGACCTTCTAAACCGGATAAGAAACAAACAAACCACCGATGAAGACCTGGAAAAATTAAATCGGCAGGTAATTGGAGAAGGGGATTGTCTTGAAAACTATATTATCCTTACCGCCATCAATCAGCAGGCAGATCAAATTAATGAGGCTAGGTTGAGTGAGATCGAAGGTCCAAACCATACCTTTCGGGCAGTCCGAAGTGGCCACTTTTCACCACAATATGCTCCGGCCGCTGACGAAGTATCTCTGAAAACAGGAGCTCGGGTGATGCTGCTGAACAACGATCCGCAAAACCGCTGGATAAACGGTACTATCGGGACCTTGTGGAGGGTCGATTCCGGTTGTGCTTACGTCAAGATCGATGGTGGTGAAGTAGAAAAAATAGAACCGGTTACCTGGAAATCATTCAAGACTATCTACAATCCGGATAAAAAGTCACTTGAAACGGAGGAGGTTGGAAGTTTTAAGCAAATGCCTTTGAGGCTTGCCTGGGCCATCACCATTCACAAAAGCCAAGGAAAAACTTTTGAAAGGGTGGCGATTGACTTTGGCCGGGGCGCTTTTGCGCACGGACAAACTTACGTCGCCTTCAGTCGTTGTACCAGCATGTCTGGTCTAAAACTCATCCGGCCAATAACTCATCAAAGCATCATCACTGATCCGCGCGTCTCCGACTTTCTGAAAGGTCTTAGGCAAGTGGCTGTTGAACTCTAATCCTTTTTGTCAGGACTAGGAAAAGGAGGGCAGAGATAACTGCCATAATTCCTCCAAAGTAAAAAGGAAGTCGAGCGTTGCCCAGTGTCCACAATAACCCGGCGATGGTTGAGGCAAAAAAAGTTGCGATACCCATTAACGTTTGATAAATACCAAAAGCGGATGCGGATATCTCGTGAGGGATCAGCTTCGATATATAAGTTTTTCCTACGCCATCAGTAAAGGCCAAAAAGATGCCGTAAATTGGAAAGAGAACCCAAATCCACCAAGGGTTATTAATGGCTCCAAAACTTAGGTAAACAAAAGCAAAAACCAGAAATCCCAGAAACAGCACCTTCCTGGCTCCGATCTTATCCGCCACAATACCAGCCGGCATTGAAAATACAGCGTAGGTCGAATTCAGTAGTACATAAGTCAGGATAGTGAGCTGTATGGATAGTCCCAAATTCTGAGCTCTCAGAATCATAAACGCGCCAGAGCTATTCCCCAAGGTAAAAATAAAACTGATCAACAAAAAAATCTTGTAAGAGTCGTTTGCCTTGCTCCATTCAAAATGAAGACCTTTTAATCCAAGTGGACTTTTTATCTGTTCTTTAATTAATAAAATTAACAGCACTACCCCGATAAGTGCCGGGAAAAACGCTATAAAAAAGAGCTGACGATAGTTATCGTGCAAGATTTTTAGTAGCCAAATGGAGAGTAGTGGCCCGACTACAGCCCCCAGAGAGTCTAGTGTACGGTGAAAGCCAAAGTTCCTACCACGGTCGAGCTTATCAGTACTCTCTGTGATCAGGGCGTCCCTTGAAGATGTTCTAATGCCTTTTCCCGTTCGATTGATCACTCTTGCGACCATCACCAAGGGCCACGAGCTAGCCAGACACATCATCAGGTGGGAGAGAGTCGCGAAGCTATATCCCCAAACCACGTAGGGTTTTCTCTTTTGAGACTGATCGGAAAAAATGCCGAAAAATGATTGCAGAATTTTTGACAAAGCATCGGCCAACCCCTCAATTAGTCCAACCACATATGTAGGCGCCCCCAAGACGGTGACCAGAAATATCGGCACCACCGGATAGACCATTTCTGACGCCACATCGTTTAAAAAACTAACCACTCCCAGAACCACAACGTTAGCGGATATGTTCTTTTTCTCCTCGACCATGTAGTCAGTTTATCATCAGTTCTTTTAGTCGTCCTCATGGTTTATCATGGTACTAGCTTATGAAAGCCAAAATTTTTATTATGCTAGTACTACTTTTCTTTTTACTTAGCCTTATTGTCTTCACTACGCCTGTTTCGCAGATAGATATTAGCTTTAGTAGATTTGCACAAAGTTTCGCTTCTAGACCGCTCAGACTATTTATGAATTTCGTCAGTATTTTGGGAAATAGTCCATACGTTGAAGTATTAATTTTGGTTTCGTCATCCTTATTCTTGTTAGGTGGTAAAAAGAATGAAGCCCTTGCGATGTTCACTTTCCCCGCCTTGGGGGCAGCCATCGGATCTATCATCAAAAACATTGTTGGTCGGGACAGACCAGGAAGTGAAACGGTGAATGTTTTCTATAGCCTTGGAGATATGAGCTACCCCAGCATGCATGTGCTTATCTTCACGATTTTTTTTGGCTTTATAGCCTACTATTCACTTACTTCCGTAAAACATCCCTTAATAAAAATATTAATGATCGCATTTTCCGTCGTTTTTATACTTTCAATCAGCTTTTCCCGCGTCTACCTAGGAGTACACTGGTTGAGTGATACTATCGGAGGATATTTACTCGGAGGGATAGTGCTATACCTGTTCATACATACTGTTCGTAAGTTAAACTCATATCATCATGCCCAAAGATAAATTTTCTGCCGTTTGGATATCACACACCTCGATTGCGGACTATCTTCATTGTCCCAGAGCCTATTTTTTAAAAAATATATACAAAGACAGAAGTACTGGCAACAAGCTTCAGATCGTCACCCCTGCCCTTGCCCTCGGATCGGCTGTTCATGAAGTACTTGAATCTCTCTCTACTTTGCCCACGGAAACCCGCTTCCATGATTCGCTAGTGCTTAAGTTCGATGCAATCTGGGATAAATACTCTGGAAAAAAAGGCGGTTTTCTAGATCTGGAAGAAGAGCACAAACACAAAGAACGAGGTAAAGCCATGCTTCGGCGGGTAATGGATCACCCTGGTCCCCTACAAAACCTAGCGGTTAAGATCAGAGAGAGCTTGCCATACTACTTTATTTCTGAGGACGAGAACATTATTTTATGTGGAAAAATTGACTGGCTAGAATATTTCAAAGACGAAGACAGTATTCACATTATCGACTTCAAGACAAGCAAGAAAGAAGAAACGACCGATTCATTTCAGCTTCCGATTTACCACCTACTAGTCACCAATTGCCAACAAAGACCTGTCTCGAAGGCCAGCTATTGGTATTTGGACTTCTCGGATACCCCAAAAGAAAAAGATCTTCCAAATATAAAGATAGCCACCGAACAGATTCTTGAGATTGGCCGGAAAATAAAGCTATCCAGAAAGCTTGAAAAATTTGCCTGTCCACACGGGAGTGATGGCTGCCCCTTTTGCCGCGACTTTGAACGATTGCTCCGGGGGGAGGGTGAAAAGGTGGGGGAGATGGGCCACCGTGACTCATATATTATTCAAAGAGAAGTCCTTCCAGCGAGCGACGAGGCAGATGACAGCTTCATCATCTGATCACCGAAATCTAGTCTTAGTACGCGGCAACGGCCACAGCAAAAGTATTTTGCGCATAGATGCATCCCCAGACGTACTCCCCACCGGCCAGTAGTGCGCGGTGTCCCAGAGTTGTTTCCCAAGCCTTGACTGTTTCTTGCGGTGTAGCATATCCGGCAGCCAGAAACTCACTGATGTTGTATTTTTCTGAAATCCACTTAAGATCAGATCTCTCTAATAGTGGCACAAAACCAGCGTGTCCATCTAGTTTTCCGAGCTCCAATAACTGATTCAGACGGATCGAAGCCAAGGTACACAATTCGTCTCTTTTCCCTAGAGGGTTTACGCCTAGCTCCACCCTTCTTTTGTTAACCACCTCCCATAGTTCAGGTCCTCCCCACACTGTCTTGGTGGGAGCCGTAGCAATTTTCTTGGCCGGAGAAACCAAAATGATATATGCACTCACCGTGTCGTCTTCATTTTTCACTGCAATTCCAACTTCTTTAAAATCCGTATGTAGGAGGGTTGCTTTTGTGGTCTCACTACTAAACCAATTTTCTATCGCGTCATTTGTTTTAAAAAAGTCTAACAAAAGCAAATCCCCAATCAGGTTGGCATTGTATCCGGCATTTTTTACAGCCACTTCTCTAGTCAGTCCGGTAACTGCTCCGGAGTAATCGTCCTCCGTGATAATCACAGCTAATCGGCTTAAGGCAGCTCGGTTTAGTTTTTCATTAACAGTTACTCTCATCAACCCCTCACTTTCCCTGGCTTCATTTATCTCTGACAAAAGAGTTTCTGTTGTCCAGTCGGGAAAAAATTTTACCCCATTTCTCTCCACATAGATTTTTTGTCCAATTTCTTCACCAATTTTCTTGATTGGTATATTCTTAAATCCGTAAAAAATTATTCCAATTGCCAAAACCCACAAAAGAAACCTTAAAAAAATTTTCACTAACTAAAGTATAAAATACATTTGCAATTCTTGCTCCAAGCAAAGTTGGCAGACAGGATATAGAATGGCTTAATGAACATAATTTTTAATCCCCAAAAATTATCACTCAGTGACCGATTTAGGCAACGGATTCAAACCAAGTTTGATCAAGGCCTGGGAAAGCTATTAAAAAACTATCAAGAAGACCTGAAAGTGGCATCGCTCGCCATCGAAAAAGTTACTAGATCTGGATATGAAATAAAGTTTGACATGAACCTTCCCGGCTGCCCGATCAATATTAGAGATACCCACAAGGTTCTTATGGATGGCGTAGTACGGGTAAGAAACCAGGCCAAAAGACAAATAAAAAAATATATCGAAAAAATGCGGGGTTACTGATTCTTCTCCCTTTTTCTAATTTCGACGACCTTGTCCCTGACAATTACTTTTCTTATAAAACCGTCGTGCCCCACGAACTTCATTCCGTCCAGTAGTTCGCTCAAGGCCTTCACTAGATAAGCTCCATGTCTTTGGTATAGCTTGTCAAACGATCCGTAAAAGTGAGCTAGCTTCGTGTCGATTTCTCTTGGACCATACGTGTCCAACAAGTGGGTTTCAACAATCTCTATGATTTCCAGCTTTGCCCCCGCCAGAAGTGTCTGCTCGTCTAGGAATTGACTTCGCGGATTTTCAGACAGCTTCTGGGGAATCCAAGAGGCTCGGCGAGGCTCATCCTTTTTGGGTTCTTTGCAGTAAACTACGGTTAATTTTTCAATTAGTTTTGCCATCTAGCTTTGAGTCGCGATAGCTTGAACGGGGCAACACTCCACGGCCATTTTGACCGTTTCTTCTATCTCTGGCGAAGTTGAGCTGTCTAATTCTATCGGCTGGGATTTCCCATCCTTCATCTCAAATGACTTCTCGGCTATGTCCACGCAAACGCCACATCCGATACAGTTTCCGCTATCTACCGTTATTTTCATGGATACATTCTAACATTCTACTTGCAACCCGCGGGTATAATGACACCATGCCCAATCAAATTAAATGTCCAAAATGCGGTGAAGAGTTCGAAATCTCCGAAGCTCTTAGTCACAATATCAGAGAAGAAGTTGAAAAAGACCTTACCACGAAAATTCAAAAAGAACTTGAGGAAAAATACCGTCTTCAGTCGGACGACAAGCTCAAACTTATAGAAGCGGAGCTCAAATTTAAGAACGAAAAGCTTGAAGAGTCACGCCAAGAGTCCCTCAAGCTCCACCAAGAAAAATTAAGACTCGAAGACGAAAAAAAATCTTTTGAGCTGGATAAACAAAAACAACTTGATATAGAAAGAGAGAAAATTAGACAACAGACGCTTCTCGAAGCCAGTGACGCCCACCGCCTGAAAGATTTAGAAAAGGAAAAAATGATCAATGATCTCAAAAAATCGCTCGAAGATGCTCAGCGAAAAGCGTCACAGAGTTCTCAACAATTACAGGGAGAAGTCCAGGAGTTGGATCTGGAAGAATATCTACACTCCACCTTTCCTCATGATGAGATTAACCCCGTGGGAAAAGGAGTCAGAGGAGCGGACATTAGTCAAGTGGTTCGGACCAGTTTGGGGACTACCTGCGGCATCATTCTCTGGGAATCAAAAAGAACCAAAGCTTGGGTGGATGACTGGGCAGTCAAGCTAAAAGACGATCTGCGCGCGTCCAAGGCCAATGTCCCTGTTATCGTCACCTCAGTTCTTCCCAAGGAAATAAAATCAGGCTTCGGCTTCTACATGGGGGTTTGGATCACCGAACCAAAATATATTCAGCCACTAGTGGAAATTCTTCGTAAAAATCTCATTGACATCGCCAGGGAAAAACACAACGGTCAGGACCGCGGCACCAAGGCAGACATGATCTACTCCTACCTGACGAGTGACTCTTTTGTCCAGCAGATCCAGAGTATTATCGAAGTCCACCAAAACATGCAGCTCCAAATCCAGAAAGAAAGAACAGCCTTCGAAAAAATCTGGAAAGAAAGGGAAGCTCAGGCAGCCAGAATTATTACCAGCACGGCCGGCATCTATGGCAGTATCCAAGGAGTAGCCGGTCAGTCCCTTCCTCCTGTCAAAGGCCTCGACCTCCTCGAAGCATAGACCTTATTAGTCTCATATTTCGAGTAGGGCAACCGCGTTGGTTGAGCCTTCTTTGTAGTAGTTTTGACCGTGAACAACAATGATGGTATCTCCTTTTTGCAGTCTTCCGGAAGCGATTAGTTCGTCTGTGGTTTTGTTCGGTAACTTGAACACTCCTTCATTCAAGTTGGATATATGTCCTTCTACGCCATATGACAGTGTCAATTCTTCAACTACTTTTTGGTCTGAGGTTACAGAAACAATTGGTACATGCGGCCTTAGTCTCGATATGGATCTGGCCGTCTTACCGGAGCTCGTAAAAACCAGAATTAATTTTATCTCGACAAATTTTTGATTTAGCAGTTCTTTGGTTGCGTTGACCACGATATCTGTTTGACTTGACATGGCTTGCACTGCTTTCACTGGATATTTCCCACTGGCTGTTTCACCGGAAAGCATTACCGCGTCTGTTCCATCCAACACAGCGTTGGCTACGTCCGTGGCTTCAGCTCTTGTTGGTCTTGGACTGCCGGTCATCGACTGTAGCATTTGTGTCGCCGTAATCACCGGCTTGTTGGCCTCTCTGCACTTGGCGATAATAATTTTTTGCCAATAGGCGAGCTGCTCTATAGGGACTTCTACACCCAGGTCGCCTCTAGCCACCATTATTGCGTCAGAAGACTCTATTAGTTCGTCAAGGTGCTTGAGGGCCTGCATGCTCTCGATCTTCGCCACTATCATTGCCCGGAATTTTCTTTTTTCCATCTCCTCCCTCAATAGTTCAATATCTTTTTTCGTTCTACTAAATGACAAAGCGACAAAGTCCACTCGGTTTGTCGAAGCCAAGTCCAGTTTTTTCAAATCTTCTTGGATTAGGGAAGGTAGATCTATTGCGACTCCTGGTAGATTAACTCCTTTTCGGTGACCGATTTCACCGTCATCCAGAGCTTTCGCCTCGATCAGATCATTGCTTACATTTTCAACTCTTAATTCCACCGCCCCATCATCGATCAATATTTGGTCCCCTTTGGCCAAAGCTTTGAATATTAGTTCGTGCGGTATGCATATCGATGATTCTCCTTGTGTAAATGACGGGCTAAACCTGACAATCTCTCCACTTTTAACTCTGACGGGCAGCTTGTCATACGTCTCAAGACGTATCTCGGGACCCTGTAAATCCATGAGTATCCCAATATTCTTTCCCATTTTATCGGCAATTTTCTGGACACGCTTAATTCTTTCCTCGTGCCACTGCGAGGTACCATGTTTTGTATTAAAGCGGAAGACGTTCACCCCTGACTCTATCAGCCGTTCTATTGTTTCCTCTGAGTCGCTTGCCGGACCCAGTGTCGCCACTATTTTTGTTAATTTGGAAGTCATATACCTATGGTAACATGGGTCTCATGTATTACAAGAAATCCAGAGGTGTCTTCGACCCAAAATCCAAGGAACCCTATAAAATCAGCCGTTCAAAAATAGATCTGTTTATCCAGTGCCCAAGATGTTTCTATATGGATGTCCGCCTTGGCCTTTCGCGCCCCTCCACCCCTCCGTACACTCTTAACTCAGCGGTTGATAACCTATTAAAAAATGAGTTTGATTTGCTACGTAAGAAAGGGGAGAAGCATGAATTAATGGAAAAATACGCCATTGATGCTGTACCTTTTAGTCACCCGGACTTACCACAATGGAGAGGAGAGGTCACGGCATACGAAGGTGCCTTGGTGGTCGACGAGAAATCAAATTTATTGATAAA
>LCJG01000002.1 GCA_000998025.1 Candidatus Collierbacteria bacterium GW2011_GWB1_44_6
ATTTTGTGTTCTGATCTGCCCTCCGGAACTATCCGGATAAGGAAGATAAGGGGTAAGCATCAGAATTTTCATAAGTTAATCTACCAGTTTGATGATAATGTACCGATTGTTCTTTTCAATCAGAGTATATTTATTTTCCAACGAGCGGGCTTCGTCGTCGTAAACCACAGAAACATAATGAGTGGCTCCTTTGGCCATTTTATCTTCGATGTCATAGCCAATCGGCCACCCAGAGCGATGGGTTTGATACAAAAAGGCGGTGTCACCGTTGTAGGGAGCAATTACTTTTGCATCAGCAGGAAGAAGCCTATCGGCCGCCTGGCCGGCTTCAACAATTGGCCAGTTGTTTACTTGATAGAATCCTTTAACTTCGTACCACGAGAGAGCAATCATGGTTACAAAAATAGTGAAGGTCATAATGATAGTCAAAAAACGTGAGTACGTAGTTCGGGAAAGACTGAGAACCAATACAGTTCCCTTGGCCAAGAGGAAAGCCAGAAATGGAATGATTATCGCTTGATAGTAATCATGCTGAACGTTGCCGCCGGCAATTATCGAGAAATACAGGACGATGCCAATGGCCCAGAGCCAGTAAGCAACACCTTCCTTTTTGGGTTTGGCGATAAGACCAAGCATCAAGAAGCCTGTTCCGTAGACTCCCAATATAAGCTTGCCAATCCGCTCTCCAAAAAGCCAACGGAACCATGCTGGACGGAAACGGATACCAGTGGAATTTATCAGCCAGTCGCTGGCGGGAATTCCCTCCGGGTAATTTAAAATGTGTTTTCTCCACCAAATAAAGGGTGTAAGGCTAAGTATGGCGATGGCCAGCATGTCCAGGGTGGTAAGCTCTCCTTTTGCCCAAGAACGAAAAAGAATGGCGGCGTGAGGAAGGACAAAGAACAGGGCAAATGGTTTTACCAAAATAGCAATAGCGATCAAAACGGAACTCATTAGAAGAAAAAGGCGTTTCTTCATTCCGATAGATTCGGACATTTTTATGAGATACCAATAAGATGCCAAAACAGTGGAGATCATTAAAGGTTCCGGCAGTATGACTCTGGAGTAGTAGATACTAAAGGGAAGTATGGCAGTAAACAAAGCGGCCAGCCAGCCGACAAAAAACCCGGAAAGTTTTTCCCCAATAAGAAAAACAAAATAAATGGATACCAGGGAGAGAAGTACTGATGTGAGGCGACCTGCCATGTCTAATCCGACGCCAGGGTAAACTTTATAGACCAGTGAGTGAAGGTAATTGTAGAACGGAAATTCCACCATGCGGTAACCGTGGGGGTTGTCTTTTCCTGATTGAATATTGGAATTGTCATGATAAGTCGGGACCAACAAGGTCCCCTTATTTTCCACTAGATTTCTAGTCACTGAGGATGTGTCTGCCTGACGGAAGGAGTGCCAATCAGCCACCGGATTATCTATCTTGTAAAGCCTAAGGAACAAAGCCAAAACTATAACTCCGACAACAAGTAATTTTTTTATCATATCTTTTTAGTACTAAATGCTAAACCCATATAGGCCCAAAATAAAATGGCGATTTTGCTGGATTCAAATACATCAATAAAAATGGCGCTAGTAAGAAATGAAGCGAATATGCCAATGGCCGAAATAATAATTATTTTATCTATACCACTGACTTTGTTGACGCTTAACACCAGAAACTTCCCCATGGCATACAGAAGAGCTAAAAATGACAATAGTCCCAGTAGACCCATTTCTCCAAGTGTTCGTAGGTAGTCATTGTCAGTTGCTAGGGTAATAGAGGAAAAACCAGTACCCAGTATGGGATTTTTGTAAAACGCCCTCATGGCTCTCGGCCACTCGACATCAAAGCGGATACTGGTAGACCTATCTTGCTGAATAGGACGAAGCGGCTCAGGAGTGGGTGTGGGCTTGGGAGTCAGAGTAGGAGTTAGGATTTTTGGCGTAGCGGCATAGGTGGGCGGAAAAATTATTTGGCTGGTCTTGACCGTGAAGACTCGAAAAATACTTTTGAACCGGTCGATATATTGTGAAGACGTGGCGATAAAGGCAAAGATGACCCCTAGAAATATCAAACCGAGGACAAACCGGCGATAAAAATAGGAGACGAGACAGACTGCCACTACTAAAGATACCAAAGAAATTCGAGAGCCAGCTTGCATAAACAACCAAAGCAGAACAACAAAGAGGATTAAGAAAGGTAGCCTTTTTAGCCAGGTATTGAGTGATCCGGTAATAGCTACCAGGAAGGTCATAATCATGGTCAGATAGACGGCGAGATCATAATGACCCCCGAAGGTACTGTTGAGGGTAACACCAGGTCTTAGATACATGGCGATGCCCTTACTGGATTCGGAGTCCATGGTAGAGATCACTGGGGCATTGAAATATATCTGGGCAATGCCATAAAGAAAGACGCCTATCGCCGGCAGAATGGCAAGCTCAAGATAATACCGCCTGGTGGAGCTTTCCCGGGCGGCGAAGTATATAAGGAAAAAGAC
Organism: Candidatus Collierbacteria bacterium GW2011_GWB1_44_6; assembly: GCA_000998025.1. Lineage (GTDB taxonomy): Bacteria > Patescibacteriota > Microgenomatia > UBA1400 > MFAQ01 > UBA10133. The sequence continues at coordinate 2,496 of LCJG01000002.1, forward strand.
GGACATATATTCTATGCGACGGAAAAAATGGAGGAATACGAGTATGGGCTGAACATTTTTGGTGATGAGTATGGCTGACAAGCTAGAAACTAGAGCGACAAAAGCAAAAACTGCAAATTGTAAAGTAACTTTCGGGAAGATAATTTTTTTTTGATTTATAAGGAGGACAAAAAAGACCGACCAGACCAATGCAATGAGAAAATCCTCTACCCTGATAGAGACATAGGTAAAGGGAACCGTAAAAAGCGGGAATTTCGGATAAAGCGGTATAAATATCAAGACCGCCGCAAAAAGATATTTAAAAAATGAATCCAAGAGCGTGGAAGTAGGCTTTGCGAGCTTTTGCATCTCCTTTAATTATCCCAAATATTAACAACCTAAGCAATGAACCAATCCAGAAAGAGATTTTTACAAAAACAATTTGCCAGTGTGGCATATGTTTACGCCAAAAGTAGATCATGTTTTTTATTTCCAAGGTGAGGGCAAGATAAGACCCTCCTGAAGCCCCACCAAGATGCACGATGGCGGGAGTATTGGTGTAATAAGTAGGGTATCCTAGTTTGGACAGGCGGTAGCATAGCTCCATTTCTTCCGTATACATAAATATGTTTTTGTCAAAGCCGCCTGCCTTATCAAAAATATCTTTTCTAACAATCATAAAGGCACCGGTGACCCAGTCCATTTGTTTGTTTTTTTCGTACTGACTTTGCTTGGGATGAAAGGAAGGAATGAAATCACCGATAATCGGTAAATCGTCAATAAAAAACTGCCAGGCCATCAGACTCCAAAAGGAAGGAAAGTGACCACCAGAAGCCTGAAAAGAACGGTCTGCGTTTAGTAGACGGCAGGAATATGCGCCAACCTTAGGATGCTTAATGACGGTTTCGTAGGCTTCTTTTAGGGCGTTATCAAACAAGAGAGTGTCGGAGTTTAAGAAAAGGAGATAATTACCCCTGGCTTTTTTGACTCCTAGATTGTTACCACGCCCAAAGCCTAGATTTTCTTGTGCGTCGATTAGAATTATCTGAGGAAATTTCTTGGAGTAGTGGCGAACTGCTTCTACTGAGCCATCTTTCGAGCCATTATCCACCACAATGACTTCATAACTTATACCTTTGGTGTATTTCAAAATTGAGTCAAGGCAGTCCAGTGTGATCTGCTTGGTGTTGTAAGAAATGGTGATGATGGAAAGATCGATTTTAGGCATTTTTGAAGGCTAAAGAAACTAAGTAGGCAGATGGGAAAATAAGCGTCCAGATGATTAGCCTTGCCCAAACTGGAGAATTCACAGGACGCAGCGTAATTTTTGCCTGGTAAGCAACACCGTGAAGAGAGATGTCTGGTATTTCGTCTGGGGTAAGATTAGCGTTTTGAGGCGCTTTTTCTGGTTCCCAGCCATTGACGAAGGTGGAGTTCCTCATGGGGTAAACAATTTCTTCCAAATAGTTGCTTTTGGTCTGATCTCTTACGAGAGTAAAGGCGTCTTCTGGTGGATAATTTAGTCTGTATGTGGGTAGGGTCAGTCCAAGGAATTTAATTTGAGATTTTGACTGAATATCGCTCAGAACTTCACTACGAGTAAGATCCGAGTAGAAACCTTTTTGATCAGGATTTTGCCAAGTATCCCCTTCTTCATCCGATCTGGCCGAATCTCTAAGATCAGGAAGGGTCGGAGTAGGAAGACTTAAGTAAACTGCTCCGATTAGAAATACAAGTAGCAACGGTAAGTATTTTGTTTTCATTGGAATAACCTAGGGCGGCCTAACTTGTAATGATATTCTTTAAGAGATCTTTCTCCGATAACCTTGGCAGGGACTCCTCCGACAATGGCACCCGCGGCTACATCTTTGGTAACGACAGCACCACCTGCCACAACTGCACCTTTTCCAATACTCACTCCTGGCATAATTATGACTCGAGGGCCGATAAAGCAGTAGTCTCCAACGGAGACTGGCTCCTCGATGGCTCTGAAGGTGGGGTCAGATAAATCGTGTTCCGAATTGTAGACCATGACCTGAGACGCAATATCCGTGTGTTTCCCGATCGTTATTTTGGCTCGTCCATCAAAAAAGGCATGGTCTCCCACGATGGCGCCTTCCCCTATTGTGATATTCTTGGGAAGAAAAAAACGGGCACCCATATGAATACTAGCTCCTTTACCAAGTTTTATACCGGACAAGCGGTAAAGTAAATTTCGGACGAAGTGGCTGGGTATATATCCAATTATCCACAATAAATACAACTCGATGTCTATCAGATAACTATGTAATCTTTTGATTATTTTATTAAAAGCAATCCCAAAGGAAAGGCGGTGGCCATCCTTATCAGTGAACACAAGGCCTTTTTTGGAGACATTTAAGTTCAGTATGGTCATAGTTTTTTTAATGTCGTTATTACTTTCTGGGCTGAAACATCCCAGTCAAACCGTCTTGCATTATCCTTGCCGTCTTTAATCATTTTAATTCTTTCGGAAAGTGATAGTGATAACACTTTTTCGAGTGACTGTCTAATGCTCTCAGGTGACAAAGGATCGTCGATATAGATAGCCGCGTCTCCGGCCACCTCAGGTAAAGAACTTACTTTGGAAACAACAACCGGTGTGCCGACTGCTTGAGCTTCGACGACGGGCATGCCAAACCCTTCGTAAAGACTGGGAAGAATGAAGGCGCGACTCGCTTTTATTAGAGCCGGGAGGTCATCTGGTACTAGGAAGCCTGTAAAAATAACTCTGTTCTCTACACCCAACCTCCTGGCTTGATCGAGAATTTGATCGTACAACCACCCCTTTTTGCCAGCAATAACGAGTTTCAACCTGGATTCTTTTAATTTGGAAAAGGCTTCGATAAGGCGGGTAATATTCTTTCTTGGTTGTAACGTACCCCAGTAGAGTAAGAAGCTACCGTTAATGTTGTATTTTTTTCGAACAGCCATTTGTTTAGTTTTGGGAATTTTGCCATGGAAAGCTTTTTTGTCATACGACGGATAAACCACCTCAATCTTCTCAGGGTTTGTTCCATAGAGCCTAATGATTTCGTTTTTACTAAATTCTGAAATAGTAAAAACCTTTTTGGCTCTTTTAACAGAAACTGGAGTCCATCGTTTTAATTGGTTAATATCGTAGCTCGTAAAGTATTCTGTGCCAAATAGCTCAAACGACATATCCATGAGATATATGGCGCTTTTTACCGGTGATAAAAATGGAGAATAGTGGCTAGGCGAGAATAAAATATCTATCTTTGGCTCCCCGAACCAGAGCCTTTTGGTAAGACTAGTCAGAACCCAAGCTCTTTTTGCCCCAAAAATTTCATAAGTTAATTTATCTCCAGCAGGAGGCATGTCTGGTAGCGGGCGCTCTTTAGCAAAGGCTATTATTCTGTCTCCGTCTTGGAGATTTTTTACTAAATGAATAAAAATATTGTAGGCAACCTGATTAACCCCAACACGCTGGGGAACATTGGCTTCATTGATATCAAATCCAATAATCATAAATTGTTCTTCCCAGCAGTCAGACCAAGGACTTCATTGTATGTCTTATAAGTTTCCTCGGCTGTATGTTTCCAGGTGAACTTTGCTGCCTGTTTGAGGCTCTTTTTTCTAAGTTCAGACCTGTTCTGGATAGCCTCTATTATACCAGCTGCGATAGACTGAAGGCTGCTTGGGTCGAAAAGTACCCCAGCGTCCCCCACCACTTCTGGAAGACTACTAATATCCGAAACAGCAACTGGAGCCCCACAAGCCATGGCCTGGAGCGGAGATAGGCCAAAACCTTCATAAAGACTAGGTAAGACAAATGCCAGACATCCGGAATATAAGGCTGGGAGATCGGCATCCGGGATATAACCGGGGGTCAGGATATTCTCAGCCGAATGCACCTCGCTGTCCTGACGAACCCGGCCTCCGATCAAAAGTTTTAAGTTTGGATATTTTTCTCTGACAAGATCAAAGGCTTTTATTAAGGCTGGCTGATTTTTGCGCGGCTCCAAGGTAGACAGAGTAAATATGTACTCGTCACCGGTTTTGTATTTTCGAGTAACGGTTTCAACTATCTCAAGGGGTTGAGGTGTATATCTCTCCTCCACTCCCTCAGGAATAACCACAATTTTTTCCTCCGGAATTCTGAGAATAGAGATCAGATCACTCCTGGTGGACTCGCTGACGGCGATAATTTTTTTTGATTCTCTCATGACCCAAGCCAATCTTTTTTTGTGAGCGTTCCTGATCGAGTCGGTGGTGGTATGTGGATACTTAAAGGGGACCAGGTCGTGAACAGTGGTGACTTTGGGATATCTGGAGGGTGGCTCTGTCCAATCTGAGGTATGAATGATATCAACCGGTCCGGTGAAGGTCTCCACAGGGACCAGGTGGAGAGAGTTCCAGATGAAGTCCATCATTGTCGGCGGGAAAGGAAAGATCTTAGGCGTGCCTTTGAACTTCTTGGCTAGCACAAGAAGCTCGCGCCGCCGCCGAAGTGAACCACCAAAAAGAATAAATTCATCTTCAGGATGTAGTTTTATCAGATTGCTGACAAGATTCTTGGTATAGACAGATACACCGGTGCCATATATGGCCTGACTAATGTCAATAGCTATCTTCATAATGGCTGGAACTCATAAACTTGCCCCAGATTGTTAAAATTATATACTCCCGTCTGCTTTAACTTCAAACCACTAAGGGACTTGAGGATAGTACGGTTTGGATCCGTAATATCAGCCAGATAATCGAGATAGTACACAGGTTTTGACGTTTCGAAGTTTTGATCGACAGGTATCCTGTGGTAGTTGGCGTCCAGCAAAGGAACCACCAGGGTATAAGTCTCGTAGAAATATAGCGGTGCAAATTTATATGGAAACGCAATCACCAACTGACTTTCCTTACCGGAGAGGAAACGTGCTAGGCCTCTCCAATCCTCCCGGTGGAATTTTGGATTGGTCCAAAAGAAAATATTGAAAAAGATAAATGTACCGCAAACCCAAATAATGGTTCCGAATTTAATTACTCTGGGCATGGCTTCTATGCCAGAAGCAAGTAAAACAAAGAAGAAAGGTAAAACATAAAGAAAACGCCAGTACCCAAGCATTGGAGTTTTTAGACTAATGATTGATCCAAAAAGCAAAGGTGTAATTAGAGCTATCCAAAAGAGTTTGGTCTTTTTGTTTCGAAACGAGTTGGTGATTATGCTGAAAAAAATTAATACTAAAGAACCTCCGACTAAATAATAGAGCGTCTGGGGCTGAAAAGAAATCCGTCCGAGGATAAATTTTAAGGGAATTAATATGAGCGACTTTAGAGTTAGCGAACCGGATAGTGCTTGCCAGCCTGGTAGAAAGGTTTTTAGATAATTACCATTGCTGAGCTGGGCCGAGAACACTGGCCACCAAAGCACAAACACCACAAGTGCAGGTACACTAATAAAGATAACGTGCCCAAAATAGTTCTTCGATTTATTAAATAATAAATAAATTACCTCGGCGACGATGTTGAAGATGGCTCCATAAAAAGTGAAGAGGCACAAGACGTTTATGATAGCTACCATTTGAATTTTTTTCCGCACCAGAAAGAGCCAAGAAAGTACTATGAGCAAAGAAACAAGGGAATACATTCTCAATTCTTGAGAGTAATATATATGCAAAGGATTTAAAGCAAGAAATAGAGCAGAGACCACCGGTATTGTTGATTTGGTGCCAAATATTTCCCGGCAGAGAAGAAATATGACAGGGATGGTGGCGGTTGCCAAAATAATGAAGGGTAAACGGATCAACCACTCGGATCTTCCAGCCAGAGGCAGCCAATAATGAAGCAGGGAATAGAATATCGGTGGGTGAAAGTCAGTCTTGATACTCTCAACCAGCTGGGGTATTGGTAGCTTCGCGAACATGAGCGAAGCCCCCTCATCTAGCCAAAAACTTTGATTGGAATAAATTAGCCGTAGGATTAACCCCAATAGAGTAATTATTCCTATATACATATATACATATTAGTTTTTTGTATATCTTTTTACTGATAAGGTCAGGTAATATACCGCCTGCAGATAAGAAAGAAAAAGACCACGATAACCATCCAGAAAACCGAGCTTATAAAAAAACCTTTTAAAAAAGTCTCGAATAAACCACCAGTTAGGAAAATATTGTTTCTGTTTGATCGCCAGATCTGAGTACTTGTTAATCTTATCCACAAATTCGGATATAGTTTCATAGTTATTGTGAATGAGATAATTTTTTAACTCATCGACCCTTTTCTCTGTTACAAACTCTTCGTGAACCAAACTTTGCCAAGAGCCTACCCCTTTACGATAAAGCCAAATGTGACGGTCGTCTTTGGGCCCCCAGTCAGAGTGCTTTACTTCTTCGCCCCAGATGAAATTTCTTCTGCCGATGTAATAAGCATCATACTCGCTGGAATCGATGGCCGAACTGATTTCTTTGGCCAGTTCAGGCGAGATGGATACATCTGCCTCGGTTGATAAGATCCATTCACCATTTGCTTGTTTATCACCAAAGTTGCGGGTTTCTGAAAAAGAAGTGAATGGGTGGTTAATTATTCTTGCTTTGGCTGACTTGGCTAATTCCAATGTTTTATCTTTGGATCCGGAATCGATGATGATTATTTCGCCGGCCAAACCTTTTAGTGAGTCTAGACATCGGGGTAAGTCTTTCTCTTCGTTGAGAGTCGGAATAATAACTGATAGTGCCATAAGGAGAATTATACTTGTTATATACTAGGCCAGTGATAAAGAAGTTGTCTGTCATCATGCCGGTATACAACGAAGATAAGCTCGTAGTAAAGGCAGTTAGAAAAGTTCTTGGAGTGAATTTTGGAAAAATAAAGCTAGAGCTAATAGTGGTAAATGATGGGAGCACAGACGGAACCGAGGAAAAACTCAAAAGACTTAAGTCGATAAAGGTTATATCCCTTAAAAAGAATCAGGGTAAGGGGGCGGCGATAAGACGCGGTCTAAAGGAAGTTACCGGAGACGCAGTAGTTATTCAGGATGCAGACTTGGAGTATGATCCTCGCGAATTGCAGATATTGTTGAAACTGATCACCGATGGGGACGCAGACGTAGTTTACGGATCGCGGTTTATGGGAGACAGGCCACACAGGGTGTTATTTTTCTGGCACATGGTGGCGAACAATATTCTTACTCTAATTTCCAACATGTGTACTAATCTGAACCTTACCGACATGGAAACTGGGTATAAAATGTTTACAAAAGAAGTGGCAAAAAGATTAGACCTCAGGGAAAACCGCTTTGGACTGGAGCCGGAGTTTACGGCAAAGGTCGCCAAAATGGGTGTGCGGGTATACGAAGTCGGTATCAGCTATCATGGACGAAACTACGAACAAGGCAAGAAAATTGGCTGGAAGGACGGTGTCTGGGCGCTATGGTGTATCCTAAGATACAATCTATTTCCCTGACTTTCGAGCGATCAGTACCAGACTTTGACCAATAGGCGGACGCAAATACTTTTCCAGATATAAAAGTGGGACTATAAATTTGTCAAACAGTTTTCCAAAATAATTATCCTGCTTATTTGCCCCCGGCTTAGATCTGCTTAATTTTCCGATCAAGACTCCCCTACCCCACCAAAGAAAATATCCAGGTAAGTTGACATAGTGAATTTTTTCAATTTTAAAACCAGCTTTTTCAACTTTTTCCTTCAGACTTTTATGGGTATAGCGGCGGTAGTGCCCCATGTCCGTGTCCAGCTTTCCGTAGATCTCAGGGCGGGCGGGAACAAACAGTAGCAGACGACCACCTGACTCTAATAATTTAAAGCAGTTTAAAAAAGCTTTCTTGTCGTCTTTGATATGTTCAAAAACGTTGGAGGAAAAAATGGTATCCATCTTGCCAATTAATATTTCAGGAGCTTCGTTTTCGATATCGAGTTTCAATACCGGATCGGTGAAGGTCTGTTTGAGTTTGTTTATATAGTCAGAGTAAATGTCGGAGAGAATAATGATGGCTTTCCCGGGAAACAGCTTCGAAAGGGCTCCCTGTCCACTTCCGATTTCCAAAATGGTTCGGCCAAAATACTGCTTGAAGTTGCCCATTAACCAGTGGTTATACCGATCGAGACTGGTAGCCTGCTCTAGTATGGAATGGCTTTGCTCTGACCATTCAAGATTTTTCATGGAGAAGGGCGTTTATTTTTGCCGATGAAGCTATAAGTACAAAAATATTGGAAGCTAAGAGGGAAATGGCGGGAGCGTGATATCCCACTTTGGGGATCAGAATAAGATCAAGAACGACCAAGATGGTGGTCTGGATAGCCACCATTCTGGTGTAGAAAGATAACTGATTAAAGGCGTAGATGAGGACAGAGTTAAAAATAATGATATACAAAAAAGGAACCATGGCCAGGATCAGATTGCGGAAAACGGAGATCGACTCCGTATACTTTTCACCGTAAACCAGAGTAATGATGGGGCCTGCAAAAAGAGAGATGATCGCCATGAAGGCGGCGATGCCCGAAACGAGTAATAATAATTTTTTCATATAGGAAACCGTCTTTGAGTGAGAATCAAATGAGGAGAAGCGCGGGTTGATGACCGAGTTTAGCCCTGCGGCCAACATGGCGAAAAATATCGTCACCCGGCTGGCAGCGGAGAAGATGCCGGCGGAGTAATTCCCTGCCATGAGGTTCAATAGAACAATATCGATCCGGGAAGTCATCACGGTAAAGATGCGGGAAACAGCTATCCACTTGGAAAAATGAAATATGTTCCAAAAGGCATCTTTAAAAAAATCTAGCTCGATCGTATAAAGTTGTTTACCAAAGGTGATTAGTAGGGCAATGAAGGTAGATATAATGTTGGCTATTAAGGCATTTCCTATGGTCAACTTACCCATCTTAAAGATGACCAAGACGATCAAAATCTTGACCGCACTATCAATTATTTGGCTGGCTGAATAAGACCAGAATTTACGGCCAGCGGTAAAAAACCCCTGGGTGTAAATAATCAAAAGATAATTAAAGGAGATAATTCCGGTGAGAATGAAATCTGTCTGCAATGACCCAGGTACGACCAGATTGCTGACAAACGAAACAGTGCCAAACAAAAGAAGAACAAGTACTCCGATAGCAAATTCCAGCCAAAAGCTGGTCGCCAGATATTGATATTTATCAATGTGTTTTTTGGGTAAAAAATTGACTAGCGAACTGGAAATACCCAAGTCCCCCAAACTGAAGACGATGGCCGCGAGTGCCGTCAAAGCAGAATAAACGCCGAAGTTAACCGGCCCCAGACTCCTGGCCAGCAGAATGGTATAGACAAAGCCGATGACCGCCGACACACCTAGGCCGATTGCCACAACAAAAGAGTCCTTGATTGTCTGCGTCTTGAGAATACCAATAATTTTCTTCACTACTATATCTTACAATCCCGATGTACGATATATCTAATGGAATCATCCTTACCAGAAAAAGAACGCTTTGGAGTGAAATATATAATTTATTCTGATTTTGAAAGGACTGTAAAACCAATTGACCAAATGATGGCTGCGACTGGTCTTTCAAGCAATGAATTGATTGGCACAGATCAACAAAAGACGTTAATAGTTGGATGGATAGACCAAAGAACGGAGTTGGCTGAGAGGTATAGGATAGTAGTAACCGAAACTGACTTTGTACCTGGAAAACTAGCGTCTAACATTTTTGATGTGAGGAAAGTATACGATGGTTTATTTCTTGGCATGGACGGTTTATATGTATTGCATTCATCACTATCAAATAAAAAAGATCCAAATATTTCAAGTTTAAATGAAAAATGGATCGAACTAGAAAGACAAATTGATTCAACAGCTTTGACTCTTTCTTATTCTCGTAAAGAAGGGAGCGACCCTGAGTATGACAATAAGCTTGATATTGTTGTGCGGACCATACGAGAGATAAGTACGTTTATTGAAGAAATTAAAGATGCGACAACAGACGAAGATATCAAAGTATATTTATCCAGATCAATGTTGGCTGCACAGTCCATAACCGACTCTTTAAAAGAGATTCCTATCAGCAAGAAGATCAGAGAAGAATTGCGTGAATATTCACAAGGGCTAAGGGAGAATGGACTAAGCGAAATGAGGATTTATCAGAAAGAGCATATATATAAAAGAGAACTACTGCAACGTTACGCGGGGAAAAAAGACATAAAGTCGTCCTCCCTAGTATCTTCTCTATTTCCAGAGCTTCCATTTGGGAAAAATAGCTTCGATAGGATACTTATTCCAGATACGCTTTCAATAAGAATTCTTCACCATATGAATCTAGATGACTTTAACGAAGTCTTTACTTCGATTTCTAGTATTCTAAAAGAGGAAGGCCACGCAACAATATTTCCTATTAGAAACGCTCCTGAAAAATCACAAAAATTTAATCGTGGCGCGTTGATAGGCTCTCTTGAGGCCTTAGTCGTGGACAGCCATGGAATGGTATCTTGGGAAATTAAAAACTCAGATGAAGAGGCTCTGGAAGAAGTACTAATTATCAAAAAACATTCTTCATCAAACAAAGAAGCCTTGGAAAAAGCATTAAAGTACCTTGAGGTAATTAATAAAGAAAATGAAAAAATCGTTTCAAACTTATCGAGATGGTTTAAAGAAGGTGCGAAGAACCTTCTGGATACAGGAGCCATCCTTATAAACGATGGAGTGGTGTTTGTAAGATGTTTAATTACTCCTCATTTGCTAGCAGATGATACCCCGATTGTCTTGGTTTCTCCAGATCCGGTTCGTCAAAAAACGCTTGGTATCGGCGCTCTTCATGACTCTGTCTACATTGATCTGGTAAACGAAAGCCAGAAACGAGGGGAGGAAGCTAGAAAAAAAATGATGGATCGATTCCAATTTACTGACTTTACAGAAGCCTATTTAGAATTTACCCCTAAGGAAAATGGGTGTTTCTTGGGAAAATTTGATCTTTCTGTAAAATATTATTATGGAGACTTGCCACACGTATTTGAAGATCCTAAATTCCTAGATAAACTAGTACGTATATATAACATCAGTAGTGTTGGAGATACAATACAAGATTTGAATATTGTAAAAATTATTCGTGAAGCAAACATTACGAGTGAGATAAACTCCCGGATCAAAAAAATGGAAGATAAAATGTTTTCCTCTTCGGATATCACGACATACCGGAGACTGGCTACTCTTGCTTACATAGAGGGGTCACTAAAGCCGGACTCTCAGGCATGGAACAAACTGAAAGAGTTAGAGGCGGAATTTATTTAGATCTGTACCAATCCAGTAAGTCTTTGAGGGTTTGTTCGATGGGGATTTCGGGGGTCCAGCCGGTTTCGGTAGTAATTTTGGCGTGAGAACCGATAATAACAGGCACGTCGGAGGGATTGTTTCTAGTGGGGTCGATTGAATGTTCAATTTTTACGTAGGCGTTTTTTATCAAACCCTGATAGATATCTCCGGTAGAGATCGCTTTCCCCGAACATACGTTATACCTCTCCCCAGTTTTTCCTTTATCCAGTAATAAGCGGTATGCACGAACCACATCACGTACATCAGTATAATCCCGCAAATTTTCCAAGTATCCGGTCAATAGGAGGGGTGCTTTGTTTCCTTTTTCGATTTCGACAATTTGAGTTGCGATATCCGAAGCGAGGAAACCAACTCCTTGTCCGGGTCCTGTGTGACTGAATGAGGCTGAGTAAACTATATCAATTTTGTTTACCCGGACATAGGCTTTTGCTGTGTAATAACAAGCTAATTTACTGATCGCATATGGGCTTCTCGGATCAAAACCGGTTTCTTCGGTAATGGGAAGCTTATCTTCAGGAACATCCCCATATTCTACCGAGGAACCGACCAATAAAGTTCTAGGGTGGTAGCCGGGGTTATTTTTTATGGATTCTAGAAGATTTACGGTTCCAATGGTATTTATTTCAAAAGTTTTTTTGGGTGAGGTCCAAGAGTGGTGGGGGCTTGGTTGGGCGGCGAGATGAAAAATATAATCCGGACGAAGATTTTTCATTAAATTGTCGACTTTTTCAGTATCAGTGATATCACAAACGAATACTTTATCCGATTTTATCTCCGGCTCGTTCAATGATGTTCCAAAAACTTTGTAACCATTACTTTCCAGTTCTTTCCACAGGTGTCTACCCACAAATCCTTCACTACCGGTGATTAGTGCTTTTTTCATTAATTTTCTAAAAACAAAAATTAATAACCATAGATCCCTCTTTCGGGAAGTTTACCACCATTTAAGACCCGCAGCCTGTCCATCATTAGAGTGTAGCTAATTTGGTCTAGACCGTTTAACTGCCTGAAACCCAGCTCCTCAAGTAGCTCAATGTCAAAACGGATGTCTTTTATTTTTGCGAGACCACCAAATCTTGGATCAGGCTCCCCGGGTTTGTCTGGCCGTCCAACTACCCTAGCCATCGAAAGGAAGAAATCCTCAAGGCTGGGGCTATATCCACTGGTAACCAAAAAACGATCACCGATATCTACTCTCTTACTGGTCATGGCATAGAAAAAAATACTAGCGGCATCCTTTGAGTGCAGAAATGGCCTATTCTGTTTGAGATCGCCGTGAACGATTTTTTCCTCACCACGAACAAACTGATCCATAATATCCGGCCCGATAAAGCCCAAACGTTGACCCTCCCCTGTCGTGTTTCCAATAAACGAGAATCTGATATCAATGTCAGGCAAATATTTCAAGGCGTCATAGAACATATTATTTTTGCTTAGGACATAAGTATCTCCATTTTCTTTCAGTGGATGGTGAACACTAATCAGGCCAGACTCTTTGATGTCGAATTGGAGAACTGAGCATGGTAGGATCACTATTGGCCTTTTTTCCCTTGGTAATTTTTTGACTGATTCCAACATTTGTATTACTCCAAGGTGATTAACTTGGTCTGCGAGTATGGGATTCTCTTTAGCTATTCTCGGATCAGATATACCGGCCAGACAAATAATCACATCGAAACCACCTTTCGCAATAACTTCATCGGCAGTTTCCGGGTGACGAAAGTCAACATAATGAATGCCATCGCGTATTGATGCCCGTCCCATTTCGGTACTGGTAATCTCAACCTTAAAACCACGTTGAGTGAGACCGCTATCGGTTGCCCGACCTATCATTCCATCCCCTCCAGGAATAAGAATTTTCCCTTCAGCGAATTCAGATCTGCTCATGTGGTCTATTTTACATTATGAGATTTTAACCATTCGATGTCGGCATCGACCATGATCTCCATTAGCTCTTTCATAAAGACTTTTGGCTCCCAGCCAAGTTCTTTTTTGGCCAAGGAGTAATCCCCTCTCATATCGGTAATTTCGGTGGGGCGGAGTAACCGCTCATTGGACATGACATGGTCTTCCCAGTTCATACCCACATGATCGAAAGCAGCTTTACAGGCATCTTTTATAGAATAGTTGGTATCGGTGCCAATGACGTAGTCTTTGGGTTTCTCCTGCTGGAGCATGAGCCACATCGCTTCCACATAATCCTTGGAATAGCCCCAGTCGCGCATGGCGTTTAGGTCGCCGAGGTGGATTCTGCCCTGAGCGTCCACCATAGGTTCTCCGAGTTCGTTGACAGGAGGATTTTGGATGCCAAGCTTGATACAGGCGACACCCATGGAAATTTTGCGGGTGACGAAGTGCAATGAACGGCGGGGTGACTCGTGATTGAAAAGAATTCCACCGCAAACGAACATGCCGTAAGATTCACGATAGCAATTGATCATCATGTGAGCGTAGGCTTTGGCAATTCCGTAAGGATTGTTAGCAAAAAGTGGAGTGGACTCATTGGCTCTATCAACACCTTTTACCCCGCCAAGAATTTCTCTCGAAGTGGCTTGATAGACTTTGGCATGAGGAGCAAAGTGGCGGACGGCTTCAAAAACTCGGACAGGTCCTAGGGCAGTAACTTCGCCGGTATAGAAGGGATGAGACCAAGCGTCTCCCGGGACGGACTGGGCCGCGATATTGTAAACCTCGTCGGGCTGGTACTTGATCATGACTCGATTGAGTGACTCCTGATCGATCAGGTCGGCTGCTTCCAAAATAATTTTGCCTTTCAGGTGCTCGATGTTTTCGTGAACCATGGCGGTGGAGCGGCGGATGGAGCCAACTACTTTGTACCCTTTCTCAAGTAGTAGTTCTGCTAGATATGAACCATCTTGGGAAGAGACTCCTACGATGACTGCCGTTTTTTGTTTTTCCATAATAGCTATTTTATCTTAATAATCCTATTTCTTCTTTAGAACAGTAAAGATTGAGATGCCGATGGGATAGCTGATATATTTCATCAGCTTAATTTCGGTGACAAAGATAATTTTGAGAAGGTCATTTATCAAACTTTTCTTGGCTATATCATAGTTGAGCTTGGAATCGTAACTGTTGACCTTTTTGAAGGGTTTCAAACGTCCCAGAAGCCGTAGGAGGATGATTGCTGGCGACAGAAAGAAATTGAAGTAACTGATCCTATCGATAGCCAACCGGGTTTTTATAGCAAGCCAGCGCATCCTACTCCTGGTATATCTCCGGAAGTGGCCCTGCTCGCTGTCGTGCTCTGACCAGATAAATTGAAGTGCCGGAGTAGTGATAATAATCTTGCCACCTTTCTTTAGAACACGTTTGGCTTCCAAGAGTATCCCCGAGTCATCTTCGATATGTTCAATCACATCCAAAAGAAGGACGTAGTCAAAGGAGTTGGCGTTAAAAGGGAGTTTTTTTGCATCGACCAGGCGAATGTTTTTGTGGCCTCTTTTCCGAGCAAAGTCGATGGCTACCGGCATATTGTCTATACCGTAGAGTTTGGGCTTATCCAAGCAACCCTCCAAGAAAGTAAGTGTCTCACCGGTACCGCAGCCGATGTCCAGTATTTTTAAACCGGGTTTTTTTTCGAGTGATTGCCGGAGGATCTGCCTGCGGCCTTCCCACCACCAGTGGATTTTTTCGATTTCATGGAAATGTCGAAGCAGTTTTTCGTTCATGACTTGTTTTTGATTTTATCTGTAAGAAAGTAAAAATGATACCTGGAGTGTAACTCTATATTTCCCGTATGACCTCGAATCCCTTGTAGCTTCCAACTACCGCTAGGCCAATTACTTTTTTTGCCGTCCCCGCCTGTTTCAATTTCTGAGCAGTTTCATTTAGCGTAGCTCCGGACCCAACAGCATCATCAATCAGCAACACATTATCGTATTTCTTGTTTTCATCTTTCAAAAAGATTGACCCTCGAGCGTTTGTGATACGATCTTCAAGTTTGGATAGTGACTTTTGAGCCACCGGTATATCTCCGACATAGGCTTTAACCAATTCAATTCTATGGAGTTTAATCTTTGCAAGTTTTTCCATTTCTTTCTGAAATTGATACTTTCTGGGAATGGTAGGGGGGATAAAACCAACAGCATCAATCTTATATCGCTTAATAATGTCTTGTATGACGTGTTTAAATTGTGGAAATATTTCTTCTATGAGAGTAATTTTTTGGGTTTGCTTGGCGTATAGAACCAGCTGACCAAGCTTGGTTTTTCCAAATTTTGGTAGGCTGTAAAAATCCAAGTAATAAAGTTTATCGAGAAGGGTGTCTGGGAAAACTGCTTTAATTCTTTCTGTGGCGTTAATATATCCAAATCTATTAATAAAGACATTGGCTTGAGTCCGATTGTGAACGTACTCGACTGCGAGATTAGCTGCCCTCTTTTCTTCTTTTATATCTTTAACCCACCTAAGGAAACCAGCAACTCCCTGAAGGACTTCTCCCAAGGGCGTGACATACAAATATTCGCTTTCAATGACATCCTTGATTTTTTTGGGAATTTCCAAGTCTTGTGGCACCACGGTCAAATCACCGTTCATGTAAATATAAAACACAAGTGGAGGCTTACCAACCCTAGCAACTCTTCCCTCAGAAAGAAGGCTCTTGAGATATCTGTGTATAAGAACCTTACTGATTCTAAATTGTCGCCAAAGATCATCCACTCGAGTTTGACCTCGAGCCTGAATAAACTGAACTATTTGTTCCTTATAATTTTGATTCGACATATGTGTATTATATCACAAAGTTTACTGTTAACAGTTAAGTGTTAACTGTTAATAGTTCGTGCCTAAATAGTCTCAGTTTGCAGCGATTTTAAGGATATTTATGGAAAAATTCTGCCAGCGTGACACTCACAAATGATATTTAGTGTAAAGATTTTTGTTTATTAACAGGCTTAGTTTGCGGAAAATGGTTTTCTTTTGAACTAATCTTTGACCCACTGGCTTTTTCAATTTGTTTTCTAGTGTCACCGGCGATCTTCCCACCTTCTTTGGCATCTGTTCGAATCGGGCTGAACCCTTTGGAGTCTCTGTCTTTATGTAATTTTGTCGTTGTGGCTTCTGCCAGCATGGTAAGGATTAATTCCAAATCGTTCATGTGGTCTCGAAGATTTTCTTTTTCCAGTCCCTTGAAATTTTTATATTCACCGACTTTCATGTCAAAAGTTCCCTGCATGATTTCGTTGGTCAGTATGGCAAATTCACGGGTGTGCTTGATGCCCCTGTCTTTCCACTCGGTAGTTAGTTCCTGTCGCACTGCAATGCCCCTTGATCGTTTTTCAATCCACTCTTTTGTATATCCTTTCTTTTCATACAAAGACCTCATCCTCTCCATGGCCAATTCAGGATCATTTATTTCGTCAATTCTCTCTTTACCGATACGGGCAAGCCATTGCTTAAAGGGTTCTGCTTTGGGAGAGGGTATGGACTGGATTATCCTGAGCACCGTAGCTGTGTTGGCACAATCAGTCGTGTATTTTTTTCCGTCAGACGACATCATCTTCAGTTGTCCGATTTTTTCGGACAACTCAATATCGCCTTCTCTTTCTATCTTCTTCTTTAGATCGTTCCAATACTTTCTTGGTCTCTCGTTTTGAATTAGAGCCGCTACGACGTCTGTAATTGAAAACCACCAATCCTTTTTATGCCACACTCTCCTTACCTGTCTTTTTTCGAATAACGCAATCTCTTTTGCTTCTCCCATATCTCAATCTAATTGTTAACTATCTCCATTAAATACCAAAGATTACCCGAATACAAGAGTTGGTTTATCTAATATCGTTTCAGAAATTGGCCGGAGTCGACGTGGATGACGGTGCCGGAGGGAGTACTGATGGGGAGGTCTACAAAATATACCTGATAACTGCGATCGTGATAGAAAACCTTGAAAAAATCGGACTGGGATACTGCCAGCGCCACTTCTTTAGATTGGTTTTCTCCCCCTTTGTAGCCTTTTGGGTCGTTTACGAAGAGAAAAGAGGTGTTTAAGGGTGGAGAGGGATATATTTCTGCGAAGTAGGTGTAGACGAGGCGGGAAATCTTACCCCTATTTACTGCGTAAAACCTGGGGTACAAGAAAAACATCATACTGATATTTGTGACTAGATAAACCGCAATAAGTGCCTTGGAAAGAAAGCTGGGTTTGGAAAGAAAAAATCCAAGCAGCAAGGAAGATCCAATCATGGGAAGTGATAAGGCATGTGTAAATTTGTGCCAGGGCATAAAGAGGACGGGTGCGAGGGAAACCACAAAGATGAAAAGACAGAAGAAAACCAGACGGTGTTTTTTGAATAGATCTCGATAACTGACAATCAGAAAGGCGAAAAAGATTGTAAATAAAGAGCCCAGCTCGGCGAGGATGACTTTCCCCCACTGAGGAAAATCGGTATAGTAACGAGGGATAATTCTTAAACCGGAACCGACATAATCGACCATGATCTCCGGAGTACCAAGGGCCCAAAGGACGTACCATAGGAGGGTGTTGGCCGCTTTCTTCAGAGAAAAGTCCCAGAGATAACTATCCCCCACCGCACCGCCAAAATACTTTAACCTGTAAAAGAGATATAAACCTACGACAAGTAAGTACGGAATTGTATTGGTGTAATTTTTTTTGCGAAGATAAAGAGTAAGAGCGATGAGAAGAAACGGCGTGACCACGGCTGTTTCCTTGGACAGCAGTGCCAGTGCAAAGTACAGCAGGAAAAGCCAATATCTTTTGTCTAAAAAAGTTAGCAGCGAAAGAATTACTAGCAGAGGTAGCAGAACATCTTGAAAAGCGGACAAGAAATAGATCCGGGCGAAGTTCGCCGCAGCTGTGCCATAAACAGTGACAGTGAGAAGAGCTTGAAGATGGTCAAATCCGATCTTCCGGGCGAGCCGGTATAGAAAATAGAGAGACAAAAGGAAGCAAGATAATACAAAAAAGTAGTAAGGAAAAGGATGAAGGCCGAAAAGCGCACCAAAGAGATTGAAAAATAGCTGTTGGGGCAGTGGTCTGAAGAATGTAAGAGATTGAGGTGTGTGTGCGAGAAAAAAGTTGAAGAACTCAGGGAGGGAACTGATTTGAGAGGTCCGCATGACAGCCCAGTCGTCACCGGAGAAGTAGCCGAACAGCGAGGGCAGGAAAATAAAGCCGATGCCGAAGATGATGAGGAGTAGCTGTCGTTTTTCTTTTTTCATAGCTAGGTGGTCTTGCGATAGAGTACGCCACGTGTCGCGCCGATTTTGTCTACATAGCCTCTTTTGACTAGCTGGGAGAGATCATAATGCAGAGTTTTCTGGTTTACAGATGGAAACCGGCGCCGGATCATGTCAAAAGTACAGAGTGGGTGATCGGAAATAATGTTTAATATTTCCCCCCGTCTAGGCATTAATAGGTCTTCCCTTTTTTCTTCTTTTCCGGAAATAGAAATGATTATTTCTCCGATCTCACCAGTCAAAGCTTCGAGAAAATACCTGATGAATTCCGTAACGTCACAAGAACTCTCAAGGGTACGGTAATAGTCCGACCGGTGAGTTTCTATATATTTTTCAAAAGGTATCAATCCTCTAAAACCATATCCTTTTTGTGTTAGAACTAAAGCCGAGATAAGCCTGCCGACTCTTCCATTACCATCCGCAAAGGGGTGAATTTTTTCGAATATGAATTGAGCAATGGCGGAAGTTACCGCTGGATGTTCTTTGAGACCAGCAATATAATCCACATATTCATTCATAAGTTTCGGTAATTCAAAATGCATAGGTGCCAGATAAACGGCATTACCGGACTTATCAAATATGGCCCAAGGTTCTGATCTGTAGTTGCCCGCATTGTCAGAGATGTCTCTCATTACCAATCTATGGAGTTCTTTAATCTCCACAATGTCCAGATGGTGAATTTTATCGGAATGAACCCGATTGTATGCAGACAGCAGATTTTGACTGGCTTTTTTGGGGGCTGATTCTTCTTCTATTAGTCCTTCAATGCGAGCGGAGTAGACCGCACTCCTGAGTAAAGATCTTTTTCTGAGTGCTAACTCCAGATGAGGCAAGCTTCTCGTGCTGTCGAGGGAGATTTTCTGAGCTTCAAGTTTGATGAGTAGCTGGTTTATCTCCGGAGTTATCTGCCATTCGTATTTCATTAGATAATATTAGTATATATTAGAAGATGTTGGAAGATATTAGTAAATGTTAGGAGAAATATCCCGAGATTAAGTTTGGTAGCGCTAGGGGGTATTCTTTAAGTACTCTCATTTTTATCCGAAACATGCTTACCAAATTTAAAGGGAAAGAGACGTGGCGGGCTATCATTCGGCCATAGATCCAGTAGTAGTTCTTGAACCATTTATCCCTTGGCATTCTAGTACCCCCCGAAGAGGCCCGGTGATGGTAGACTAGTGCGTCTGGGGAAAAAATCATTCTGCCGAGCTTGGTGACTCGCAAACCGAGATCTGTCTCCTCAAACCCGGGTGGTGGGATCTTTTCATCGAATCCTCTCAGTTTTTCCAAAATACTTCTGCGAAAAGACATGTTGCAACCATAGGGAAATTGAACAAATTGTCTTCTGGTTCCCCAAAAATTCATCGTGAAGGAGGCTAGATATTTATCTGTTTTGCCAGTGACCGCATCGGTATCTTGAGGCATTTTTTCCCCATCATTGATTACCCTACCGGCGACTCCCAGAATTTTTTTGTCTGCATATTCTGCCAGGTGAGCTTTGATTGTTTTTGGGGTGATCTCGACATCGTCATCGAAGAAAAAGACAATCTCACCAGTGACTCTGGCGAGTCCGATGTTTTTAGCGATGGAAGTATTTGCTTTGGAGTTTTCAATATAAACGACATCCAATTTTTTTATCTCTTTTGGATCTTCTTTCTTATCACTTTGGTCAACGATAATTATTTCAGCACCAGGTTCAAACTTCCGGATTTGTTTAGCTAGACCCAAAGCTAGCCCTGGTCGATTGTAGGTGGGAATAACAACTGAGATTTTCATTTTGACTTTTTCTCATCGAAGCCCCAGGAATAGAGTTCTAATGGCCACTTTTCTTCCTGAGCGACAGCCATAGACTCGACCCTGAACTCCAATTTTAAGTTTTTCTTGATATAGCCCTTGACGTCATCCGGCATTAGACTTTGCCAGTCTTCGATAATTACTAGCCCACGGGGATATTTTTCTTGTTCTTGAAGAAAATATTCCTGACTAGGATAAATCATGACCGAATAATAGTCGTGTTGGAATGGGGGTAGGTTAGTTTTCATAAATATGGCCGAAGGTAGGTGGAAGGTATACCAGGAACCATGATCAAAACCATTGGTGAAATACGGAATATTATCAAAATCCGGAAATTGCTCGTATATTTTTTTATAAAATACTTTGTAGTCGGCATTTTGGACATCGGCAAAAAAATCGGCGTTTGGGGTATAGTAGACTGCTGGTTTGCGGACTACTTTATAACCTCCGGCATAGATCAATAAAGCTACAAAAAGACAGACTACAGCGGAACCTTTATACAGCGAGAAGCTTACCTTTGTCCAAAATATTCCAAACTTAACAATGAGCAAACCAATTAAGGGTAATAGGTAGCGAAGATTTTTGCTTTCCTGAAAAAAGAGCCACATGATCAAAACTGGAAGTGTTGAAAGCGCCAAACTTAATATGGATTTTTTATCTTTTATCAAGGCGAGCCCGAATATCGCCGGAAGTGTCAAAAAGGCATATTGCCTCCAGAAAAACTCTCTTAGGTAGGTAAAGTTATTTACTGTGGGTCTAAAAAACAGCGAAATAATGACACCAAGATCGAACAGGTAGAAAGCGATGAACGTCAGTCCTAGAACCAGGGAAAAGATATATATCGTGGGTAACTTTTTTAACCACGAGTAAAACCCGGGAAGTGTATAAGTAAGATAAAAAACTAAACAAATAATCCCCAAAGGGTGATAGAAGATGGCAATAGAAGCACCTGCCAGGATGACAGCGTGGATCAATAATTTTTGCTTCATCTTTACAGTTTCCGAGAGCGTAAGACTTCCGTAGATGGTAAGTAGGTAGAGGGTTTGGATGGCAGCGTATGGCTTTGCCTGAGTTGAATTTGCAAGATTTAGTTGTAAGAACGTATACAAGAAAGCTGCCAATAGACCCCCTCCATGATTGGAGAACTTTTTGGCTACAAGATAGGAAGTGGCTATTCCGGCAGTACCCCACAAGACACTTGGCAACCTGGCCGCCCATTCCGAGATCCCAAACAGGCTAAACGAACCGAGAACGGTAATTATTTGAAAAAACTGATAACGTAGAGCTGAAAGCCCCTGCGATAAAGACGTCTTTCCAAGGAAAATATCTTTGGCAATGCCGGATACATATGCTTCGTCCGACCAGAAGGAATGATTCGTACTGATACCTTTTAGTCTAAAAACAAGTCCGGCTAATAGCAGTGTTCCCAGGGTAATGGAGGGTAAGTACCTTTTTATTTGTAGAAACATTCTATTGGGCTTGAATTTTAGTTTTTAAAAATGATTTCTTCGACCTGTAATTCATGTGGGATAAGCCACCATGCTAATCCAATGTTTGGACCGATATCCAGTTTAATCAGCACGACTTCTTTGGGGCTGCCAAGGCCGATATTTACTGCCTGGGTCTGTCGTCTTGCCAAAATATTTGTGGTTGTGGTCAAGTATGTTTGGCCGTCTTTTTCCTTACTAATGACCGTAAGAGTGAGATAGAATCTGCTTAGATGTTTCGCTAACAAACTCCCCTTAAGATTTAATTTTACTGAGATCTCCGAGGCAGTCACCGACTGATTCATTTTTAATGCCCATGAGGCCTGATTCCGAATAATCCGATACTTACCCTGCCCGGTATCTACCAAATATCGACCAATGATCTCACCTTCTTCGCCAGGTTTCCATGATGCTACCAAGGTGTTATGTTTTACTACTACAGGAATCAATCGCGGTTTCATAATGACAGCGACATTATTTTTTAGCGCAGGTTCATAATTTTCTAGAATATATTTTTCAACTTCATTTCCAAGCCCAGAGAATAGAGGCCCATCTTCGCAGCAGAAAGAGTAAAAATTTTCCATATTTTTTCCGTAGAGGACAGAACCTAAGTTATTTAGCAGGTTTATAACAACTAACTTTGGTTTTTTATCCGAAAGTTCACTGACCGTTTTCGTCACAAACTTGTCACCGGCAAAAAATTGAAATGCTGTAGGGATGGAGTTGGGAGATGTTCTACCTGTTATCTGATTGTGAGGACCCCACGGGTAGGTATAAATAAAGTCTGACTTATCTGTATTTTTTTCAACATAGGTTGAAATTTCTTTATAGCCTATCACCAAATCTTTCCGGAGATACCACCCGGCGGGAGGATAGTACTCCTCGGCAAAAGTAATCTTGCTTGGCTCAACTATTTTTGTGCCAAAAATTTTAATTATTGTACCGGTGTTTTCGGTTAATATGGTCCATATTATAAAAATTACAACACATAGGTATAGGAGTGCTTTAATTATTCGATTACTCGAGTGACGGATCAGGTTCCGGATGTCTTCCCAAATTAGAATAAGGATTAGAAAGAGGGGTACTAATCCATAAGTGAAGTAACCTGTGCAGGGAGTATCAAGAGTTCTAACGAATGCCAATAGACCATAAATTGTTAAGCCGAGAATAACCAAATTCTTCGTAAGTTTTTTATTTTTATAGAAAGCCAGAGATATTAAGATAAGACACGCAAGATAGGCAATAAATACTAGATAGAAGTTCAGTTTCTGTAAGTACTCGACCGGAATACTAAAGATGAGCAATTTGGAGTTTTTTGACAAGCTTTCGATATCGGCAATTCTGGGAAAGCCTTCACCACAAGGAGAAGAGTGATAGAAGTTGTTGATGCCCATAAAGGTGTACTCCCAATAGTTTCTAAGTACACCTTTGAGCGATATCCATAAAAAGAAGGGGGTTAACACCAGCAATTGGCCAGGCAAAAAAGTCGTTATCACTGGTCTTATTATTCTGGTGTCAGAGAAAATGCTAATAAACGCAAGACATACCACGGTAATGTTTAGTGATAGGCCGTATTCGGAACTCGATAGCAGAGAAAGGCCAGCAACAACACCAGCCCAGAATAAGTTTGATCTTTTGCGCTCCAGAAGATAGAGCATGATGAGTGACAATGACAGCTCGGCAATTAGATGTCTTGGCGAGGTATATATACTATTTACCGCAAACAGCAAACAGAGAAAAAGAAAAACGATGATTAAATTATTTTTCCTTAGGACATTTTTGGCAACAAAATAACTGAGCGTCACTGCCAATAAAGGGAGGTATAAGAATTCGATAATCAACATAGCCATAAAGCTACGTCCAAAAAGCAAATACACTGGTGACTGAATCAACAAGTAGACCCAACCATAACTTCCAAAATTAAAATAATCCCTAAAAGGCATCTTTAGATTTACAAAGTCGTCGAGTAGCCTCCAGTGATGCTGTGTATCTGCGTAACCAAACATAACTGAGATTTGATCAAGTGAGAATTTGAAATTTCTGTAGATAAACAGAAGATACCCAATCAGAAGTAAGGTGAATAGTATTATTGTTAAAGGCTTTCTTTTATTCATTTCCTTTTCTTTATATACTTTGCGGGAGATCCGGCAACTACAGTATATGGTAATACATCTCTGTTTATTACCGAGTTAGCACCGATGACTACTCCATCACCAATTTTTGTTCCTGAGAGAATGGTCGTCCCGTTTCCTATCCAAACGTCACTTCCAATTATGATCTTTTTTCTTTCCTTTCCCTGCTTCTTAATGAGGATATTTTTGTCTAAGTAGTTATGAGTGAAAGAAACGATTGAAGTGTGGGGGGCTATCCTGACATAGTCTCCAATCTCAATCCCACCATCTCCATCCAGAACACAGTACTCACTAATACCGACATGATTTCCGATGCTTATTCTTTCGGGAAACTTGAAAATCGCTCCCTCCCTTACGGTTAGACCACGGCCTGCCTTCTTAAAAAACGGCGGCAGGCATATCATCCTTAAACCGACGCCGATGCTACTTGGAACTCCTCTGAGGATGCCTAGAAACAAGTCTCTCAAGGTATACTTAAAGACAAAGTCAAATAGACTAATCTTTTCGTTAATTAGAATTATTTTTTCGAACATTTTTCTGAGCGATGACAATTAGGCTTAAACCGATGGGCAACATGTTAATTCTACCCTCTATAGTGAGCCAAATATAGAGAAAACTATTGACTATCCTTGTCATGAATCTCTTTTTGCCTGATCTTGCCGGCCCAGTGAGTTCTTTATTCAATATTTTTTCGCTAATAAGGTATGGCAAAACTCCAATAAGGTTCCAAAACCGGGAGCTTTTTATAGTGAAGCCACTTGCAGTTATTTTTTCTTCGAGATCCTTTTTTTCATATCTCCGATAGTGACCGTAATGTTTATCTCTTTTACCGTACAATAATGGACAGGCGGGCACGCTAACAAATAACGTACCCTTACTCTTTAAGAGAAAGTAACAGCCATTAAAGAACTCTCTGTCATTTTTCAAATGTTCAGCCACATCACAGGCAGTTACCAAATCAAAATCATTAACGGTAAGATTAGGCTTGGTAGCATCCATTTTTATTACTTTTAGATTGTGGATGTTTTTTGCCTTTGACTTAAGTTTCTTGACTACTTTCATCGAGTTGTCGGTAGCGTAGACTACATTGGCTTTCTTGCTTAGAGCAATTGCCATTTCACCGTTGCCTGACCCTACATCAAGTATTTTGGCACCCTGTTTTACCGGAACGAGGTTAAGTAATGTCTTGAGCCGATAGTCGTTACTGAAATTTGTTAGTTGGAAATCCTCTACGTGATCTTGCGTTATGTCCCCAAGCCTTACCATTTGAAGTTGTATTTGAAAAGCACCTTGTTAGATGGAGGACGGTCCATGGGAACAACTTGGACCAAACCAGACTTCGTAATTTCCGGACTGGTACGGAAAATTACTCTTTCGTCCGACCAATCAATTACATACACTCCCTGCTCCACTCCATCAATTAGTATTTTACCGACAAAGGGTTTGCCGCGGAAATTTTTTCCGTAGACACTCACATCGGCCCACGCTTCGTTGGTTTCATTAGGTGAAATGTGGGTAATGCGGCTCTTGTTTTCAAAGTCAAGAGATTTGCGCATGATACTTCCCGAAAAAAGATAAAACAAGGAAACAAGAATAAATAAAATGGCAATCTTTCTTTGTGAGAGTTTGTTGAGGTAAAAGTAACCAGCGACAAAAAGAATAAATAAAAGTATTTCCGGTAGGAGCAAAGTATTGACAAATATCCGTAGATAATCTGATGGATAAAATGCTTTAAAAACGTCTATTTTGTCAATAATTCTAGTTATGGAAAGAATTAGGATAACTAGAATGCTTATTTGAGGAAGCGATTTGATGAACAGATTAAGAAATTTTTTGTATCTGACTGTGGAAATTGGTTTGTGAGTTGGTAACTTTTTCACCTTTGCAAAGTTTTGAAAGAAAGACGTTATTTGCATTTCTTCCCCTACAGAATAGCTTCTTCTGAACAGAGTCGTCAGCGCAGATACCAGAAATATGAAACCATACACAATTGATTTTTCTGTTGGAATTGTTAGATCCCAGAAAGTTAGACCTATGGTCAGAATAAAGAAGACAGATGCTATGGCAGCGTTAATTCTGCTTTCAAACCTGAAACGGTAAGCTGTCATACTCCAAAAAAGGAATATCGCTAGCAGAAAAAAGTCGTAGCTTTCTTGGATAACAAAAATGTCGAGTAGACACAAACCAAGGGTCAAACCAACGTAATAACGGTAGTCAAATTCACTAAGTAGGTGGTATGAGATAAATAGAATTAGAGGTAGGAAGAAAAACAATATCTTGAGACCCATGCCGGACTCACTTAGTAAATTGTCAATTTTTGAAGCAATGAAGTATTGGAGATGTTTTCTGTTTTGAAGCAACGATAAGCCCGAAAACTCTGACTTTACGATAAAGGTAGTTTTGGCTTGATCGACGATAATTCCGCTACCGGTACTGCCGGAAACGGACTCCAGTTCAAATTGAAAATTTTTGTTTTTAGAAAAAGCCAGTGTTGGGAAGTTAAAGCTGTTTAGCTCATGAGAGGAAAAATCTTTAGTGTCGAACGTTTTCTGATATATCCATCCATCATAAGACTCTTGTTTAAGTCGGAAGATAAGTTTGTCGCTACTAGGATAAAGTCTGTAAAACCGTACATGGATTGAGTTCAAGTAGTTATATTTTGACAAGAAACTTCCTTTTACAATATCTCCTTGCAACAACTCACTATCCCGGGGAATTACCAGTTGCTCTGGTTTTCCTTTCAAATAAAGACTTAGAAATCCATTGTCTTCTTTTTCTAGAAAATATACTGTTGAGACAATGCCAGTAAAAAAGAAGAGAGCAGAAACTACAAATATGTTTTTAAAAATAAAATTGAATTTCACTTTTTCCTGATAGTTTTTATTAATCCGGGAAGACCACCCAGTAAGCAGACTAGAATGGTTATCCCAGAGGCAATCATTCCCATAAAAAAGAGTCTTTGCGGCCAATAATCGATGGTGAGAGAAATATTGACCGTACCGTCCGCGTTGGTGCTGCAGACGGAGGGATCAGTTTTGCAGATTTTTTCAGTCTCCATTAACCATCCATTGGCATAACCATTGGCTGTAAAATGCCTATCTTCTTGAATTACTGGCGTTCGAAACCAAGTATCCCAAAAATTATTTCTTAGATTTTTGTATTCTTGAATAGTCCCTCTGTGAGACTGTTCATCATCAGTGGTATTATTAAAAAATTCTCTTTTGCCAGCATATATCTTCCACTTTGGGTGGAAGTTTTCATTGAAGACTAATATAAATTTATCTCCGGCATTTTTGATTATTAACGTGTAAGTTGTTGGATTGTTTTTGTTAAAAATAAGTTTTACATTTGAATAGTTAGCGCCTGGAAGCCACTCCTTGTAATCAATTTCTTTCTCAGAACTTGAAACAATTAGTAGGTTTTTGGGGTTGTTTACCTTTCCGAGAGAGGGACACAGAGTACTAGCTAGTGATGGATCTATAAACTTTAATCCACCCAAGTATGGTGTCGAGGTGCTGCTTGCGTCGACTATCTCTTCCGGTAGGTAGATTCTGGGATAGTAATTGTTTTTATTTATTTCAAAGAGATCAAATACTTCATCCGAGTGCACAGTTTTTCCGATTAGTTTAGACTCACAGATTACCGAAAAAAAAGAATCTTTTTGAATCAATACGTGACTGACGTTATTTAAAAATAGCGAAGAACTATCCTGATTAGTTTCTACCCCGGATCCCAGGTTTTCCAAACTCAATCCGGATTGGTCAGGTCTAAAAATTGTTTCTTTTGCTGAAATCCAATAAAGAGGGTCGGCACCCATGTAACCCCAAGTTTTTGTCACATATCCATTGGGAAAGGGAAGTTCAAGAACTTTGGCCGCCTCCTTTAGGCCATCTAACTTCACCTGCAATGTGAAGTATTCATCTGGAATTTTGAACCCCCTACGGTCGTTCTCAGAGATAGTGGTATTGAAGTACTTATCTCCTTTAATAATGGGGTAAAAAATAACTAAGTGAATAAGAACTATAGCTGGAAATATTTTTTTCAAACCGTAGCGCTTTACAATGTCAGCTATAGAAATTGCTAGTAGGAGCGAGTAAAGTATGACAGCCCCAGAAGCAATCGATGATGTAGTTCGAAATACTCTTAGTAGAGGGATATAAACCATTGCCTGGGTATATAAATAGCCAAATGGCGGGTTTGGACCCTTTGCAATGAATATAATTAGAAGAGAAAATAATAATAGGATCAATTTTTTGTGATTTTTTACCTTGTCGATAAACACCCCTAGGCATAGAACTAACCACAGAAGAAGTGTCCAGATAACGAACATAGTGCTCGTGAGGTACTTACTGATATGTGGATAAATTAGGACGATGGAATAGTTGAAGAAGCGCGAAATATATAAAAGAGAGGCACTTCCCAGGTCTGCTTTTCCGCCATGAGAAGAGACGTTAGAGGAAAAATTTCGAACCACTCCAAACAAGGTGCTATATATGTAAGGAATGATAGTAAAAGCATTAATTAATAGAGATATTGCGGCTAAGGCGATCAACCTTAAGAAGAGAGATAGATAAGAGAGCTCCTTCGGTTTTGAGATCAAGACGACCGCCAGAGCAGACAGCGGAAATATTAGTAGTATTTTGGGTTGAGGAAGGTCAATAAAGAAAAAAAGGTTAAGACATATCGCAAAAAGAATGGCAAACGTTAGGTTTTTCGACTTCACAAATTTGACAAGGAAATAAAGACAGACAGGGAACCCGTATAGTGGTAGATAAGCTGTAACGAGCAAAAAGTAAATAGGATTAAGGATGAAAAACATGGCACTCAAATAAGCCCACTTTTTGTGGTATTCCGGGAATATTTCCCGAAACAGTAAATATGTAAACACGAAACCAGTCGTAAACAGGAGAACAATAAGAATTTTTAAGGTTAAGAAGCTAGGAATCTTTATAAGGTTTAGAAAGCCATAAAACCAGTACCAAAATACGTGCAAATACTCTAAAGATTCTCCATATGAGTTCCACATGAACATCTTGTCAGAAATGTTCATGCGGTACATGGGATACATGACATCCCCGCCGATATAGTAATTTTTGTCAGCAATGGAAAACAGGAAAGTGGCTATACCTGCAATAGAAATTATTATCGGCCAGTGTCTTTGGAGTAGGCGTACGACTTTACCAATTATGAGTTTTTTTGAGTATATAAGAAGACTGCATAAAAGCTGGGCGATAGAAACGGCAAGCTTTTTACCACGTTTCGGACCAGGTTGACCATGTACGGAACCTTGGACAAAGCACCAAGTTGCGCAGATATGCGGTTAGGAGTAACCGGAGGGTACATTCGTATTCCTTCGGTAAGCCCATACGTGTACATTGTTTTTTTTAACCTGTTTGGGTTTGTTAAATTAACGTGAACTTTTTTTTCTTCATTTTCCGCCCTTATTACTTCACTCAGCGTTGAATTCCTCATTATGACGTTTATTAGGTTCAAAATTGGCCGGATAAACTTTAGATAAATATTGTTGTCTGTGTGAATGACGACTTGGAGATTATTACTCCAAGACTGGAATGATTTGAGGACTTTTCTTATTTCAGAATCATACATGTGCTCAACCACATCACATAGATATACTGCTCTAATATTTTTCAGTTTTGGAAGATGGTTATTATTAGCACAGAGAAATTCAATCTTCATTGCTCCGTACTTCTTTTCATATTTCTTTTGCCTATCCCGGCATATGTCGACTGCCGCCTTGGAATAATCTATGCCTACAACCCTACAGCGGTATTTTTTCCAAAGCATAAATGAAAGGTTCCCATTACCACAGCCAAAGTCAACTACAGTATTTTCGGGAGTTAATTTAACCAAGGAAACCATTTCTTTGTAATATTCTTTTGAAAGATTCTCTTCTAAAGTATCGGCTGAGTTGTCTTGCCCATATACTCTATTGAAAAAGTCTTTGTCGTATAGTCTTGAACTTACCTGTTTCATAATTATGTGAAGTTAGATATCAAACGGCTTTCTTTTTCGACTATTAAATTCCAATCATGTTTTTTTGCCATTTTCTTTCCTTCAGTATTTGTAAACTTATTATCACGGAATAACTTGATGACAGCGCTGGCCACAGATTGAATATCACCTGTTTTGTGCATTGAAACCTGTTTGTCCGTATAAAGTTGCTTAAAGATCGGTAGGCTATAGGTGAAACACTGCCTACCGAGAGCAACCGCCTCTAATAATGCTACACCAAAACTTTCGTCATAACTCAGAAACCAAAACGATTTTGTGTTTCCGAGATAGCTGTATTTTTCAACCCCAGACTGATATCCAAGAAATTTGATATTATTTTCAAGTCCCGTTTGGATTATTTGCTCTTTAAAAGCCTCCTCGGTTTTTTTGTCGCCACTTCCCATAATACTCAGGGTAAATTTTGGATGATCTCTTTTCACGATCTCTAGAACTTTCAACAGGTCAAAGATACCTTTACTCTCGTTTAGTCGCCCCATGAACAAACCGTCTGACCTGTATTTATTACCTTTTTTTATTTTCTTTATTAATTCGCTTTCAACACCGTTTCCCGTGACGGCAATATGTTTCTCGGACAACCCTCTTCTAATTAGATATCTTTTTAGATATGTGGTGACAGTAAATATACAATCAGCCTGTGATAACAACGGGATGCTTATCTGAAAAAATAGCCAAGCTAATAAACGTATCAGTGTATTTCCCCGTCCAAAAATGGGTACTGTATTGTCAAAAACGGTACACCAAACCACTTTTTTATTTGTCAATTTGTAGACAAAAGGCACAATAATAAAATCTAGCACAGAAGAAAATGAGTATATTATGTCGGGTGAAATTTTAGAAATCTCCTTGTTTTCTCCCAGCGAGAGAATATTTTGGCGAATGGCATATAGGAGGTAAGAGATTTTTGACTTATTTATTTTGGGTTTAGAGAAAGCGCCATGGTGCTTGTTGTCATAACTGTATACATCACCGATGGTTTTAATCTCATTAATATAATTTCCTCCATGAATATAGGTCTTATAGCCAAGCTTTTGATACTCTTTTATTTTTATTAGCCAGATTATTTGAATACCTTGATTGCCTAGGTTTGGAATAATGAAAATAATTATTGGGGGTTGGCCGTTGCTCATATAACTTTGTCGAGTATGTGTAGTAGTCTTCCAGCGGTTTTTGCCCAACTAAACTCCTTAACTTTCTCAAGACCTTTTTTTATCAACTCTGAGCGAAGTGTGTGGTCGTTGTCGATCTGATGCATAGCATCACTAATCTGATTGGTATCAAGTGGATCTACCAAAATACCCGATGCACCAACGACCTCTGGTAAACTCGACGTGTTGGAAGCGATAACGGGACACTTGTTCTGCATGGCTTCTAGTACCGGAAGGCCAAAACCCTCGTAATAAGAACAATAGACAAAGGCGATTGCTTTCGTGTATAAGGCCATCAGTTCGGTTTTGGTAATATATCTGCCTGTCAGGATTACCTTGCCTGCATGTTTGGTCTTTTTTAGAAGAGCACCAATGTAGTCAATCATTTCAGGGTCCTTGACGACAATTACTAGCTTGGCGTCCTTCTTTGTTTCACAGAATATGTCAAAAGCCTTGAGAGCTGAATCCACATTTTTTCGAATAGAAGTGCCGGCCGTGAGGAAATATTTATCTTCTTCGTTTAGGTGAATCTTTTTTAGTATTCGCCAAATTTGAGATTCCGTAATATGTGAAGATTTTCCCGTGTCTTCGTCTACCCCCAGCGGAATAGTGGTTATCTTGGCTTTGTCAAGTTTAAATAGCCTCCTTAAATCTTTTTTTGTATTATCTGAAATAGTGATGATTTGGTCAGCCCTTTTTAAGCTTGGTGACAGAACGAGGTCATAGTATAACTTCAACTGCCTTGTAGTTGTTTCTGGCACGATAAAGGTGCAGAGATCAAGCACTCCGACTACGTATTTGACATCTTTTTTTCTAAACAAAGGTAAAATGTTTACGGGACTAAAATATACCCCTACTCCACCCATGGCTTTCAAAACATACAGGTGGTCAAAGAGTATCTCGGTGAATATGTTTCGATGGCCAGGTATATTTTCCAAACTGACATTTTTGTTTGCCAAGAGGTCCTCGATGTATTCGTTTTTTCCGTCATAAGAAAACACGGCCACTCTGAATTCTGTTTTTGGAGAGGCTTGAACCAGAGCTTTGACTAGGTTGTAGACGTAGCTTTGTACGCCGGTATAAGGATTCTGAAGCAACCGCAAATTAATTAGAATTGTTTTATTCACCTTTGGCCGACTATCCATATTTGACCACCCAGACCGAGTTTGTTTATGAAGCTTTGAATGAATAGTGGGAGGGGGTGAAAGGGGGCAAAGCTCTTGGTAATCTTAAAATTGTTGGTACTCAAAATAAATTCGAGATTAGGAATGGTGAAGAGGTACTTATGAGTCTTGTCACTATAGCCGTGCCATTTGTTTTTTTCGACATACCTACCAAAGGAGTTTAGATTTGGGGTGGTGATTATGAGTTTTCCTCCCTTTTTTAACATGGAGTAGCATTTTTCCACAAATTTTGAAGGACTATCAAGATGTTCGATGACATCGAAAGCGGTAATTAGGTCAAATTTCACAGTAGGGAAAGGAGTAGTACTGGAGTTTAGGTCAAATACTTTTAATCTGGCTTTGGTGTTCGTTTTTGCTTTTTTTAGCCATGCACTAGAGATGTCAACTCCGTATGTTTTCATACCATAGGCGTCACATTTTTTTAAAAAATTGCCGGTGGCACAGCCGATGTCCAGAACTTTCTGTCCTTTTTTAAAACCTTCTGCAAGCACAGCCCCAGGGAAATAGATCTTGGATATCAGATCTTCTCTTTTTATGACCATTTTATTTTTTTGCTAAAGCGTATATTCTAGTGGCGAATATGCCTTGAGGAGTTAACCCTTTCATTATCTGGCGGAACATAAATTTGGTCGTTTTATATACTTTGTGAAAGAGGTGCTTGTATATATATAACAACAGAATGTCGATGTCCCAAAACAAGTTTCCTATTTTCAAAATTTCTGATGATTTAAAGTTTGAAAGTTTTAAGAGTATTTCAATATCGGATGCTTTGTAGTGTCTGTGCCCAAGGAACCAGGCTGGATCGATAAAGTTGAAGGGGTGGCTATTCATGGTGCTCGTAATCAAGACTCCGCCTTCTTTGAGAAGCTTATTGATATTTTGAAGAACAATCCCTTCAGTCCCGACAGGGACATGTTCGATGACATCAAGAAAAATGGCAGAATCAAAATACCCGGCGTACTTTTTCATAAATTTGGGATCTGGGTCGGCAAGATTAATTTGGTAAAAATCAAATTTGGGAAATGTTTTTTTGGCTACGTTCAGGGCATCTTGGTTGAGATCAATCCCGACCATTTTGCATGGGAATTTTCTTCGAGAAACTTCCTTTTCCATGGTGCCGGTCCAGCAACCAGCGTCCAGTACCTTTTTTCCTTTGAAATATTCTTTATAATAATCTACAACATGTTTGTGTTGGTAGTTGGCCCTAATTTGGGAATCGTTGAGGCTATCAAACTCCATGGTGCCATTGTATGTAAGTGATCTCATAGAGGAATTATAACCGAGATGCGTAGATTTTTAGGTATTGGTTCGCTGTTTTAAGCGGTGATCTAGATCTGGCCATGACATAAACGTTGTCTTCAATTTTCTTTACCAGATGAGGATTGTTGGCTACCAGCTCAAAGGCTTCGTCCCACCTTGAATTATCGGTCAGGATACCCGTTTTACCATCATCTATGTCCTCAAGATAATGGCCTATTTTGGTCGCTATGATGCACTTGCCGTAGCTATTTGCGTGATATAGCGGTCCACTAGAACCCATGGAAAGAACAGCGGGGATGATGACGCAGTAAGCCTTTTCATAGAGACTATCCTGCTCACTCTCTTCAATGAACCCTTTGTAAACTATTTTATCCTGCAGACCGGAACTGGATATCATTTTGGTTATTTCCGTCAACGAATCCTCTTGTCCCTTAATGACGCCTCCGGCCAGAATTAATTTGAATTTTGTTTTGGGGTTTTTGGTGATGTATTTTTTGAATCCGTCCAGGGCGAAGCCAAGCCCCTTCCGCCTAGCCATATAGCCAAAATAGAAAAAATACGGTTCCTTTTTGCCGCTGTTATATGGTTTCTCAGGGATGGCTGCCGGAATGACGTTTACCTTTTTCTCATCCACACCGTAGTCTGACGTGATTATTTTTTTGGTTAAATGAGTATGAACAACGATAGAGTCTGAAATTAAGGAAATCAGCTTATAGACATAAGAAAAGAATAGCTTCAACATGAACGGCCTGACTATATTAGGATTTTGATTGAAAATTCGGACAAATTCTGTATCAACCTGTTTTTTATATACCGCCGCGTGAACAGTGACTACGACTTTGAAACCCAGAAGTTTGGTGATAAATAAGAGCAAAGGGAAAAGGGCTGCTGTAAAAATACCTCCATACATATTAATTTCATGTTGAAAATGAACGAGGTCTGGTTTGTCTGTCTTTAGCTGATTTACAATCTCCGAAATAAATGCCGGTGACTTTGTCCAGACAGGAATGATCCGACCGTGACCAGTAATCTCAAGGTTCTTTTTGTCTTTGTCCGTATATACCAGCAGCTCAACTTTTTTTGTTTGGACGAGCCCGCCTGTGATGTACTGAGAGTAATGCCCAGATGGCAACATACCTGTGATGAAGGCAATTTTCATATCTATAATTAAACCACTTCTATCTTTGGGAGGGGAAATACCAAGTGCCCACCAGAATCCAGGTAAGCTTGTTCCTTACCTATTATATTGTCCTTAAAGTGCCAAGGTAACACCAGAAGATAGTCGGGCTTTAAGGCTTTAATTTCAGTTTCTGATTTAATCTCGATATCGGTTCCAGGAGCAAACCTTCCATATTTATACTCATTGACCTCAGCGATTGCCGGTAGATCTTTTTTGTCTAACCCAGCAAACTGAAGAATTACGTTTCCTTTTGTTGAGGCTCCATATCCATATATCGTTTTACCCTGTTGATGAACCTTCTTAATAAAATTAACAAGACCTTCTCTATGTTCGAAAATAGCTTTGTTGAAGTCTTCGTACGTTTGAGGGTCTTGAAGATCTCTAGCTTCTTCTGCTTCGATTATTGCTCTAACCATTTTTTCGTTACCCAGCATCCGAGAATTTTTCTTCGCCAAAAAGACTTTGAAACTTGCTCCATTTGTTTCGTTTAGTTCGATGTCAACAATTTTCATACCGATTCTGGAAACCATCCAGCTTATTTGTCTTATGGCGTAGTATTCCAGGTGCTCATGGCAGATGGTATCGTAGGAAACATTGTC
The DNA here is from genome assembly GCA_000998025.1 of Candidatus Collierbacteria bacterium GW2011_GWB1_44_6. Taxonomy (GTDB): domain Bacteria; phylum Patescibacteriota; class Microgenomatia; order UBA1400; family MFAQ01; genus UBA10133. The sequence continues at coordinate 37,800 of LCJG01000002.1, forward strand.
TATCATTCTTGGCATATAACTTTGCTCTAGTACCCAAACGCCTTCATCATCTAAGATCTCATAGACTTGTGCCATAAAGTCTATCGGGTGCTCTAAATCATAAAACATAGCCACTGATGTAACTACTTTAGCTTTCCTCTCACCGAATTCTTTCTTAAACACCTCAGATGAGAAGAAGTCGGGAATTTTTGTAATTCCACGCTGGTAATACATTCCAAATTTCTTAATTGTGGGATCAATACCAACTAAGTCGACACCGTCTACTCCGTACTGTGATAATAGTGTTCCGTCGTTGCTGCCGATGTCCAGGATAAGATCTCCTTTTTTTAGTTCGATTTTATTTTTTATTTGATTGGCTAATTCTTGAAGGTGAGCCACCATTGACCGATTGAGACCGGAGCGATAGCCGTAATTGTCACCATAAAGTTTTTCTGGTAAGTAATTGTGAGCTAATTGAAGTAGACCACAACTAATTCCGTCACGGTCATCACATTTAACGACAGTTAGAGGACCTTTTTCTACTTCCTCGTCCGCCTTAGGGAATACTCCACTTAGTGCAGTCTCACCAAGTTCAACAACTTTATAAATGTTTTTGTTTCCGCAAATCCGACATTCAGTAATTTCTCGGTAAAGCATTTTTGTACAATAAAATAATTATTATGTCTATAAAAAGACTACCTGTACTTTACATCAACAATTAATACAAGTCTATAATTATTTTGAAAACTTCTTTCTATCAGCAGGCCTTTGCCTCGTCGACATTGAGCTGTTTGGGAGAAAAGTTTGCCAGAAAGCCAAAGAACTTCCAGGCAGAAAAGAACAAGAACTTGATGTCATTAAAATTCCTAATTTCGATGATTTTCCTATATATAAACTGCGGTGATAAGGCTGCTTTGTAAAGATCTTGAGTGAGTTCCAGAACTTGGGTTTCTGTTAATGATGATTTCATGACAGGTTTCCTCATATCGTAGTCCTCATAGTCCTCGGATAAGAGCCAACCTTCCTTTTTACACTCTTTCCATAGCGGTGTGCCCGGATAAGGAATCACGACCGTCGCTTGAAGGGTATCCACATAACCCTTTTTGAAACATTTTTTTGCCAATTCCACAGTGTTCTTGGCATCTTGATAGGACTCCCAGGGGTAGCCCATCATGATGGTGAGGTGTGGGTCTAGACCGCCCTTCTTGGCCATACGAACGCCTTCTTCAATTTGCTCTACTTTAAGTCCTTTATCAAGATGATCAAGAGTGTATTGATTGGCCGATTCCATACCATAGAGAATAAAGCGGAAGTTGGCTTTGCCCATAAGATCGTAGTGTTCCTGCTTGAGGGCGTTGAGACGCATATTGCAGCCAAAGACAACTTTTTTGGCGTATCCCGACTCGATCATCATATTACAAAAATCCATGAGAGGCTTGCCGATCATAAAGGTACCGGCATCGTCGAAGATTTCTTTGACATGATATTTGTCTACCACATGTCTGACCTCGTCAAAAAGTCTTTGAGCAGTAAACCTTCGATATGACCCAATTGGGTTGATGGTATGGTCCCAAACACAGAAAGTACACCGGTTCCACCAACAGTCACGACCTGAGTACATATAGGTGGCCGGAGTGTATTTGTAGTTCCCGTTATAGACGGAATATAGTTCCCATTTAGTCAGGTCACGGTCTACAAAAGGCAACTCGTTCAGGTCGTGAGCAATACTGGGTTTGCCGCTATTAGCATAAACAACTTTTCCTTTTCTTTTGATTGTTTCCGCTGGTTTTTGTTTGATTCTCTTGTCGTCTGTTCTCCACCAAACCCCGCCCTCTAATGGTGTGAGATCCCTCGACTGCGCTCGGGATGACGAGGAGAGATGGTCTAGTAAGTTGACGATGACAAAGTCATAATCTCCTCCGGTGATAAGATAGTCTACTTTGCTGTTGTCCATCATTTCTTCAGGAGCAAAAGTGACGTGGTCCCCTACCCAAACCAGAAGTAATTTTGGGAGTTCTTTTTTGAGATCTTTGATTATTTGCCAGTGTTTTTTAACAATTGGGGATTTGGTCTCCACCATCAGGACGTCTGGTTTGAATTTTTTTAACTCGCGGACCCACTCTTTGTAGGTTTGCTCCTCCGCAATACCATCCATCCATTTCACCTTATATCCATGCTTCTGAGCATTTGAGGCCGCATAGGCAGGCACCATAGGATAGATGTATGTCTTGGCGTTGAAGTACTGGAACTGGCGGTTTTGAGAAAGTAGCATGACGCCCTTGTCGGAAGGTATGGGGGGGTAGCCAATGACTAAACGGAGAGATTTTTTTAATTTTGATTTTTTTAACATGTGTTTTTGTTATTGATGGTTGAGATTGCTTCTCCACCAGAGGCGGATCGCAATGACGGCGCACTAGGGAAATATTTGCTTACCGTTTTTATCTTTAATAATAATAGCAAGGATTGGGCAACACCGGGCAGCTTCAAGTACTTTTTCAAAAGTATCGCCGTCGGGATCGGCAATAACAGCCTTGCCGTCTGAATCTCTTAGCAAGAAGGTAAGGGGGGCGGCGATCGAACAAGGACCGGCAGCAATGCATTTGTCGAGATCAACGGTAATCTTATACCCGTCGGTGCGAGTGGCTTCGCTGATTGATTCGGTAGTGTTAACTTGGACCATTATTGTATCAGTTTAACATTTATATAGATCCCCGATCAGGTCGGGGATGACAAGAACTATCTTGTCAGTTTACCAGTAAACAAAAATCCTTGTATAAATCTGAGTCCGTACCAGAGATGGGTAATGAAGATAATGAGGATGGACAAAAGGGCATGAAGTGGTTTTTTTGATTTTTTTAGTACCCAGAGGGCGTTTAAAGATAGAGTTAGGAAATACAGGATAAAACAGTATATTCCGAGATTACGGATGACCAAGAGGGCATTAATAACGGGTTTTGCGATGATTATCGGTTGGTAAATTGTAAACGGCTCGGTTACATTGATGGTCTCTACACTAGTTGAGGCGTATAGAGGCAGGGGTGACGTTATGATCATGTAGATAAACCCCAGGAAGATTAAAGAAGGCAGGAAATAAACAAGTTTGAGTGATGTTTTGGGTAGAATACGGGCAAAAAATCCCCGGTGAAGGCCGAAGTTGCCATTTTGTCTCAGGTGAGCGAACAGGATGGGACGGCGGTGGTGGTAGACGATCGCTTTTGGTTCGTAAATAATCCTTTTACCCAAGTAATGGGTGAGATCTAGGCAGAGTTTGGTATCTTCCCCCGGCCAGTAATTGGAGTCATAACCGCTAACTTTTTTGAAGTCGGTCTTCCTAACTGCCAAATTCATAGAAGGATAATCGTCAACAAATTGTCTTTTGCCAGGAAGGAAGCGGTAGGTATACGGACCGGCACCTGCAGGAGAGGCCGAAGCCCAACCGGAAGCCTCTTCCTCCCAGGAAATGTAAGGGGGTGTAACCCCAGGTCCGCCGACCCCGGCAATGCTTTCATTTTTGAAATGTGGAACTAAGTGTTCAAGCCAGGCACCTGAAGGATAAGCATCGTCGTCTAAAAAAGCTAGAATATCACCTTTGGCTAACCTGCCCCCTTCGTCCCTCTTTTCGGCTGGGCCCACATAGCTACCATAGTACTTTTGCCTTAACTTGGGGTACTTGAGATTTTCAACTTTGTAATCGCAGATGAGTAAGATCTCGTAATTCTTGTATGTCTGCTTCTGAATAGCGTTTAAACATTCAATTAGATATGGATTTTTTCTTTTGTAGTCGACAACTATGATTGAAACTAGTGGAGAATATTTATCGGATTTCACAAGTTGTTATTATTTGTATTTTAACTTGAGTTTTGGATCGTCCTGCCACAGGTCGGAGCCTCCATCATCGTAATACCGGAGAATGTATGTTCTATAAAGGATAGCTAAATAGTCAATGGCAAAATTCTGGACTGATGACATGTCGACATTGCTTGAAAAATTGTGGGTAATTTCCACCGGAGATTCAAATATTCTCTTAAAACCCAAGTGGTTGGCCACTGTCAGTATTTCCAGATCAAAAGCCCAACGTTTCACAATAAGCCGCGGCAAGACTTTAACGAGAACTTCTCTCTTAAAGACCTTTAACCCAGTCTGAGTATCCGAAACATTTAAACCAAAGAAAAACCTGGTAGCTCTCTGAACAAAAAAAGAGAGAATTTTTCTCTGCCAAGGATACTCTACTTTACTTGCGTGATGGCGTTTACTTCCGATGATTACGTCTGCGTCGTACCATTTCATATGTTCCAAAGCCAACCCAAGCCCTTTGGCGTGGAGATCTGAACCGGCATCAATAAAGGCGATAACTCCTCCCCTTGCCCTAGCCATACCAAAACGGATAGCGTAACCCTTACCCCGGTTATCCGGATAAAAATATATTTTTATGTCTGCAGACTTTGCTTTGATGGCTTTTTCGCGGGTGTGGTCTTTTGATGTTTTTCTACCATCTACAATGCAAATGATTTCGTATGGGCGGTTTAAGAGATCAAGATATAGTTTTATAGTAAAAAGATCTTTGTCGATAGTTTTACAGTTATACGCAGGAACGATTACAGAGAGAAGAGATGGGTCGGCTTTTAGGATTTTATTTTTGGCCACTTTGGGCATGAGTGAATTATATGACGGGGTGATTGCAGATACTAGTTTTTATTTCTGAAGTAGAAGAGATAGAAGATTAGAGAACTGGACAAGAGTACTTGGATGCTGAAGTTAGACCAGATGATACCGGAAAATGAGTGCCTGAAAAGAATAATTAGTACTGGCTGTAGTACCGTAGCAGCCAACAGAAGGAGGGTGGCTTTGGGCCTTCCTGTCGCCATAAGAAAAGAGAGAATAAACTGGCTAAGAGCAAAGAATACCATGGAGAAGGCGAATAGACCAAGATATGGTGTTACAGCCAGATACTGAGTCCCCGACAGAATCCGGATGACGAAGGAAGGAAATAGACCAAAAATACATGCCCCGATAAGACCGATGGTTGAGATTAAGGATCCAAGCTTGAGAAGAATAGATTTGGCAGATCCGTGGGCAGCGTACCTGTGGGACGCAATAGGAAGAGTTAGGCCAATTAGTGGAGTGAGCCCAAAGAGAATCATTCTACCCAAAATTGACAAGGCGGAGTAGAGACCGGAAAAGTAGGAATCAGAGAATGCCCTAATAACTAAGATATCGGTAGAAATTAGTGATAGGGTACCAAGAGAAAAAAGAAAACTGTAAACCGTGAAACCGCCAAGTGAGAAGTGCGGAGTTTTTTTAACTTTTATTCGTGGATATATTGATGGTTTTATATCCCAGTAAATCATTAGAGTAGTAATGATGCCTGCCACAAGCTGGCCAAGAACAGCGCCGGTAGCACCCATACCGAGTTTAATAAAGGCGATGGACAAAGCAATCGTTAGAATAATATTAATGAAACCGATTAGAGAAATAAAAATAAATTTCTGAAAAGCGGTGTTGTAAGAGTTGGCGACGACTTGAAATAGAGAAACAAACATACTTATCCCGAGGATTATGAAAGCAACAGAGTTTGCTTTGAATAATTCTGAAAGTGGATTGGCAAATAGAATAAGCAACAATCCTAGGGTAATGGTGACTGGACTAAGAGTCTTTAGTAGGTAGTAAAAAAAGAGATTGGTTGAGGTGCTATCGCCTTTTCCGGTATATGCTGAAACATATTTGGTAACAACTGTGGCGACTGTGCCCATAGGGATACTAAGCAGGTAGGTGAGCGATAGATAAGACAGGAATTCACCATATTCAGCTGGAACAAGAAATCTGAGCAGAAGGAGGTGAAAAAAATATCGAAAAATATTCTGAGCAAAGCTGGCAATATAAAAAATAATAGTGCTTTTTGCAGTTGGAGTGGTAATGGCTTTTAGAAGACGGTGCATGGGATTTTTTCAGGATTGCTTCGGTTCGGGTACGACGAAGTGACGATTGTATCTTTTATTGTAGATTAAATATGTAGGCAGTGAAAGCACCGGAATGGACCGGCTTACAATTTTGGTCAGCAGTACAAGGAATATTCTTTTGCTCAGCAATAATGACACGATAGAGGGGTTTTTCTGTAGAGATTTCGTCAGGATAAGTCCAGCCAAAAAATTCGTCAGCGAAACTAAGCGTGGGACGGTTTCCGTAGGTTTGAAATAGGTAGTGCCAACCACCATACGGGTGATACTTACGCGGGTCTTTCCCCTCTGTCTCCAGGCTGAATGGCCTATCCTCTATCTTGACCATGACTTGATCGACTAAGTCTCTTCTAGCGACTAGGCCGTATGGAGATTGTGTTGTGGTGAAAATAGTAATACTGTTTATGGCGGCATACACTACTAATAATGGGGCTAGAGCTTTCCAGCTTAAATGCTCTAAAAACAAAGCCAGCACAATCGTGAATAATATAAAGAAGCTTAAAAGATAATACTCGGCACCCCATTGAGGATAGAGAACATAGAAAGCAACAATCGAGATGATCATGCCACCTAGGATACGGAGGTTTTTATTGGCTTTGCTTCTAACGAAGAAGGAAACAAAGGCGATAAAGGAAAAGAGAGAAAGAAATGTGTTTGGTCTAGTCATAAATGCACCGTGAGCTCCGAGTCCGTGTTCTTCTTGGATATTGGTATAGAAGTTTAAGAAAATTAACCGGCTGGTAGAAGAGAATATGTTTCTTGCATGGGTGAATAGTTTGTGGAAACTAAAAGAGGAATCGGAGTTGTTGGATCCCGCTAAAAACTTTAGAGGACCAAGGATATTATCAAAATTATGATTAATATCGAAGATTATTAGTGGCAAAACCACCAATGCGTAGGAGACTATAGCCACAAACCAGGTTTTTATGCTAATTTTCCTGAAGCTTCTGATTAATAAATATAAGATCAGTGGCCAGTAAACAGCGAGGGAGAGATGTACATGCAGGGCAGTGGCCATAAGAATCGATGTCAGAATATACCAACGAGAATCATTTTTTGCTTGATAAAGGGAAAATAGCAGCCAAATTGTAATAAACATGATTGGTGTAGGATTCCAGAAACGATGGTCAAAATATATGAGCAGTGCCGAGAAGCCATATATTAGCGATGACACAATTCCAACCTTCTTGGAAAATATTTTTGAGGAGACATGGTATAAGCTAAGCGTTGTAATCAGACCAAATAAAGATGAGAAATATGCCAGTATACTCAGATCACCTTTTGATATCCAAAACAAAAGAGCATTGAGATAAGTGAAGCCAGGACCTAGGTAGAAGCCAAAGTTGCTGGCACTCACGCCGATCCAAATAGGGTGAAAGTCCTTTACCTGAGACCAGGATATAAGAGCTTGATATTCTTCGTCGAAATTGAAAGAAAACCAGTCTGCCGCTTTCCAGAAACGAAGTACACACAATAAGGCAAATATAATAATGGGTAGTACTGTTTGTTTGGCTCTTTTCACTGTCACAGGGATAGTTTAGCATTGTGGTGTAAAATGAGGCCATGGATTTTATCGGATTTGCTCGAAGAACATGTAACAAATAAAAAATGAAAACAAAAAATCCTTTGTTTTCTGTAGTTATTCCCGTCTATAACGAGGAAGGTAATGTCTTACCTTTATTCAAAGAAATAAAAAAAGTGATGACTAGGTTGGGGAGTTTTGAGATAATATTTGTAAACGACGGCTCGACGGACAACACAGGAGTTGAACTGAAACGGTTGAGAAAGGTAAAAATCGTACAATTTAGAAAGAACTTTGGGCAATCTGCGGCGCTGGATGCAGGCGTAAAGGCTGCCAAAGGAAAGTATGTCGTTACGCTGGACGGAGATGGTCAAAACGACCCGGCTGACATACCCAAGCTATTTGGAAAACTGAACCAGGGTTACGATGTGGTATGCGGGTGGCGATACAACAGAAAGGATAACTGGATACGAAAATTTATTTCTGAAGGAGCAAGGAGGCTTAGGTCCGTTTTGGTCGATGACAAGGTGCACGACGCGGGATGTACTCTGAGGGTATACAACAAGGTGTGTTTTACGGACTTAGATTTGGCCGGTGAAATGCATCGAATGATCCCAGCGATTCTTAGGTGGAGGGGTTTTAGAATAACTGAACTCAAAGTGAACCATCGGCCAAGAATAATTGGAAAGAGTAAGTATGGAATGAGCCGCACCATAAAGGGTTTTCTTGACATGCTTCTAATCTGGTTTACTAGAAAATACAACAACCGTCCGTTGCATCTATTTGGCACGGTCGGTCTGTCCCTTATATTTGCCTCAGTATTGTTATTGTCGGCTCTGGCAATATTGAAAACTTTTTATGGCTATAGTCTATCTGATAAGATCTGGCCACTGGTTGGCATGATAAGTTTCTTAGCGGGGATACAGCTGTTGGTCTCGGGTATTCTGGCCGACTTAACCATAAAAAATAATACTGTCAGTAAAGAATGGATGATTAAAACAGTGAGGGGACCTAAGAAGATTTCTACGAAATGAAATAACCACGGGTAAAGAAGAATATGCTGAAAAGAGTCATAGTAAGACAGAGAGTGTAGTAGGCATAGCGGAAATAGGGGTGGTTTTTTTCAAAAAATAGCGCAAGATATAAAAAGACAGGGAACAAAACTAGGGTGAAACGGGGAACACTCATAAAAGTTCCTGTGAGGGTTGGCAGGATAAAGGATAAAAGAGAGTAGAGCCAATACGAAAGTCGGATTTTTTTGAGTGAGAAGATGAGAACAAGTAAGATCAGGGACGCGGAAAGGAGTTCCAAGACGACCGTAAAAAATAATGGGTCAAGGTGATCCGTAAAAATTAACATCTTGGCATAGCGGAAGTAAACTTGATGAAGGAGGATTAGTTTGTCCATGGACCTCCCAGTAAAATTTGATTGAAGAGTGGCAAAAAAGAGGGCGTTGCCTGTTTTTATATATTGAAACCGCATAAAGGAGATCAGCCCTAAAGGTGGGATAGCAAGCCATATGGTTGAGAGGTTTAGGCTTTTCCGAATGTCTTGCCCGTGAGCAAGCCAAAATTCGTAAATAAGTGCCGGCCAGAGAAAAATGCCGGTTATCTTGGTAGCCGAAGCAATGGCCGCAAAAGTGCAAGCAAGGAAAAATTGGTTTTTCCTGGCGAAGTAAAAGGAAAGAACGGCAAGTAATATAAATAAAGATTCGGTGTAAACCGAACCAAAGAATAGAGATGTGGGAAAAAGTAAGGTTAGGATAATGGTTTCTTTGGCGATCTTTTTTTTGAAGTCGATGGCGACCAATTTATAAAGGAAATAAAGAGCCAAAATTAATGAGAGGTGGGAAATGATCAGACCGGAGGCAAGGTAGTTGCCGAAGACATTGAAAGTCTTTATGGCCCAGGGGTAGACTGGGAAAAAAGCATAGTCCATATCGGTCTTGTGCTGGTAACCATAGCCAAACTCGGCTAAGTCCAAGTAGTGGAGTCCGTCAAAATTTGACCACATAGAGAAGACATTGGCGACTGATGGGGTGGGGGTAAGATTGGTAAAACGGGTGCGTGGTGCAAGGAGGAACATGGCCGGGAGAGCCACTATGACAATCAGGAGTCTCCAGCCAAGAACAAGTTTAAGGATTTCTTTGAGAGACATTGGTAAGGATGATTATAACAACTAAAAAAACTCAAAAACTCGAAAATTCAAAACGGTGGACTTGTTGATTTCGGGTATTGTTTGGTGTTAAATGGATATATGGGAAAATATAAAGTATGGCTATATCGGGATAGAAACGGTGATTCACCGGTCGAAGATGTTATAAAAAAACTGAATAAAGTTCAAGGATCAAAGGTGAGTAGACAAATTCTTCATTTATCTGAGTTTGGTATTTCGATACACAATAAATCACTTAGGAAGCTGACAAAGACGTCACTGTGGGAGTTAAGAATTCTTGGAAGAGATAACATTCGTCTGTTTTGCACCGAAACGAAGTATGGCATTTGTATTATCCATGTATTTGTTAAGAAAAGCCAAAAAACACGTATTTCGGAGATATTGATCTCTTTGTCCAGGCTCAAGACGATATCTTGACAAAATATATCTTTTAAGGTATATTTTACCCATGAAACACAACATGATCGACTTTGAAGATTTCCTTAAAGAACAGCTGAAAGACCCTGACTTTAGGGCGGAAATGGAAAAGCTGGAACCACAATACCAGCTCGAAAGAGCCATTATCAAGGCCAGGCTTGAAGATGGGATAACTCAAAAAGATCTCGCAAAGCGAACCAATACCACCCAAGCTGTAATTTCTCGGGTAGAATCGGGGTCTGTTAGTCCGTCTTTAAAGACAGTTAATAAAATCGCAATGGCACTAGGAAAGAAATTGAAGATCGAATTTGTATGAATGTAATGTGCATAAAATGAACATTCCTAGGTGGAATGAGATTGGCCGAAAGTTTTTTCGGTACTTAGCTCTGCTGAGAAGCGCCCCGTTTTTTACTCGCAATGACGAATACGACGATTATTATTCCTGATTGAGTACTTGTCTGTAAACTTCGGCGGTGAGATTGGCGGTCTTTTTCCAGCTGAAATCTTTGGAGCGCAATTTTGCCAGTTCAATCTGTTTGGCTTTTGCACTGGGAGAAAGGTGGAGAGCTTTCCGGATGGCTTTTTCCATGGATTTTGCTTTCCGGGGGTTAAAGGTAATGGCGTCTTCGTGATAGACTTCCGGGAGACTGGAGGTGTTTGAACTGGCAATCAGACAGCCAGTGGTCATGGCCTCCAGAAGAGGGAGTCCAAAACCTTCATAATATGACGGCTGAACATATAGGGAGGCAAGGTGTAGGAGGGCATTAAAATCCTGATTCGAAACGTATCCAGGATATTTTATGTGGTTGTAGACTTGTAAGCGAACGAGATCAATTAACTCGGGGTGGACCGGGTTTTTGATTTCCTGCAACATACCACCGCCAACAATGACCAAGGGAAGATTTAGACGATCGGTAACTTCCGCGAGGGTGGGTAAGTTTTTGTTGGGATTTGGACCGGCCGCGAGAGTAAGAACAAATTTATCTGGAAGGTGATATTTTTCTTTTATTTCTTTCAGGTTAGAAATAGAGGGGGCCTTCCGGTAATCTTCAGCTACCGCTAAAGGTGTGACAAAGATCTTGTTGGGAGATATCCGGAAATATTTTTCGATGTCCTTCTTTGAATTTTCTGAGTCGGTAATAATGGCTGAAACATTTCTGAGGGAAAGCCATTGTAAAAAAAGTTTGATAGTGCCCCTGACGCCCTTAGGGTATCTGCCGGACATGACTAGCGGGGTGAGATCGTGAACCGTAACTACCGTTGGCTTTGCCTTCCTCATGGGTAAGGTGAGATAAAAAAGATCGAAAAAAGGATAGTGGATAATGTCCGGATCTTTGTCGGTAAGGCTAATACCCGGAAGGTGTGCAAGAGACATGGATAGATTCTCGGCATAGACACCGACCCCCCTACCGGCTGAGTGTCCTCCTGTGGCCATATGAACTTTGATTGATTTCATGGATGTCTATTCGAATTATACAGTTTTGGAGGATAATAGGAACCAGATTGAACAAAAAAGTGTTGATATTTTCTTTGTTTGTAGGAATTTTACTAAGTGCGTTTGATGCATTTCTCTCTTATGTGTTTACCGATAGTGCTCTCTTGGCTCTGATCGGTCAAAGCAAATCCGGTGTATCGAAGGCCGTAACGCACCTGCAAAGCAGTTTCCCACGAGAAATGGTCAACCAGACAGGACTGGCACTGATAGCTGTCATTGCCGCTATTCAAGTGATGCTGACTTTTTCAAAAAAAATAATAGGGCGAAGAGAACTGTTTTTGGCGACAATCATTCCCTCACTCCTGGTTTTTGCTTATCCGATGGTCAGTCGGGATATTTTCAGTTATTTGTATTATGCCAAGATGGTTTTGGTTCACCATCAGAATCCGTATTTGATAGTACCTTTGGTCAACAGCAGTACCGATCTGTGGCTGGGGTTTGTCCACAATGTTGACCGGGTGTACGCATATGGGCCAACGGCGCTGATAATTTCGATAGTCCCTATGCTGATAGCCGGAGGAGAAAAATTACTCGTAAATATATTTTTTGTTAAACTCGTGAGTTTGACTTTTTTTCTTTTGGGGTCTTGGCTTTTTCTGAAGATTAGCAAGAACAGAAATTTGGTAGTTGTTCTTTGGATACTTAACCCTTTCATTATCAATGAAATGCTAGTCAATGGACACAATGACTTGTTTATGATTGTTTTTTTCTGGCTGGCAATATATTGGAAACAGAACTCAAAAACAACTTTGTCGGTCTTGGCTTATCTATTGTCTGTGGGAACCAAATATCTGACGGCGCCCTTGCTGCCGATTCTATTCTTATCCAAAAAATGGCAGACCATACTGTCTACTCTGTCGATAGTGGTAATAGCGGGATATTTGATTTTACACGGTAACTTACCCTGGTATTACAGCTGGATTTATTTTTGTCTACCTTATCTGAAACTAAACAAAGGACAGGTTACATCCATTCTGTTTTTACAAATTACATTGCTACTTGGATATGCCGGATTTTTGGAAACCGGTATGTGGGGACCTCCACCCAGTAGTAATGTAATAATTTTGCTTTCCAAGTCTGTGTGGATGTTTTTGCCTCTATTTATATTCTTCGTCTTTGTAGATCTCCCAAAGCTTCATGTAGGAGAAAGCATGGTGAAGACCGGAATAAAGGGAAAAAACAAAACCAGGAAAACCATCTAGGAAGCCACGATAGCGGAAGTACAAGCTCAGAAAAGTACCTAGGGGTTTGAAAAATAAATAATTTAAGGTATTAAAGAGGTTCACTTTGACACCAGCATCTTTGAGCTGGTGGGCATGGAGGCTAGAGTAAGAATTTTCTCTGAGTAAATATCGGGAAAAATTTGGCGTAGCAAGGTGGTCTAGATCAGACATGAGCCAACCAGTGACACCCTTGACTATCATTTGTTCGTGAACATCCTTGGCAGGAAGTCTGGCTTTACCTCTTTGGAATAGGCGGATGACCGGATCGGGGTATTGGCCGGCGTTCTCGAGATATCTATTCAGGAAGAAATTTTTTCTAGGTAGGTAGTATGCGGAGGCCGGGGATCTGAGCAATTGTGGCTCAGAAAAAATCTTTATTATTTTATTTATTGAGGATTTGAGGGGAGAAATCCAACTGTCATAACCGAAATATGATCCCTCCAAGATGCCGAGTATTTCTTTGACCATTTCTTTGGTCACTCTTTCGTCCGCGTCCATTTGCAGAATCCAATCTGATTTGGCCGATCGATTGGCAATATCTTTTTGAACATGGAAAACAGGATTATTTGGCCGCAGTATAACTTTGACCCCCAGCTTTTTGGCGATCTCAGCAGTATTGTCCGTGGAGTAGCCATCAACGACGACAATCTCATCGGCAAAATCCTTGACCGATTCCAGACAGGCGGCAATATTCGCCTCTTCATTATATGTAGCGAGAGTGACAGAAATGGTTTGGCGTTTTGTTTTCATTTTTTGATGGTTGAGATTGCTTCGTCGACTTCGTCTCCTCGCAATGGCGGAGGGGAGGTGGAGATAAATTTGAACATGGTGCCTCCGGAAGGAGATTTTACTGTACCGATGACGTTGTTGTCATCTACTTTCTCTTCGGCGGTTATCAGGAGGGTATTCGGAAGCAACTTGTCCTGTTCATAATTGATAGTCCGGAATTCATACTTGCCTAGTTTGCGGCCGGTGGCAAAGCCAAAGTGGTCGGGGGAAGACATAACAATATCTCTTTGCAGATCCGCCGGCGGATACTGGGTAAAGAAAGCGATCAGAATATATGGCTGGTCGTAGCGGTCGGTAACGATAATGTGATCGTATTTGTCGTAATTATCTTTGGTGTAAACGGCGATTTGATCGAAGCCATACTGCCAAGCATACGGAAGCTCTTTGGGATAGTGGACGTAATACATATGTAGATAACGGGAAAAGTCGTAAGAGATAAATAAGGTTGCGATGGCTAGGAAAATGGGAAGTAGTTTGGGAAGGTGACTTTTGATGAACACAAAAAACTCAACAAGACCAAGAGCGGAAATAATCATCAGTGGGACAGCCATATTTGCTGCTCTTAGGGCGTGAGGGGACTGGAAGGTAATTGAGGCGGCCAGGGGTGCAATGAGGAACCAAGCGAAAATTAGTTTCTTGCCAGAAGAATCCAACTTTATCAAAGAAATAAATCCTAGAACGAAGACGGGCAGAAGGACCAGTATACTTTGACCGGTTTCCGGCACCTTGCTTCTGGCTATGGCGTCACCATTGAGAAAAAGGAAATCGGGAGAGTAGTGCGACAAATAGTTTTCGATAAATCTGAGCGAATATGAAAGGTAGCGGTTGTGAATAAGCCTGACCGGAAGAGTATCTTTATCGGTGTGCTGGAGCCGGTAATTGGTGGCCTGCCACTCCGGCCCGGTGTCGGCAAAAATGGAGACACCTGAAAAACGCGACTGGCCTTCTTTGGAGAGAAGTTGGGTGGCAATTGGAAGGGAAAGAAGGAGGCCGAGGAGACAGGAGAAGAAAAAGGTTCTGGTGGTTGTTGGAGTGAGATCCCTCCACTTCGGTCGGGATGACGATAAAGCAGGAATGACAACAGTACCTGAGAATAGATCTTTCCAGTAGATAATGACCAAGGATAAAGAAAGTAGAGGCGAGATGACTCTGGCGGAATGATAGGTATAGAGACTGAGAGCGAGTGAAGTGACAAAGAGAAAGAAATAGTTTGCCTGCCTCCCGGCAGGTAAAGTTTTTTCAATCCCTTTCAAAAAACCCCAGACCCCAAGAAGCATGAAAAAAGTGGCGGCGTTTACTTCCCAACCACCCCGGGAGAAGTGAAGATGCCAGGGGGAAATGGCGAGGAGGAGGGCGGAGATATGAGGAAAGTATTTATATGTTGTAGTTACTGGATGGATTCCCGCCTTCGCGGGAATGACAGCAGTGACGGGGGGGAATAATAGTTTGACGATTAGGTAGATGAGGAGGACGCTGGCGACTCCCAATATGGCGGAGGGGAGACGGACGGCCGTGACGGTGAGGCCGAGGAATTTGACGAAGGGCAGAACCAGATAGAAATAGACGGGGGGTTTGTAATCGTCAAAGGAACGGAAGACCTGAGGCCAGGCGACAGAGTGTTCGTCTTTGCCCGTCTCAATAAGACTCCAAGCATTGTAGCCGATCGCCGCTTCATCAGCATTGAGACCAGCGGGAAAACTGCTCAGAAAAGGCAGTCTGAGTAAGGCTGCTAAGATGACAATGGCGATGATGAAAAAATGTTTTTTCACTGAGCTTTGGTTTTGATGATTCTTAAAGCAACTTCCCCATTGGGATATAAAACGTCCATGTGTTTATCAATGGTGGGTAGAGAAAAATCGAAGTCCTCGGGAAAGTTCCCAATAGTACCCACAAAAATAGTATCCGGCTGGGTTTGTACTTCGGAAAGCCCTGACTGGTGGAACTCTACCCGGCCAACATTAGCAACCTTGCCGACGTCTAGCCCCCCCGACTGGAACTCATTAATTTTTTGATAAGTGGCGGGGTCAAAGCGGGAATAAAAAAGATAGAAGATGTATGGCTGGCCAAAGACGTCGGTAATGACCGCTTTGCTTTCCGGGTACTCACTGACAAACTGAATCGCCTCTTTGAAGCCATATTGGAATTCTCTGGCGTAAGTAAAATTTGTATGGACAAATAATAGATCAAGAAAATAAACGAAGAAGACTAGGGTGGCGAGAAGATTAATAAAGAAGAACAGCTTAATTTTGCTAAAAGCGTAAAACGCCCCTAAACCACAAATTATGGCTAAGGGAATGGTCAAGAAAAAGGCCCTGACGGTGGAGTACTCTGACAAAGTAAGTGAGCCAGTAATGGGTGCGAGTAACAGTAGCCCGGCTATGAGCAGTGAATTCTTTTGATGAGAAAATTTTATAAGAAAGACTAACCCAAGCAAGAACCATACTATATCAAAAGGCAGAAGCATGCCCATGCCCGGAATGTGACCTCGTTCGACGATATCGGTGCCTTCGAAGAAGAGCAAATTGGGACTGAGATGCTTGAGATAGCGGCTGGCGACAAGACGTGAAGTGAGCTGGAACTGGTTGTGAAATAAATTTAGACTGACCGGATTATTCTCGTCGATGTTTTTTATTTCCTGACTAATTCCCGGACGGTAACCAAAGATGCTGAGACGTTTTAACCGATTTCCCGCTTCTCCGGAAGCAGTTGACAGGTAAAATGCCAAAAAGAAGGCCATCGAAAAAGCAAGAAGCGCTCTATTGAATTTGACTGAGGTGTATTGTTTGAAGTTTGTAGAAAAGTCTGACCAAAAAAGTATGACCGGAAGTAAGAGAACTAAGGGGGTAAGAAGCTTGGCGGCCTGATAAGTCAGAAAAGTAAGCAAGGCCAGGACAATGGACCAACCGAGGTACTTACCCGAGTGAATAAAGCGAATCAGAAAATATAAAGAGAAAAGTAACAGAGTGGCGAAGATATTGGTTTCCCAGGCTCCCCGGCTGAAATGAATATGCCAGGGCATAAGGGCTAGAGAGAGGGCACAAAAAGACGCCAAGAGAGTCTTGTTTTTGTTTTCTCTAACAATTTCAGAGACCAATAAGAAGACACCGTAGATGGCTAAGATACCAGCCAAAGCGCTGGGGAGACGGGTGGCGAACTCGGAGAGACCCAGAATGGCGATGGGAGGAATGGCTAAATAGACATAAAGTCCGGGTTTGTAATCACCGAAGCTTTTAAAAACAATGGGCAGGAACTTTCCGAATTCATCCCGGCCGGTTTTTATAATGGAAAAAGCGTTGTAACCCAAAGCAGCTTCGTCCCAGGTGAGAGCGTTGGGTAGTGAACCCAGCTGATAAAGTCTGAGGAGAGAACCGATAACTATGGCAAAGATTAATAACCAATATTTTTTCATGGAAGTTCGATTATTTTGAAGGCGACAGATCCGTCCAAGAAATTAATAGTCTTGAGAACATTAGCACCGGCAGGGATGCGGTCAGGGGAGGCGACCAAGAGGCTCTTGGAAGTGGGCATTATGTCACCGCTTTCGAGAGTGAGAGAAGTAAATTGTTCCACGGGAATTTGCCAGTCATTTACGAAGTAATAGTCACCTACCTTATCGGTCCAGAACCAGTCCGACTTCCCAAAACGGATATTATCACCTCCGGGCTGAAGCACTTGAGGATGAATCCGGTTATAAAATGCGTAAAAAATGTGTGGTTCTCCATAAAACTTGGAAATGAAGAACTTCGGATATTGTTTTTGAGTATTCAAAAAATCTAAAACTTCCCGGTAACCATATTGCCAAGATTTTGAGTAGCTCTTGGCGTAAGTCACGAAATAATCATTTGCATAGATGGCAAAGTTGCCAATAGTGAGAAGGAAAATAACTGCAGTCAAAATTTTTCCGGTGGTGGCAGATAGCTTGGTCTGCAAGAACAGTAGTCCCAAGCCGCCGATAATTACCATGGCAGGGATCATGGGATTTGGACGTAGGGCCTGAGGGGGATCGACAGTAAGAGCTGAAGCGATAGGGGAGAGCAGAAACCAGGAAAGGATCAGTTGGTGGGATTTTTCACCCGGGTTTTTAATAATGAAAAATAGACCGGCGATAAACAAAACCATGACAGGAAAACCTAAAAGATTTCTACCGGGAATGGCAAACTGGAACTGAGCTCCCCTACTCTGATTAAAAAAGTCAGTGGTGAAATAGCCAAAATAATTATTGATAAATGTTTGAACAAAATAGACAGGGCGATTGTAGACAAATTTGGCGACAAGAGGTGGTAAGCCGCTCTCGATTCTTTTCTGGCCAAGGGTATAGGCCGTCGATTCCGTGATGATATTAAGTTTGCCATAGCGGGCAGTACCCGTGCCGGCAAAAATTTGATAAGCGACAATAGAGGCGAAGGCTCCGAGAATAAAAATAGAAAATAAAAGAGTGCGGGTGATTTTTATTTTTTTCCAATAAATGACGATGAAAGCTAGGAGAAGGACCGGGACAAAGACCCTGGCAGTATTGTAGGTATGCAGTGACAAACCAAAAAGAAAGGCAGACGGAATAAATAATACAGATTTTTTTAGACCGGTGAGTAAAAAATAGGTAGCGAAAATAATCAGAGTCAGTGCGAGATTGGCTTCTAGCGCCGGGCGGGAAATAAAGAAATGCCAAGGAAGAAGAGCAAGGAAGAAGGCTGAGAGTAATGGGAGATTTAGAAAATGCTTCTGTTTGGGCAAAAAATTCGCAATGACAGATGAGGAAAAGAGTTCACGAGTGAGGAGGAAGATACCGGGGATGGCAAGAGTGCCGGCCAAGGCGGAAATGAAACGGAGAGAGAAGGTGGTGAGACCAAAAAGCCAAACAGGGATTACAGAGAGATAGATATATAAGGGAAGTTTGTAATCTCCAAAAGCACGGAAGATCAAAGGGAATTTGACTCCCCATTCGTCTTTGCCGGTCAGCAAAATGGAGTAGGCGTTGTAACCATGACTGATCTCGTCCCAGTTGGGAGAGACGGGAAATTTGTCCAGTAGAAAAAATCTCAGGAAGCCACCAAAAAGAGTGATTAGCAGTATATAAAGTAGAGTTTTTTTCATTTCTTAAAATCGAAGACTTCCATTATTATCTCACCAGTAGGCGTTAGAACCTGATAGATTGTATGCCTATCGGTAGGTAAGGGGGCAATTTTTTGGGCAATATACAAAGTGTGTTCGTTCCTATCTTCCTGCCAGTCTAGAGTCTCAAAAATGTACTTGTCGCCGAGTCGGTAATGGTCCATCTGGTCCAGATAAGAGATGGGCCTTTTCTTTATCTTTATGTCCCAGGTTTGGGTAGCTAACTGAAACTGTTCAGGGGGAGTATGCTGATAAAAAGCGACATAGACCTGAGACTGGGTGCCCTTTTCAACTAGGACGGCTTGATAATTTCCCTCTATTTCCGAGACTACCTTCATGGCATCTCTCCATCCATATGAAATTGCTTTGGGAAAAGTCACTCTAGAATTAAAATAATAGTCTTCCAGATAAAAAATAGTCAAAACTAGAGCGAAGATAATAAAGGTTGTCAAAATTAATTTGCGGAATTTAAATTTTATTTCGAGAAGGTTTACAGCTCCAAAGGCAGCGATAATTTCCCAGACAACCAAAAAGGAACCGGCCCTATTTGGACGATAACCTTCTTTGGTAAGGGCGGCGGGGATGGCTGCCAATAGGAGCCAGAGAATTAGTGGACGGGCGTCAAAATCTTGGTTGTCTTTCTTCCGTATTAATAAAAATAAACCGTACAATACCAAGGGAAGCATCCAAAAGTATAAAAGTCCCCTTCCGGGAATAACTGAATAAGTGATTTCCCTACCTCCCTCTGTGAACCAAAAGGGTAGTGAGAAATAACTGAGATAGTTTTCGGCAAACTGAGAAGTGACTGTAAATATTTTCCGGTGAAAGAGCCTGGGGATTTTGGGGTGAACTTTGGAGAGAGGCGAGTAAAAGGACTGGTCATCTATCTGTTTGAGATTGACAGTGTCCAGGTTGGTAATCAGGAGATCCCCTCCCCTTTTGGCCGAGTTTCCGAATACCATATCTAATCCGAGTGGGCTGATCAGAATAACGACGAGCATGATGGAGGGAATGAGGGGACGGAGCCCTCGATCAAAAATTTGTTTTCGATAGATATAAACCATGGAAATGGCGAAAAGCGGGACAAAAACTTTGGTGGAGTGATAGGCGTAGAGACTAAAGCCCCAAAGGAGACTGGCGTAGACAAACTGGCGGTGGTCCCTCAGACCTTGCAAAAAGAAGTAGAGGCCAAGGGGAAAAAGAAAGGAGGTGAGGTTTACTTCCAGAGCAGTCCGGGAAAATTGGATATGCCAAGGGGAGAGGGCGAGGAAGAGAGCGGCGTAAAGCGGAAGGTTATTGAATGGATTCCCGATCAGGTCGGGAATGACACGTTTTTTGGAAACGTGTGGGATTCGGGGGAAAAGTTCGGAGGCAAGGAGAAAGACGGCAAGGATGGCTAGAGTACCAAAAATGGCGCTGGGAAGACGGGCGGCAAATTCATTGAGCCCAAAAAGTGCAATGCTTGGCATCATCAAATACGTTTGAAGAGGGGCTTTGTAATCCAAGAAGGACTTGAAAGAAACAATCGGCCAGGCAATTCCCCACTCATCTTTTCCTGTTTGAAGGAGACTGTAGGCGGTGTAGGCTTGGCTGGCTTCGTCGGGAGAGAAACCTGCAGGAATTGAACCTAGAAAGATTAAGCGGATCGATAGTCCGAGAAGAAGGATCAAAGCCAGAAGTTTTAACTTCATGAGTATATTATACTAATCTCCGGTGTGACAATGTTAAACTTGAGTCATGGAACTGAGTTGGGAGGAGACCAGAAAATTTATATCTAAATATCTGTTGATATATTTTGGTTTGGCCCTCGTTTTATTTTTTGTCTTGCGGTGGTATAAGACCGCAAATTTTTCTCAGGATACTCTGGAAACGATGTTGACGACCGTCTCGGTCTTAAGAGATAAAACTGATGATCCTTGTAAGTATGCTATTCTCGGGGAGCCGACGACGGCACAGGCAAACTATGTCAAGGTCAATATATATTGCGGTAGAACAAAATCTTTGAATTCAATGGACCTGCGGGCTATCAAAGAAAAAACGGTGGGTGGTGCATTGACAGAACTGGCCAGAATAAATGGCTATACCGGAAACCGCAACAACTGGATATGCAAATTAAACAGAAAGCCTTTCGTGAGCTTTGAGGAGAAATTGGAATCGAAGGCGACGGTTGATTGTTTCCTGGGACTTTCCGAAAAAGAAATCGCCAAATATTATGAAACTATTTAAACGGATAGCTTTACCTGTATTGGCCGTTATCTTGATTATGGCTCTGGGCTATAAACTGAGACTTTCGGGATTCAATAGCATCCCCTTCCCCGGTGAATCACTGGATGAATATAGCAACGCCTGGGTGGGGCTAAGTATGATCCGGCTCGGGGTGCCGGTGGGGATGTCAGGACTTCCGGGGTACCCTGTCCAAGATAGTCGATATATTAATGTTGACAGAGTTTTCCAAACAACAGCAAACGGCAATACCATGCAGATGAGTTACCCTTGGTTTGACCACCCTCCAATGATGGGACTAATAACCGGTGGCTTTAGCTACTTCAAGGGGGCGAGAGTGTTCGAAGACACGACTGCCGTGACAATCAGAAAACCGGTGATTTTGATGTCGACCCTCACCATTGGACTTGCTGCTTATTTAGCGTATCTACTTTTTGGTTGGGAAACGGCGATCGCTGCTGCCACGATAATCGCCACTTCTCCCCTGATGGTAATAAATAGCCGCATGGTACAAGCGGAGAATGGCTTAACCCCTTTGTTTTTGCTGTCTTTGATCTTACTCTGGTGGTATGAGAAAAAAGGAGGTTACACTTTTCTCACACTGCTCTCGATGACAATAGGTCTGGCAATGCTTTTTAAGCTTTCGGCTGTCGCCCTACTCTTCTGTGCTCTGGCACTTATTTTTGCCAATGTCAAGAAAAATTCTGCGACCAGATGGCAGGAGGGCTTGATAGTTTCGGTAATTGCCTTATCCGTCTTCGGAATATTTGTAATATCGGCTTTAGCTTGGGACTTCTCCACCTTCGTTAAAGTATTTTTGGCAAATTCTGGTAGAGCATACGGCATCGGGCTAAGTGCTCTTTTTGATCTGATTACCAATACGAAAATTACAGCGGTAAAATTCCTGACTGATGGCTGGCCTCTCACAGGATGGCTGGGACTTGCCATATTGACCAGGATGGATCTGAGGAACAAGGCTTGGTATCTTTGGCTACCGATCTTCTCGTATTTGGCCGTTTATTTGTTCTTTGGCAGTGAGCCTTTTGGCTGGTACCGGATTCCATTTTTGCCGTTTTTACTAATCGTCTCGGGATGGCTGACCACCGCCTTTATACGGAATATGCATCTTACAGCAGTCTCGGTCGTGACCCTTCTGATTCCACTCGGTATCAATCTGGAAAAATATTTTGACGTACACAAATTGATTTGGCTTATTCCGGCGTGGAGGCTCAGCTGCTTGGCCTTAATCATAGGTGCTTTATCCCTACTTATGACCGACCAAGCAAATCCGAAAGTAAAATGGGCTGTCTACGCAACCATGTTTGTTCTTTTTTCTCTGGTCATATATTCGAATATACTTCGTGCAGGTATGTTTACCGTGGACTACTGGTATAAAGTAAACTAGTTTTTCGGAGGTAAAGTACCCGACATCAGGTAGAACAGGGGCTGGCCAAAAATGTTTTTTTGAGAAGCGAGAACAGTCGTGTTGTCCAGCGGATTTTTGCTCCAGTCCCAATCGCCTTGGCCTTCTCTACCCTGCACTGCCAGATAAACCATTCGGTCATTCATCAATAGTTTTAGTTCATCCAAATTGGGAGCTTCCCCAAAAAAGTATTTTTGGTCAAAGACAAATCCATGGAAAGAATTGGTTTGATAAGTGTCGACTTTGTCGGTTACAAAGTTTTTTTGAAAATCTTGTGGGGGGTACTGAGTATAGAAAAGAAAGAGCAGCAAAGAAGGTTGGTAAGTATTGTTGATATAGACTTTGTCGAAATTTGGTGCCAGTGCCTTTAGATCGGTAAAGATATTTTTGAAACCATAGTGCCACAGTGACGCTGACTCATATTTGTAATGAGAAGAATAACGATGCCAGAAGCTAGTGAAAAAAAGTCCCAGAAAAACAATAAACAGAATAATTGTTGGTCGGATAAATTTTTTACCAAATAGACTAAATAGATAGGTACCCCCTAGGGCGGAAATTAAGATAAGTGGAGGGACCATGAGGAAGAGTCTGGTGGCATGGGTGCCTCCGCCTGTGGTGAGACAGCTTGGGATGGGAGAAAGTAATAACCAGAAAAGGAGTAGTTTTGAGTTTTTCTGTGAAAAATTCTTGAAAATAAAATAGAGTCCGGCAAGGAACAGGGGCAGTGTGGGCAACAGTAGCTCCCCTACTTTGGAGATGGAGTGGCGGAAAAATGGGTCTCCGTTCACAAATAAGAATTGGGGTGAAAATGAGGTCAAGTAATTATCAAAAAATGCGGTCGCTATGGCCAAATATTTGTTGTGAAACAACACCTCAAAGAAAGTCTTTTGGACCCATGGATCAGTTCTTTGAAGAATAACAGATTCAATAAGCTTGAGGTCGCTAAAGATGCTTATCAAACCAAACCTGCCACCAGCCTGGCCGAAGAAAATATTGTAAACAATAGGGAGAGCGAGAAGTGAAGGCAAAAAGAGACGAGGCCAGTTTTTCCCGAGGGATAATTTTGGCCTTTCGATAAGGAGAAGGGCGAGAACAAATAACGGTGTAAAGACTACCGCGGTTGAGTAAGCATAAAAAGTGAGAAAGAAAGGGATGAGGCTGGCGAAATATTTGCCTTTTAAAAAAAGATACGTGCCCAGCATGGTAAGAAAAGTCAAAGGAACTACCTCGAAGGCAGCCCGGGAAAAGTGAATGTGCCAAGGAGTGATGGCCAGAAGTAAAGTGGATATCAGGGCGGTCGTTTTGTTCTTGAACAGAGTATTCCCCAGTAGATATATCAAGTAGATACTGAGTGAGCCGATGAGAGCAACCGGCAGCCGGATAGCCAGGTCGGTGGTGCCAAACAGACCGACGAAAGGAGCGGTGAGATACATGAGTAGTGGCGCGCGCCACTCAGCCAGGCTTTGGATATAAGTAGGTAGAAGGTGCCCCATGTAGTCCCGTCCAGTGGATATAAGTGACCAGGCTTGGTAACCAACATCAATTTCGTCCCCAAAGAGGGCAATCGGCAAAGAAGTTAGCTGAGTAAACCGGAAGAAAGTGCCTAGAGCTATGATGAGGACGAGAAATACTTCGATCATAGATCAATTATATTCTCCTCTTCATTCAGGAAAAAATAATAACCGTGAATTGAATTGCCGATGGTTTTCATTTTGGGTTGGTGCTCCAACTTGGCCATGAGGATACTGCCAACCGGAAGAGAGTCTCCCGGCTGCCACCGCAGTATGACTTGATCAAAATAAGCTGCTTCCAAAAAATTACCGGTTTCCCCGTCTGCCTTTCTGGAACTGACTTCGATGTATGGGGTCAATGAATTTTTTGCTGACACTTGAGAGAGGTACTTGTAAGCATCTTCCACGGAGTTGGCAGGTAAAAAGTGTTCCGAAACAAATTTGGGATAGGTATACCAGTAGTAGTTGACAAAATCAAAATAATTAATGGCAAACATAATAATCGTAGATACAATTAGTACACCATGGAGGAGCTTATTCCTTATTTCCCAGAGTGAAAGGAGACCTAGGGTAGTGATGGCTACGAAGGGCGGAATAAATGCCATTAGACGGGAGGCGCGATGAACACTGTTTACAAAACCAAAAAGTAAAGGTGTTGCCAGAAAAACGGCAATGAAAAATGTCCAAAAGCCTCTTTTTTGGACGGCTCGATATAATCCAATGAGAAAAAAAGGTAAGGTTGAAAGCAATAGCATGCCGTGGACACCAGTGGAGTGATAGACGGTCTCGTCTCCTCTGATAAACAAGAAGGAAGGATCAAAACTAGAGAGATATGGATAGAGAAAATCGTAAACCGAGGTCCACTTAAAACCCTGGGAATTAAAAACAGCCCCGGGATATTTTTGTTCTAATAAAGGAATTATGGCAAAAAAGGGTAGTACTCCTAGACAAAAGAAAAGCGTTCTTTTGAAGAATATCTGAAGGTCTTTTTTGGTATACCGGCCGTGAAGTCCGCGGAACAAGTAGACAGTTGTCAATAGACACCAAATCGGAACTGTCGCTCTCATGGCTTTGTAGGTGTAGAAATTTATTCCCAAGGAGATGCCAGCCAGGACCAAGTACTTGAGACTCTTGGTCTTGGAGAAGTACCAGAGAAATATCAGCCAGAGTAGAGTGAAAGGTACCGGAAAAATATTGTCGAGGGCCATATGAGTCTGGATCATGACGAGAGGAGTGGTTAAGAAGACTAAAGAGCCAATAAGACCAGCTTTTTTGTCCAAGACTTTTGATAACCAAAAATACGTTAAATAGGCACTTGTCAGTAAAACTGCTACTGTGGAAAGTCGAAGCGAGAGAAGTGAAGGACTGAAGAGTTTGAAGATAGCAGTGAGATAGTACTGGGAGACAGGCTGTCTCCAATCCCCACCATTTATGGAGAGGACAAAAACCGGCATGAAACGGCCATTCTGATCATGGGCAGTTTCTGCCAGCAGGACAGCGTTGTAGCCAAAGGCGGCTTCATCAACCGTAATGCCAGGAGGGGTTTCCAAAATCCTGTAGGAAAAGAATAGGCCGGTGATAAATAGAGCCAAGACAACTAAAATTACGGAAAGGTATTTATTCATTTAAATAAAGGGGATTTTTAATGTAAGAAACAGATTTAGAAAGTGATAAGTGCTTAGGGTAAAGTAACTGAGCCACCAATAAGGATTGGCGGAAAAAGACAAAAGCCCAAAGACCAGAGCAGGTGCGAGATGTCTCTCGTGCACGCGAGTCTGGAGAAAGAAAACAGCTAGAGACCATAAGAAGAGAGCCATGAAGAAATTTTTCTTTGAATACTTATTCCTCAGATAAATTAAAGTAATTAAAAGAATTGTAATTAGCAGAGCGATTGAGATTTGCCGGATGGTAAATATCCCTAGCCTGACAGAATCGGAAGTGGGTGTCGGATAGAAAAACCACCAGAAGTTGTAAGCGGCGTCCGAGACATAATCGGACGAACCCGACAAAGTAGAGAGATAGTTGGCCGCCGCAGACAAAGGATTTAAACCGAAAGGTAAATAACTAAATACAAAAAGAGTCAAACTTGAAATAATTCCCTCAAGCCAGTCTTTGGGATTCAATTCTTTGTACCAGAGAAATATATAAAAAGGAGTGAACCACAAAGCGGTCTGTTTGGTGAGAGCAGCGAAGGCAAAAAAGAAGATTGAAAGATAGAAATGTTTCCTCTGAGCAAAATACGCGCAATATAGGGAAACGATTAAGAAGAAGGTGGTAAGAGACTCTATCTGCCCCCAGACCGAGCTGACATAGAGAATGGCCGGATTAAAGAGAAACAAGATGGTTATTAGAAGAGGTTTCCGATATTTGAGTTTTTGAAATATCTTCAAAAGAAAGATACCTATTCCCAAATCGGCAAAAATTGCGGGCAGTTTCATGAAACCCAGCTGCATGTTTTCATGTTCAAAAAGTGGGACAAAAAATGAGGGGAAGACAGGAAGCAAATGGTTGAGGTAGGAAAATAAAGAAGTAACGCTTAGATAAATAAAGCGAGAAATGGCGAAAAAATAGATCGTTAATGAGGGATAATTAGCATCGTTGAAACCCGGAAAGTGCCGGGAATAAAAACCAACAGGGTACTGTAAAAAACTATTGGCCCAAACTAAATGGTTTTTGACATCACCGGAGTACTGTGGAAAAAGAAATATCAGTCTTAGAAGCAAGGCGGCAAAGAATATAAAGAATACAGGCTTAAGCTTTTTCATGATCGCTCACGAACCTGATAAAACAAGCTATTAGACCGGCGCGAGACAGCTGAACAAGCTCTTTGAAGTAAGCCGAGGAAATAAGAGGGGGTGACAAAGAGAGTTTTGAGTGAGTGAATATTTGCATATGGAGAGTGGCGTCAAATGAAAAGAGAACTCCAAACCAAGAAGCGATGATGGCTAGGTATATAAGAGGGTCCGACTTTTCAATAGAATAAATAACCAACCAGGGCATAACCCAGACTAGCCATTGTGGATGAAAGTGGGAAAAAACAAGGGAAGAAAGCAAGGCTGTCCCGACAGCTTGAAAGAACGTAAACCGCCTTTGCCAGAGTAAAAGAACTATGAGGGTGTAAGCAATGAAGAAATAAGGGATGTCGTGGCCTGAGGCAATAGAGAATAGGCGATGGAACCAAGGTAAGGTAAAACCCCCAGAAGATAGACACCAAGACCTGTTAGTGTCAGCAATAGAGACTCAGTAATTTTTTTGTTTGTAACAAAGTTGTGAAGTGCTAGTAAGGGGATGAGAATTAGACCAGCTGGTTTGATGAGGGCGGAGAGCGCAAGGAAGATGACGGAAATGAAGAGCTTGTCTTCTTTGTATAAGTAAAGCGCGTAAGTAATGAATAAAGCAATAACGATGTCTACCTGACCCATCATGGAGCTGACGTATATCGCCAGAGGGTTAAATGCCCAAAGAACCAT
>LCJG01000003.1 GCA_000998025.1 Candidatus Collierbacteria bacterium GW2011_GWB1_44_6
GTTCGTCCGCCGTCAGACCAAAATCCTATACGGTAGAAAGGTGACTGATACCAGAAGACTTTTCCTGGTGTCGTGGCCAACTTGGGTGGAACGACGCGGGAGTTCTCGGCGGAATAAAAGTAAGTGGGTGAACTTTCCGGATAGAAACCCATAAACCATACACCGAAATCAGCCATGGAAATAGGGTGAAGGTTAAATTTATCACGATTATTTTTTAGCGATTTATAGACATTTTTTATTTCGTTTCTGTACAGACCCAGATCGTAGTCGTTTTCTAAACCGATGTTTACATAAGTAAATTCGTTGAGAACTTTGTTGTCATATTGAGCGAGCAACTTCTCAAAATACTTTGTAGTCTGCCCGGCAGCGAGATAATCATTTACCTGAACAGAGTAGAGAGATTCTGAGCCAGCACCATAGAAGTTGAACAAATCTCTTTGGGCCCACCGGACCATGGCTAAATTTACGCGATTGGCTCTGGTACTTGAGGGTATTAGAGAGTTGTTTTTGTCAGGGAAATATGGACTGCCAAGATACCCACCCCAGAGACGGTAGTGGTCCATGGAGTACTGATCGTCACAGTTCATGGCGATCAAAACGGAATATTTTGACTCCAGGTATTGTAGCGAGTAACTATCCAGATGCCAAGCGGAGACAGACTTAGGGTAAAAACCAAAACGATCGAAAAAGGCCGACATGTAAGTATCGATTAGAAGACGTCTGTCTTCTTGAGAGTATCCTGAAAGAAAAATGCGATTGGCATTGAACACCGAGTCTCCTGCCGGATAGAGTGTGCGGGTCTTTTCCGCCAAGCTTGGAGTTATCTCTAGAAAGGCCCCGATTGATTGTGTGGAATCTGTTTCGATTAAATCATTGAAGTAAGCAGACATCGTAGCGTCCGTCACCGCGTCGTACCGGAGCAACCAGGTCATGGGGTATGAAGAAGGAGTGGATTCGCGATAAAGAAACATGGGCAGTGCGAGCGGATCTTGTTTGGGGTTTTGCCAGTTTTCTGGACCTCTTACTGGATTACCGAAAGTGACAAAGGTCTCGGCTTTGAAAGCGTGAGCACCCCCGACGGAAGATACTAGTAGCAGAAACAGAGTAATAAATATTTTTCTAAGCATGTTTTATCTTAAAGTAATTAAGGGTCTGGGTAATAAATTCTTGACCTTCAAGAATAAAGATAGCCAGGAAATAAATAGCGGCCGAAATAAGACAATGGGTGATCAATGAAGGGAAAGAGTGTATGGTTACGGAAAATAGAAAGAGCCAAAGCGACAGAGGGAGCGCTGCTATGATGGGAGTTTTGAGTATATTAAGGACACTAAAGTCGACATATTTTTTTGCCATAAAAATGGTGAGGACAGAAGAGGTGGCAATGATACCGGTAGCGTAAGCAACTCCGGTGTAACCAAATTTTATGGCAAAAAAAGGCATGGTTGCCCAGGTGAGACCGGTCCACATTAGCATCAGCTTGAATGTGGATTTGATATGGCCAGTCGCATTTAGTAGATTGGTGAGACTGGTGCTCAGGCTTGCCCAGGCTGAGTTATACAAATAGATATAGAGGGGAATGATGGCGGGAAGCCACTTCGAATAACGGGGAATTAGTCCGATCATGGGCAAAGCCAAAAATCCCATGCCGATTAGGATAGGAAAAGCCAAGAGACACATGTATTTGAGACTGATTTCAACGGCTCTTGAAAGCCTCTCTTTGTCGTGCTGCAACCTAGCAAAGGTGGGGAAAGATACCTTGGTAAGGTTGTCCATGACGATCCTAAGAGGCAACCCGGCCCAGCGTGAAGCCCAGCCAATGTAGCCCAAACCCTGAGTGCCAATAATTTTTGTGAGAATAATCGTCATGCCGTCGTCTTTGAGGACGGCCAAAAAGGTATTAACTTGATACGGGAGACCGAAACTTAGTAAATGTTTCAATGAGGGTTTATGAATACCCAGACTTGGTCTCCAGGGATATACAAGATACATCGCAATGAGGCCGACGACTCCCCTACCCAAGACAGCGAAAGAAAAAGAGGTAACTCCAAAACCTTTCCAGGCGAAGAAGACCGCTATTCCATTGAAGGTCAGAGTTTCCAGAACTTGAGGGAGGATAAGCTTACTAAATTTGATTTCCCTTTCCAACATAATCGAAGGAATGGTTTTTAGGGAACTGAGAAAAAGAGAAATACCCATGGCGTATAAAAGATACATGCCTGTCTGGTCTATCTGATATTGGGTACGAATCACAGGAGAAATAACAAAAAGAATAATGAGAAGAGAAATTACCAGCAGTTGTTGAACGGTAAAAGTGGTTGATAAATCTTCCTTGGTAATACTCTCTTTCTTCTGGATAAGAGCAGCCGCGAGACCGACGTCGGAAAAATAGGCGAGAAAGTTGACTACCGAGGAAACCAGATAAAAAATACCGTAAGTATTTGGATCGAGAAAGATAGTAAGGGCGAGAGTCGCGACAAAAGAAATAATTTGAATGATGAAAGTACGGGAAATGAGAGCCATGACACCGGATACCGAGCGTCGTTTAACTTCTTGGATTTCTATGACCGATGGAGCATCAGGAGGGGTGTTTTCGATCATCGATAATTAATTTTGTTAATACAATAATAGAAAGAAGGGTCAGCAGGTCAGAGAACAAACGAACAAAAGTGTAACCGATTTTTGATTCTACATGGTGAAGTCCTTTGTCGACCGAAACAACTACTCTACCCAAGTCGGGATCGATTTCGGTAGTAACTATTTGACTGTCGACCTTAGTTGTCAGACCGGGGTAAGTGTAGAGTGGCAACATGACTTTGGCCGAAGCTGACGAAACGTGGGCATCAAACTTCATCCAGTTGGTACCCGATCTAAAATCTGTGACACCACCTTTTCCCTCCACAAATATGGGTATCCGGAAAGCGGGTGCTCCAGGAGGCTTGGGAGCTGATCTGGGTAGATAATCAAAGATACCGCCGGTAACTTGATTTTCCCACTGCAAACCTGACATTTTTTCCTGAAAAGTGATTCTTACGTGTCTTTCGAAACGGAAGAAAGGAAAGTTAAATAATATTGTTCCCAATAGAAGCACGGTGAACAAAAACTGTTTTACCATTTTGGGAAGTGAGATGGTCGCTAGATAGCCTGCTGCAAATGAAAAATAGAAAACTATAAGAGCGACTAGTCGCCAGGGAAATTGGGCGAATTGCAGAAGACTGACACGTTCCCATATGGGGTTTGACCGGCTATGAGTAAGAAAGGCGTAGAGCATACCAAAAGCAACGACCATTAATATCATTTTTGAAATTGTTTTTTCTTTCTTTATTCTCAACAGAGCAATTAGAGAGGCAATGGCGGCGGCGATCCATTGAATGTGCCCAACAGAAAACGACATACCATCTTCCGGCCCCCAGGTAGAGCCGCCATAGCCCCAAAAACGGGAGAAAAAGAGCTGTTTGATGTCCGCAAAGTGAGCCAGATAATTGAAGTAGCCAACCATCATGGAATCTACATGCACGAATTTTTGTTCTAAAACTACAGGTAAAAAAAAGAAGGCAGAAAGTCCTACTCCTAGAATTCCGGCCAGCAGAAGATTTTTAATTTTTGAAAATTTCTTTTCCCGCCACATCCAGAATATTGCCCATATAATGGCGGTAGGGGCGAAGACCAGCGTCATAACATTGTGTGAGGTGAGCTGAAGAGCCAAGGCGGCACTGAGGAAAATAAAATCTCGGGAATGACGGCGGGTGATTATTTTGTAAATGTAGAGGAGGACAAAAGGAAACCAAACCATCCCCCAGGCCTCATTCATCGCCCCCCGAACGTAGATATCGACAGAGTGATAGGGTGCATAAACGTAGAGAGCCGAGGCAAGTACGCCGCCCCACTTGCCAAAAAACTCTCTTGCAAAAAGATACATACCCAAGCCCGAAAGCAGAAAGGCTAAGGCAAACATAATCTTGACCGGTAAAAAGTAACCCGCACCAAGAATCACCATTAATTCCATGGGGTAATATGGCATGGGAGGATAGAACTGCATTAATGGATAACCATAACCAAAGCCCGCGTCAGGCACCCAGCGACAAGGGAACTGACCATCTAGAGTACATTTGTGCATTTCGTAAAGACGGAAGACCTGAAGATCATCATGCATTGGGAAGTATCCGGGTTTAAAAATATCAGCAATCGCCGGAAGAAAGAGTAAGCACAGAATTATTCCCAAACGGAAACGCCAGAGTAACTTGAACATTAGCTTATTATAGCTTGGAATATATCTATTTGAGGCGATAGAAAAGTAACGATTCGTGGGTGCCGTTTAGCCTAAATGGTTTGGGATATTCCCCAATTAGTTCCAACTTGGCTAGTTCGGAGGCAGGAAGATGATTTCTGGAAGAGTTTAGCACGAAGTAGCGAAGATTTTCCTGGCTAGTGCTTAGAAGGCCCGAAGGGATTTCAAAAATATTTGGTGATGATCCCACGATAGTGATATTTTTGTGACCCTCGGTATATATTTGAAGTCCATCCGGAAGCGTTCCAAAAGTGCCTTCGGTAAAGACAACAATCTTGCTTCCCTCCGCTTCCCTGGCCAAGAGGTAGTCCGCAATGTCTTTCTGGCCATAGCCAGCCGTCCACTCTTCCAGGTAGCCGCTACGCATATCAAATGGCATAGGGGCGATGGTAGGAGTGAATAAGTAAAGCGCGGTCATCAGAATAGGAAGTAAGACAAAG
Organism: Candidatus Collierbacteria bacterium GW2011_GWB1_44_6; assembly: GCA_000998025.1. Taxonomy (GTDB): domain Bacteria; phylum Patescibacteriota; class Microgenomatia; order UBA1400; family MFAQ01; genus UBA10133. The sequence continues at coordinate 4,726 of LCJG01000003.1, forward strand.
AGAGTGATGGAAGCTTTGATCAGTATACCCTTACGGTTAAAAAGCCACCCCAGGCCGAGTCCGGCCAGAGGAAGTAGGGGCACTACCGCATAAAGTACGTAGCGGCTGGTGTAGACTTTTGCAATTGCCGCCTGAAACACAAGAGGCGCTAGGGCAATGAGGACTAGGAACAGGTAAGATTTTCTGGTTTTGGGGTTTAGATACCCTAGGACACTAAGCAATAAAACGGTGGGGGTAAAGAGGAGAAATAGCCAATTGGCAGTCTTTTTGAGGTTTTCGATTAGTGGCTGTAACGGGTGAGTCAATACTTCTTTTAATGAGTAAACATAGTCTTGATTTCTGGAGCCTATCATTTGGAAGCCTACTCCAAGCCGAAGAATACCATACATGGCCTGAGAAATAATTAGGGCAAGAAAGATACCCCAAATCAGTTTTCCGAGGTTGACAGACGTTATATTTTTGTGCGGAAAGAAAAAAACAAGAGTAACTAGGGACCAAAGATAATAAATGGCTGCGGGAGACTTTGTAAGCAGGCCTGCACCGATGGTAAAACCCAGATACATGGCGTATTCCGTCTTGAGCGACTTGGTGTATTTGATGGCAAATATAAGTGTCCACAGGCCAAACATGGCAAGAAGGCTATCGGCTAGAGCCATCCGGTCAAAAAACATGGTGAACGGAATAACGGCATAAATTAGTGAAGTGAAAAGAGCAATAAAAATGTCGCCGAAAAGAATAAATGCCAAAAGGCCAATACCAACGAGTGAACCAAAACCGGCAACCACAGAAAGTAGCCTGCCAGCTATCAGTGGGTCAGAAATGAGCTTGAGGAAGGGAATGGTGGCCCACATAAAAAGGGGTTGTTTACCGTCCGATAGTGGCAGAAAGCGCAAGGTTGGCTCTGCCCTCATCACTTGAGACCAGCGAACATAAATGGCTTCATCGACAAAAACAGGTATTGTTTGCAACTGATAGAGCCGGAAAAACAAAAATAATACAAGGGCAGTTAGTGCCAGGCCAGCAATCCAAAATATTTTATTTTTTGTCATATTTTCCGGAAAGGTCATTTATCTTGACCTGGGTAATCTGTTTGAGCATGTCAATAGATTCGGTCACAAAACTCCTTTGCTTACTGTTTGACGTGTCTTCATCTTTCCAAATGACATCAACCTCTTTCAATTTGTAGCCAAATTTTTCGGCCAAGAAGAGTAGTTCAACATCAAAAGCAGAGACCGTCCAGCCTTTGGAATTTGACCTGTTGTTTATGACAGAGAGAGAGGGAAAAATGTTCATGGCTACTTCCAGGCGCATGGCTTTGAACCCACACTGTGTGTCAACAACATCATGAAGCAACATTAGTCCTCTGATAAATCTAAATGACCAGGAAGCCAGCTGGCGCAATAAGGGAAAGTTTTTTCGCATTTTTCCCCGAGAACCAAAGACAACATGGTAACCTTTATCAAACCAAGGAAGAAGCTTCTCGACTTCTCTAAGAGGAGAGGACTGATCCATGTCGGTGTACAAAACAATTTCTCCTGTGGCCGCTTGAATGCCGTTCCAGATACCGGCTGCTTTGCCGCCGTGATTCCCCCTGATCATTTTAAAGCCTGGATGTTTCTTGACAAAGCCAGCAATTATCTGGTCACCTCCGTCAGTGGATCCGTCGTCGTTAATGATAACTTCCCAGGAATATTTTGCCTTGGAAAGGAAGCTGGCCATCTGTTCCAGGACTCCTCTTTCGAGGTTGGCTTTTTCGTTGTAATTACTGACGACGACCGAGAGCTTTGGTTTCATTAAGGAGTCCTTTGCTTGAAGATTTGGGACTGGTAGTATTTTAACTCATCTATGGACTCTAAAATGTCCCCCTTAGCCCGGTGAGGCTCCATCTTGGGATAGTCAGGAATGTGGGGATACCATCGATGCATCAGTTCTTTGAGAGTGTTGGTGTCGATAATTCTATAATGAACGAAGTCGTAAAGACGAGGCATATAGACTCTGAGAAACTCACGATCCATGTATACTGATGATCCGGCGAGAAGGGCGGTGTGGGGGGTGCAGTATTTTTTTAGAAAACTAATAGTTTCCTCTTCGGCTTGAGACAATCCGACCACGGAAAGGCGGATCTCTTCCGTGAGCCCGGACTCACCAAAATGTTCTTGATTCCATTTGACCATATTCCTTAAAATATCCTCAGACTGATGGATAACAATATCAGGACCGGTGGCAAGTATGTTCAAATCCCCGTCGGTGATAACGGTGGCTATTTCGACGATGGTCCCTTTGTTGGGATCTAGATCAGTAAATTCCAGATCAAGCCAAACCATGGGAGACTGAGGGATAGTAGAGCTCATATGGAGTGGATTAAACGATAGATTTTTAGATAGTCTACTTGCCACTGCTGGTCTATATGCGATGGGCCAAAAATGGCGATTTGATAGGCCGGATTTCCCTCTGGCTGGCATTTGTCGCCATCTTCGCAAATTACAAAAAGCTGACCAGTGACTCTCTCCTCACCCCTGAAATGGTTCGCTTTTTTATTTTCCAGATAGAAACGGTAGGATTCATCATAGTTTTGTTTGGCTATAAGGCCAAAGTTGAATGGTTGCCCTTTTGATTCTTTAATCATTAGATCTACGGCGGCTTCAGTGCGTTTCATTTGACGATTGGGTGAATCTTTTAAAGGGGAGTAATAAACTCCGTGATAAAGGAGGCAAGCAAAGAACGTGAGAGCTAGGAATTTGATGAGAATATTTTTATTGTTCCATAGAAAAAGGAGAAGGAAAGCTACCAGGAGGTACACCGCGGGAAAAAGGAAACCAAAGTAATGAGCGTAGATATGCTGCTTGTAGACACCTAACCCAAGAATACCAAAACCAATCCAGGCTAGGAGAGCAGAGACAGCAGGATCTTTCTTGGTTTTGAAAAATTCTTTTAAAGATAGTTTAGTTTTTCCAAAATAAGCTAAAAAGGTAAGAACACCGATAATGACTGCGGCTAAAGTAGCATAGGTTAATTGGCGCCCGAGGAGTAGCTCTGAAATGATGGATTCTATGGCTGGTAGGAACCGATCGGAGCGGGCAGGGTTTAGATTTATTGTGGTTTGGCGGTCTGAAAAGAAAGATTGGAAAGCTTTAAAGTTCATCCAATCATGTTTAAGGTCGAAGAGTAGTAATGGTGACATCAAGATTAAAAACAAACAAATGGCTATGAGGGTTTTTTTGACGAAAATGGTTTTTTGCTTTTTTTCGTTTTTGAGCTGACGCAATGTCAGGAGCCAAAATAACCCTAAGGTTGGGATGAGGAGCAAGCCCAAGTAATGCATCTGCAACGCAAAGGCAAAGAAAATGCCAACTAGAGGTAGCCATGAATGTTTGTTGTTTTTCCAAACTTCATAAATACCCCAAACACAAAGTAGTGAGAAAAAGGGCATGGGATTTGGATTCCAGGAAGAGCGTGAATATATGATGGCAACCGGTGAAATGGCAAAGAGGATGGCGGCAATCAGGCCGACACTTTTCCCAAACCAACGTCTGCCAATAAAGTAGGTGAGGAAAATAGTGGCAGCTCCCAACAAGGCATTCATAATGGCGGGTCCGACGGGATTTAGTCCGGAAAGGAACAGTGCGGGGGCCATCATGTAATAGTAGAGTGGACCCAGGTACATATTCCCCACACTGGTTTGGGGGCCGATAAAAACTAGGTTACCTGTGGTGATTAAGTCCCTAACAATACGGACATCGCGGCCTTCGTCACCTAAAAAAGTCATATATTCGTCTATCCGATACAGACGAAGAACGAGGGCGAGAAGAATTATTCCAAGCAAGACAAAGAACTCGGTGCGGTTCTTTTTTATGAAACTAAATAAGGTATTCATTGGATGGATTCCCGCCTACGCGGGAATGACAAAAGGTTCGTTATTTTAATTTGTACCATAGTTTAAAGAGGTCGATAAAACTCTGAACAATCACATCCAAATTGGCTCCTGTGCCCTCTCCCTGTCGCCTGGGATAATGGGTCACGCCAATTTCAACGATCTTGAAGCCTGCTTTTTTGGCTTTAATTAAGAACTCACTACTAATGAAAGCACCTCGTTCGCTTTGAAGTGGTTCTATCTTATCGACAACTTTTTTGGAAATTAATTTGAATCCGCAATCGATATCTCTGACATGCAGTCCAAAGAGAAGATTTACAAATACCTGCCAAGCAAAAGTGTTTAGTTTCCGCATGAAAGATACTTTCCTTTTTTTGTAGTAACCGATGACCAATTCGGCGCCGGTTTTTGTTTGGGTGTCCAAAAAACGATCTATTTCCGAAAAGTCGAACTGTCCATCTGAGTCAATAAAGGATATCCACGGATATTTACAGGCATACAGCCCACTTTTGAGGGCGGCTCCATAACCTCGATTTGGGTGGTGGTGGATCACACTTATTCTCTTTTCCTTATCCGCCAGCCGATCAGCAATTTTGCCCGTCTTGTCCTTTGAGCCATCGTCGACTATGATCAGTTCCCAGGTAGGCACGTTCTTTTTGAGGTTGCTGACAACGCTTTTGACAGTACCCTCAAGGCTACCTTCTTCGTTATACGCCGGCAGGAAAACTGACAATTGTTCTATTTGTCGCGACATACTCACAAGTATATACTAGAGATAATGAAACGAGCGTATTTGTTGGCTGTTGTTATCCTGTTTTCTTTAATTGTCTTACTGCCTTTTGCGATCAAAGCAAAACTCCCTGGGTGGAATTTTGACTTTTCTGAGGGGACTAAGATCTTGTGGCAAAACTATGACGGCCCAAACTATTTGATCGTCGAGAAAACTTGGTACAACAAAGAAGATATCAAGACCCGGTTCTCAGTTACCGAATCAGCGGAATATTTTCCGGCGCACTTCCCTCTTTATCCGGCCGTTATTTGGTTCTTTGATATCTTTCTTAAGGGGCCAACGGCGATGCTTGCCGCCACTCTTCTTGGTAGCATGCTTTGTTTTTGGATGCTGTATAAATACCTGGAGGATAATAAAATCAGCAAGAATTCCCTGTGGCTGTGTCTGACCTTCTTGATATTACCGGCCAGGTGGGTGGCCGTGAGAGCCATAGGCTCACCTGAGCCTTGGTTTATATTCTTTATTTTGGCCAGCATATATTACTTTAAAAAAGAAAGATTTTGGCTGGCAGGATTACTTGCCGCACTCGCTCAGATCACCAAGAGTCCAGCGATTATTTTACTGGCGGCCTATGGGATATATGCTTTGGTTCAATCAATTAAAGCGAAGAAAATTCAATGGAAATACTGGCCGCTTTTGATTCAGCTGGCGGTGATCCCGGTTTTGTTCTGGTTTTATGGTATGAGAACTGGCGATCTTTGGGCATATTTTCATAGCGGGGACAACATTCACCTCTTTTGGCCACCATTTAGTGTTTTTTCACCCGGGCAAACTTGGGTGGGCAACTTTTGGCTGGAAGACGTGATTTGGACGTGGTTGATTTTTGGGGTAGGTATTATGAAACTTAGAGAGAAGAAACTTGAGATTGAATATTACTTTGCGGGATTGTTTTTCCTTTCGACCCTGTTTGTCGCCCACAGAGACATAAGCAGATATATATTGCCTGCCGCGCCATTTGTACTTATTGGCTGGGATAATTTGATCCAGAAGAAGGAATTCAAAATCGTAGCGGCTGTCTTAATTATTCCGATATTGCTCTTCACCTGGACCTTCCTCTTGAACAATACCGCCCCGGTAGCCGACTGGGCACCGTACCTCTAAGACTTCTTTTTCCAAATAAAGACGTTGTAGATAAACCAGTTGAGGGGAACGGTGATGAAAAATACGGCAATAACTAAGAATAGAGTACGGTACTGATCGCCGAAAAATTGGGTTCCGAGTCCAATGACAAGGCTGGGGAGAATTATTCCAGAGACTACCGAACTTAGATTAAAGGTGGCGAATTTCTTTAGCATTATTAGCCCCCAAATTAGTTTTTCGTTTTTGAAGGTCCAGAGATTGTTAAAAGTGAAGTTGCTAATAATCGAAACCTCGGCAGCCAAAGCATTGGCGATCGTGTTCCGCAGGCCGACGCCGGGAATGAAGCTTTTTAGAAGACCGGCAAAAATGTCGAGACCAACCTTGTTGATCACAAAGCCAAAAAGACCGATGGTACCGAATTTGATGAATTTTTGAGTGGTTGGATCATGCCACCTGAGAAGAAATACAGACCGAAAAATATCTTTGGCTGTTTGAGGTTCTATCTTTGATTCGCCGGTGGTTCTCAGACCGAATTTTAAAGGTATTTCTTTGACCCTTGCACCTAGTTGGACTGTTTTATAAAGGAATTCCAACTTGTAGCCAAAGCTTCTGGAATAGAGATGATCCATGTCCATGGTGTCGATGAAACCCTTGACCCTGGTCGCTTTAAATCCTCCGGTAGGGTCGGTGATTCTGAAAAAATTCTTGGTTGGAAAGAAAAGAACGAAGCGGGCGACGAGGCCTCCGACTTCGCTGAAAAATACTCTTTTAAAGCCCCACCCCTTGGGATTGCTACCGCCCTTCAATTTCCTACTACCCAAGACATAGTCAAATCCATCGTCAATTTGTTGGAGCAGTTCCGGGATTAATTTGGGGGGGTGTTGAAAATCTCCATCCATCTCGATAACCACGTCGGCATGGTGCTTGGACATAGCCCGCCTAAAGCCTTTGACATAGGCCGCTCCAATTCCCTCCTTCTTTGTTTCCAACAATAAGTCGACTTTGGAATAGTGCTTCTGTTTATCTTCGACAATCTTCCAAGTGCCGTCGGGGGACTTTCCGTCCACAATCATCACTCGACAGTCCCAGGTTTTTATTTTTGGGAAAGTAGCCTTGACCAGGTAATCAATCATTATGCCGATGGTACCTGCTTCGTTGAACGTGGGAATGACGACTACAGCAATAGGGCGTTTTTTCATAGTTTAATGCTCACAATGACCACAACCACCATCACGACATTGGCCGGTGCAGTTATCACCTTCTGAGATTACTTCTTCTGCCACGCCGTCCGCATACCAGTAAAGTTTTTCGTCGTCCTCTTTTTCCGTCTTTTTATGGGACTTATCACAGAAAGGTTGGCCTTCTGACAGGCCGCACATACAGATATTTTGATTTCCGACCATAAATGGCGCTTTTTCAGTTTTTGTTACCAGTCTGGGCATAGAGGTATTATACGACTTGAGGATATAATTGGGATATGAAGATAGATATTTTGACTATATTTCCGGAGATGTTTGAAGGGGTTTTTAAGACCTCCATAATCGGCCGGGCGGTGGGCACACAAGCTGTGGAAATTAAAGTTCATAACTTAAGAGACTGGAGTGATGATAACTACAAGAGCGTGGACGATCACCCATTTGGTGGTGGAGCCGGAATGGTGATGAAAGTTGACGTCGTTGACAGAGCCATCCAAGAACTCAAGGAATCAGGAAGTAATGGAATCAAGACTAAGGTGATTTTGATGGATACAAAGGGTAAAATGTACAACCAAAAAACGGCAGAAAAACTTACGGCTGAGGAACATTTGATTTTTATAGCTCCGCACTTTGAAGGCATAGATCACAGAGTTCATGAGCAGTTAGCCGATGAAACGTACAGCATCGGGCCTTATGTCCTGAGTGGAGGCGAACTGCCGGTGATGGTGGTGGTGGATAGTCTTTGCCGCTTGCTACCGGGAGTTCTAGGAAACCCTGAGTCACTGAAAGAAGAAAGTTATAGCGAAGATATGGCTGTGGAGTATCCGCAGTACACCAGGCCGGCTGAATATAAAGGCTGGAAGGTGCCGGAGGTCCTACTTTCGGGAAATCATAAAGAAATCGAAAAGTGGAGAAAGGGGAAATAGCTATCTTCTACTGTAAGCGTCATTGGTGGGTTCAAGGCCCTCTTGGCTCATTAAAGAATAGGCCTCATCTGCATCTACCGCTTTGCCCTCTGCAATTAGCTCTCTTGCGACGCGTCTTTGGTCGTCGGTTTTAAATTTCCCATATTTGTCGACTGAGGCTAATAAAGCATCATATGCTCCTCGATCAAGTTGTTTCAGGTCATTAATGTAATTGAGCCTTCTTGTCTGATCCGCCACATCAACTGACCAGCCACTGTCCGTCTTTTTTGTCATAGTTTTGGGATTCCGAAGGGAATCAGGTAAATTATAGTGTCTCCGGGAGGAATCGTCACCAGGTCTTTTACTATTGCGTTGCTGAAGGTACTTATCGTCACCATTCCCAGCCGGAGGCTTTCAGCTTGAAGATACAGATTTTGAGCGGCATGGCCGGCTTCAAGATAAACCTCTTTGTCGTGGGGAATGCCGCCAAAAGCTTCAGCCATTTTACTCATGTTACCGGTGATGATTAGGACGGCAGGAGCGTTGTGAAAAGCACTATCGTTTAAACCTTCATAAAGCGCTTTCTGAAGATCGACTTTTTTAATGGGTTTTAATTCGTGTACCGGTGTGCGATCGCCTGCAATATATTGATATTCCCCGGCATCTAAACCAGCGACTTTATTTGCTACCAGAAAAACTGACAGAGGATAGGTGGATTTGGCCGAAGGGGACGTTCTACCTCCCCAATCTACAGTTACTCCTTGCGCAGCCCAAAGCATTTGGGATACCTGCTTGAGGGTAATCTCTTTATCAATAAATTCTCGCCTGCTACGGCGATTTTTTAGAACTGCTTCCAGTGAATTACTACTCCGCAATTCAGGCTTGGGGAGGGCAAGGTTATCTGCCGAGAGTATGGCGACTGCCGGCTCGGTATGACTTATAGTCGGTTCCTCTTTTTTCCTGGTAAGAGAAAGAGTGGCGAATGCCGCGACAATGAGAACAGTAAGCGCCGGAATTAACCAGCGCTTAAAGATGATCCCTTTGTCTTTTGTAGCTTTGTTCTTTTGGGCAGTTTTTTCCACGTCTAGATAAAGCTTACTACTTTAGAATTTTTTTTGACTTCAGTAAACCATTCCTGGGTCTTGGTGTAGACTTCTTGCTGGAAAAGAGTTTCTTTGATGTCGGCTTTGACATCGTCGAATTTTTTGCCTTCGAAAAGTTTTTTGTTGTCGTCGAAATATTTTTTTACTGCTTCATCGGTTATTTCGATCTTGTAGTTTTTCTCGATTAGTTTTCGTAGACTTAGACTTTGTTTCACGGATTCTTTGGCTTTTTCTTCGGTAAGACCATACTGAGAAAGGGCGGCTTTGAAGGCTTCATCGCTGCCGTAGTCGGCAACTATTTTGGCCATTTCGGCAGCCACTTCTTCGTCAGAAATAACAATGTTATTCTTTTCTATTTCCTGAGAGAGTATTCTTTCAGAGATGATTTCATCAAAAGTCTGTTTGCCGTATTTTTCGGCCATCTTTTGATTTAGTTCGTGGCGGGTAACTGGCATCGAATTTACAGTTCCGGCTAAAAATAGCCCACGGTATTTCTGTACTAATAGAAAAATTACCGTACCCAAAATGGCAACTAGAATTAGTTTTGCGATAAATCCATATGGAGAACGTCTTGCTTCTTTTATCTCATCCATTGGCATCTCGGAGACTGACCGCAATTTTTTAATAACCCTAACGGACTTGCCTGCATTTGTTTTTGATTCTTTCATGGAAGAAGTTTTTTAATAATTGCCTGCCTTATATATTAACACTTTCCAGGTCGATGGCGTTATCAAGTGCCGGAAGAACAGGATCCGGAAGCTCGGTACCAAAGTCTATAATATTTTGACGTATCCATTCATATTCCGAGGTGAAAGTTTCGACGACAGTGGGCTCCGGCAATCCAATGTCCGGAGGAGTGAAAATGGGGGCTTGAGATCTACGAAAAATAGCCCTTCCAAACGATATGGCAATGATTAGTACCAGTAAGATGAAACCACTGATAATGTACCACTTATATTTAATGATCTTGGCTATTAGAGGAGCAAAAATAACCCCACTTTGAATGTCGTGGATGAGTTTCAGGGCTTCAGGATTTGTGATTTTATCGATTGGGCTGGGCATAGTTTTTATCAATATCAATTAGCCGATTGATCCAGTCGAGCTGAAGGGTTTGAATTTCAACAATTTTTTCAACTCTGGAATTGAAGAAAATTTCAGCGTCGGCTTCTTCTTCAGCATCGACAATATTTAAATTTTTGGCAATGGTGTCAATTTTAAGATCAATCGCTTTGGAGGAATTTGTTAACTCCTGGATTCTCTCGGCTAGTATCGCTGGCTGAGGGACCGGAAGTTTGGAAGATAAAGTATCGAGAGCTTTCTTGGAATCCAGCTGAATTCTGACAAGAGAAGTTATTTTGTTTGCCAGGATACCAAATTTGATCATTCTATCGTGATGAATCACGTCTTTTAGGTAGCCTGCCGTGAATTTTTTGAGATCTTCCTGAGTCACGATAGACTGAGACTTTTGGGCTTCCTTCATATAAAATTCTCTGCTGTTAGAGAGAGAGGTGATAATCGGCTGGACAGGTTCGTAGTTAGCCTTGGAACTATTGATGAGATCCAATAAATACCAGGCAAATGAGGCTTTGACCAGATCGCGTGAATAAATAGTTTGCTTTGCGGCAAGCATGGCTTTTTGTTGGTTATCCAAGCTGGGAGTATTTAGATAGTCGGCCTTGAGAAGGGCGTATTCCGGGTAATTTTGGCGATACTGCCCGTACTGGAAATCATAGTCCGATTTGGCGTCAGCGGAAACAAAGGAGGGGGAAATTAGTGCAAAAAATGAAAAAATGGAAAGAATAATGTATGGTGAGATTTGATGGATTCCCGCCTTCGCAGGAATGACCCGTTGTAATGTCATCTATTGATAGTATAACCGATTAAGCTTTTGGTAGAGAAAGACCTTGACCTAGCAGATTCTCGATGATGGTCTGCCAAGAAGAGAAATGGATGTCTAGCACCTCTTCAGTCCGCTTGGTTTTTAGACCGCCATAAATCGGGTATCGATTAGGGTTTGTTTGGGTCTTTAAAAAATCGTGAACAGAGCAAGCCTTTATGATGGAAGAATCGTGTCCCAATTGCTCAATTGCATACGTAATCAATTCGTATGGTGTGGTAGTATCCGAAGAACAATGGAAAACCCCATGAGAATCAGTCTCGATTATCTTTTGGAGTGTCTCGGCGATTTCATCAACATAGGCAATAGATACTTGCTGATCCATAAAGAGTGGGTATATCTTTCCTTCGGCAAATCTCTTAAGGGGGCCTCGAAGGTAGTCTGTTTTCCTATCGAAGCTAGCCCTGACCGGATAGATTATTCTTAGGATGGTGCCACCATTTTCTTTGACTATTTTTTCGGCCCGATTCTTGGTCCAACCATACCAAGTGAGCTTTTCATTGGTTTCCGGTGGGATATCAGTTTCTTCATATGGACCAGGCTGACCAATATCTCCAGGAAAAACCATGTCGGTTGAGATATGGATAAAGTTCTTTGACCTGAAGGCACTGACAAGATTTTGGGTTCCTTCAACATTTACTTTCCATGCTGTTCCAGCTTCATCTCCCGCTTGCTGTTCAGAAGCATTTACATCAGTAAAGGCGGCAAAATTGACAATCCAATCTGGGTTTTCCTTATCGACCAACTCCTTAACCGCCTTTTCATCGGTCATGTCAAATTCGGGTAGTTCGGGGGTGACAAAATCAAATTGAGGAGACATTTCAACAAAACGGGAACCAACCAGACCTTGGGAGCCGGTGACAAGGACTTTTATTTTTTTGGGCATAATTACATTAATTCTGATTTGACAAAGTCGTAAGAGACTATTTTTGGATCTATCCGGCATTCTTGAGTGGTTTCATCGGCCGAGAAGTGATGGTCTGCAAAGTAGTTAAGGGTCACAAATTCTCGCCCTTGATTGATAAAGCCATGAGCTATACCGGAAGGTATATAAACCATTTTATCCGGAGAAAGAATTATTTTCATCCTTTTCTCGTAGGTTGGCGAATCCTTGCGAAAGTCAATCAGACCTAGAAGAATGGTGCCTGTGGTGGTCCAGATTTCGTTTTGATGAGGGTGGATGTGCCAGAACCGTTTAGTTTTTGAGGCGAGATAAGAGACGTTGATTTGGATTGGCCGAAAATCGACACCAAAATCCTTTAGGGCGACGACATTGCCATCTTCATCTAAGCGTAAGGCTTCTTTGAACCAACCACCAAAATCATCGGCAAAAGTGTTAATTTTGCAGACAATTACACCACCAATAACCTCAGCTTTGTCATAAGTCTGTCGAAAGAGTTCCGCTTTTTTGGGCAGGGATATTTTGGAATAGTTGATTTTCTTTAGTCCCATTTTTTATTTTGTTTTATAAAAATCTTCCGACTTAACCTTCATGTCCCTCCACCACCACTCGTTGGCGCGATACCAGTCTATTGTTTGCCTTAGACGCATGAAAAAAGACTCTTGAGGGTCCCAGCCGAGCTCTTTATTGATTTTTTTCCAGCTGACCGCATAGCGACGATCATGACCAGGCCTGTCTTTGATATATTCAATTCGACTCTCAGGAAGCTTCATGATTTTTAGGATTTTTTTGGCTACGTCCAGGTTGCTAATGTCTTTGCTCATGCCACCTACGGTATAGCTGTTTCCAAGTTTTCCTTTTAATATGACCATCTCGATAGCTCGACAGTGATCCTCAACGTGCATCCAGTCTCTAACGTACTTGCCGTCACCATATATTAAGATGTTTTTACCTTGAAGCAGGTTGGTAATTGCCCTGGGAATGAATTTTTCAGTATCTTGGTATGGCCCGAAGTTGTTACTACAGTTGGTAATAGTAACCGGAACACCAAAGGTGGTGTGGTAGGACATGACCAAGTGGTCGGAGCTAGCCTTGGAAGCTGAATATGGTGAGTTTGGCTTATATCTGGTCTTTGTATGAAATTTTTTCTTACTATCAAGCGCCAACGCCCCAAATACTTCGTCCGTGGAGATGTGGTGGAACCTGGTTTGATATTTTTTGGCTGCTTCAAGGAGGGTTTGCGTTCCAATGACGTTCGTCTTGATGAAAATCATAGGGTCGACAATTGAACGGTCTACATGTGTCTCGGCAGCAAAGTGGACAACGGTGTCTACCTGGGACATGAGTGAGTCAACCAGATCAGAATCGTTGATATCTCCCTTGATAAAAGTATAGTGATGGCGATGGGATATGTCTTTAAGGGAATCCAAGTGTCCAGCGTAGGTAAGACTATCGAGATTGATTATCTGATCCTTGGGATGATTCTTTAGCCAATAGTGGATAAAGTTTGACCCTATAAAGCCGGCTCCACCAGTAATTAATAATTTCATAGTCTATAACGAAATTTTGCTTAGCTCGCTAACTAATAATTCGCAGTAATGTTCAGAGTGATCGCTTTGGGAAATGTTTGTATTTGGTCCAATAATGCTGTTTTCGATATTCTTACGGACTTTGTCGATAATGACCGATTCCATCAGAACCGAGTCGGTTATCGTGCTGTCGATGATCATGCAGTTGTGGTAAACCGAAGTAAAAGGTCCGACCGTACTATTTGTAATAGTAACGTTGTCCCCTATATTTAGTGGCCCTTTGAGATGAGAGTTGGTAATGTTACAGTTTTTTCCTATGGTAACGCGACCATGAATCCTTACGGTTTTATCTAGATTTGAATTTATTTTTGTCTTGGTATTTAAGTCCAGCAAGAACAGATTGGCTTCGAGCCAGTCCTGGACTTTTCCTGGATCCAACCATGCTCCCTCGATTTCCAAAGTATCTACCTGGTATTTATGATCTATTAGCCACTGGTATGCTGAAGCTATCTCCATCTCACCTCTGGCCGACGGAACTATCTTGTCTTTACCTTTGAAGCACTTAAAGATTATATTGTCGAAGAAATATAGTCCAGGGACAGCATAGTCGTGAGGCGGATTTTCTGGCTTTTCAACGTATTTGACCAAATGACCTTCTTCGTCAAAGTAAGGAACACCGAGCCTGGTATTTTCGGGATGATGAACAAGCCCAACCAATCCATGGGGTTTTTTCTTCATGAAGTGATCGTATAGATTTTGAATACCCCCAGTAAAAATATTGTCTCCTAGGTGCATCAAGAAATTGTCGCCGCCGATAAAGTCTTCGCAGACTTGAAAAATATTTGAGAGTCCACCTCTGGGATTTTCTTGAAGTATATAAGTGAACTTAACTCCCCATTTGGATCCATCTCCGAGAAAATTTTTAATAATATCCAACCCACCAGGATTGTAGGTTAGAGCAATTTCTTTGATACCCGTGTCAGCTACGGTTTCAATGGCGTATAGGATTAGTGGTTTATTGGCGACTGGAATGAGGTGCTTATTGGCCGTAAAAGTAAGCGGCCTCATTCTGGTACCCATACCACCTGTTGGAATAATGGCTTTCATAACAGACTATATTATACGATACAGGGCAACTATTTCCACTATAGTAATCCTATAACAATGAACGAACCGAGGAGGGCAAAAAGGAGATATTCAAGCATGATATTGAGGTGAAACGTGTGCTCTCTTAAGTGGTGTAGAATACCCCATAGAATATATAATAGGGACACACAGATGACCGTAATTGCCTGATAAACTTTACTTCCGTTAAACAAAAGCACGAGAATTATGGCAATCGATACAAAAATACTAAGTACAAAATAGTCAATTATTTTTCTTATAGGTCTTTTCATATTACAATGCCTTGGCGGATGATAATGAGAATGACTGCCATGCCGGCAAAATAGGTGAGGTGAGCCCAAGTATCGCCGGAGATACGGACGATGTTGTATCTGAGAACGAATATCCAGTCCATACTCAGGGCTCCCAAAATAAGGATAACAAAGGCTAAGGACCAAGACTTATTTAGGTCTAAAGGAGACAGGCCTGACGAGGGAATAATTTTTTCACTAGCAATTGCGGATTTTGGATTGACGACATCGGCGGAGGCAATTCTGGCCACCGACGTCTGGGGAGTGCCAAACATTTGAACCACAATGGTAGTTTCAACTCCATTGATGTAACCGTCCATAACTGCAACACCAATGTCCCGATAGCGGCCATCGAGTAAATTTTTCCGGTGAGTGGGAGAGGCCATCCAAGCAGAGACAATGTCCTTGGGATTGCTGAAATCTCTCGCTAGATTTTCTCCGGCATGCTGATATTTGTAGCCTGAGTTAGTGACAAAGTACCAGGGTTCGGTACCACTGGGTGAGACATGGGCCCAATAGTTGTCAGCAAACATATCGGCGGCTTTGGCGGCAGCTGCCTGGTCTAGCTCGGGATTTTGCCTGAGTATTTCCAAGCCAGTATTAAGTCTTTGATTGTTTGTAAGTTCGACGACTTTGGCAGGGTCGATTTGTGAAGCATAACCAAGAACTCCTGGTAGTAGCCCAACGGTAATGTCGATGATGGATCGCCCCATGATGTACAAACCCATGAGAACCATAACGGATCTTGGCCAGAGAATTTTGGCTTTGTGGTTGTTATGGGGGTGAGGTAAAAAAAGCGTGTGGGCAGGATGCGCCATATCTTATTTCATTATGTCACAGAGATATTAAGAAAAAAACTAGGCGTCCTTGATGCGGGTCATGACACCATCAATTCTTTGATAAACGCGTTTCTTATTCTTGGCTATCTTACGAACAATTTCTGATTCAAGATCTATCTTGAGAAGCTCGGCTAGAGAAAGAGTATAGATCGCGACATCTGCGAGCTCTTCCCCGATATTCTACTTTTTGTAATATGCTCGGCAGGCCTCCGAAAGCTCCTCGTGGGCCAGACAAAACTCCTTGTAGATATCCGTCGTATTAAAGCCTTTCTCGATTTTGTTTTTGAGAACCTCTTTTTGGATAGTCAGTAGATCAATCATTACCGTTGAATTTTACTATTGGAGACGTGAAGCGTGCACTACTGATCTCATTAGTGAAGTTCCGGGTGGCCAAGTGGTCATTAAAGTAAGTGTTTCTTCGGTTTTGTTATCCGATAAGTAATCTATGGCACTTCTGACCACTATTTGCTTGTCTTGAACCTTATACTTATAAGGTTTGTTTTCGTAATATAGCGTTATGAGATCACCTTTTTCTAACTTGCCAAGAAGATAAAAAACGAAATTGTATTTTGATGACTTAAAGCTATCTGAAGAGTTGTGAGAATAAAGGAAGATATTACCCTTTTGACCAGGCAAGGCTGACCCGTCGACGTGGGCAATACCTTCTGTGAAAGCTTGTTCGTAAGAATTCTCGTCGTAAGGATCAATGTTTTTGAGTACCCGAGCGTTGGCGCCAATTTTGTCGATAACGATGCCAAAATCTTTGTCAAGAGGTTGAATGACTTTTAAATTGGCTTCCGAAAATGTTTGAACTTTATTAAGATCGTAGCCAATCTCTTGCTGCAAGACTGGGGTAAATATTTTGCCGATGGTGATGACAATATAGAGAAGTATACTAAGTGCCAATAGCTTATTTACAGTGTTCACAACTTAAGTATAACTGGTGGCCTGACTAATATTATTTCTTCAAGAAGTATTTAGTCCCAAAGAACAAGGGGATAAAAAGAAGGAGCCAGAGATAGTCCCTGTTGGTGTCCGTAGTTGAAGTGTCGGATAAGACTTCACCGGTGGGTGTGGCACTGGGCGTGGCAGCGTCTGGCGAGCCGGAAGGTGTCGCATCTGTCGTGGCACCCAAAACTCCCTCAATGAAGTTCGAAGCCGCTCCAGAGAGCGTAATTCCTGAGACAAACACTGATAGCTCATTACTATAGTCTCCCGGCATGCAGTTGTTCCCTGCGCGGACTTGGAAATAATATCTTTTTCCTCCAGATAATCCTTTGACGGTAAAAGTGGTCGAGTCCACTCCCCCAACATTGGGGTTGCCATAAAGCATTTCACCGGATTTGGTACCGTATGCGACCAAATAGTAGGTAACAGGATTTGAGGATTTGGACCAAGTGAGGGTAACTTCGTTTTGACCGGTGGAAACAGCTGAGAGTAATAATGGAGCGGAAGAAGGCTTTTGTTCGGTGCACACAGGAGCTGTGGGCATGGGAGGGTGATATGGTTCAAGAGGGGTGGATGTATCCGGCCCGGGAGACTCCTCTTCTTCGTCGGCCGGCTTTTCGGAAACATTGACGGTTCTGCCTTTATGCTGAGCCGCATTGCCGGCTTCGTCCGTCACATTGTATTCGATATAGTAGGAGCCAGCAGTGTTTGGGTCGACTGGGTTATCGGTAACGATTTGTGGCGTAAGATCGCCGTCCTCATTATCAAAGGCTGTGGCTCCTGCATCGGTATAAGTATCACCGACGGTAATGTTTACTACCGCGTCGCCGAGAAGTGTAATCTCCGGTGGCGTAAGATCGAAACTCTGCCAAAGAAAATAGGGATAGCCATTATTATTTATACCGTCGATACCCCAGATAGTTTCAAAGTCCCATCCTTCAAAGTTGGCTTGAACTTTCATTTCGGCATCTGTTTGGCCGAAAGTTTCGTCGCAAACAGTACCGTTGTATTCGGTACTGCCACACATGTTGTCGTATCCTGACGTTTCCGTATCCCAATAGGAACGACTGTAACTACCATTTTGATATAGCCATCCTATTAGACCTCCGATATAACTGCTACCACTCATGGGAGTTACTGAGTAGGAATTTATGACAGTGGAATCCTGAATAAGCCCGACGACGCCGCCGCTGTAATTGATGCTACTAATGGTTCCCAAAGCATAACAATTGGAAATTTGACCTCCATATGAGTGACCAACTATTGAGCCAACATAGTTAGGTCCTGTGAGATCCAGATCTGTCCAAGACTGGGAAATAGTTCCGGAGTTCATACCGGCTATACCGCCGCATTGCTGATAACTACAGACCACTTTTCCAGTAATGGAGACCTTGGTGATTGTCCCGTGATTGTAGTCTGTAAGTCCTCCCAAATAACCATTGCCGGAAATATCCACATTTCTGAAATTAATATTTTTTATCGTTCCGCCATTGTCTGCAAAAATTCCGCCGGTGTTTTCAGCATTCGAGAAAACATTTTTAACCGAATAATTGTGGCCATCCAGCTCTCCTGAGAAGTTACCAATGGGTAAGAATCCCCGACCGCTGTTCCAATCTCTGGTCTCTGTACAATCGATATTGTTTGACAAGTAGTAGTACCAGTCCGGATTACTCATGATATTTTGAAATTCCTGACAGGAAGTAATTAGAGCCGGATTGTTCACCGAGCCCGGGCGAGTGTCATTGATAATAGACAAACTAATTGAGTCCGAAGTGTAAGTATTGCCGGCGTTGTCGACAGCTCTGACATAAAAGGAATAGGTGCCATCAACTAAGTTGGCCGTATTCCAGTTGCATTCGTAATTATTGACACCGACGTTGTCGACACCATTGCAGATCACATTTTCCGTGACGCCGTCACTTTCGATTAAATTGATATTAGAGGGAGAAACTCCGGAGCCGGTGTCGGTAACTGTCATGTCAAATATTTGGGTGCCATATATTTCATCCTGATCTGAAGGGCTAGTGATTTCTCCATCCGGCTGAGTTCTATCGACATTGGTTACGTTAGCCGTAACGGAGCCGGTGTTGCCGGCGGCGTCGGTGAGGTTGAAGGTAAAAGTGCCGTTTTCTGAGAAAGTATAAAAGTTTGAACCTTCGTTGTTGGTGATTGTTACCGGCTCGCTCGGGGTTAGAGTCGCAGTGACATTATCTGTAGTCCAGTTTGTATTTGAATAAAGAACAGTTCCAGAAGGAGCTGTTGTATCTATGGTCAGATTGCGGCTTTCAGAAATACCGGAATTGGCTGAACCATCGAGGCATTCGACATAGTAGGTACTATTACCATCTGGAATGTCGTTGTAATTTACCTGCGCATATTTGTAACCGTCTCCATCATAAATAGTCATGTCAAGAACTGACAAACCGGATCCACTTCCGGAAACGGGAATATCGACGATGGTGGTGTGATAATCCCAAATGCCGGCATAGCCACTCCAGGGGTAGTTAGTGCCATTTAGAATAAGGTTAATGTTTGAGATACTGCCACTATCACGACCTACATTGTCACTCATTGTCAATCTCCAGTCTCCATTTAGCTGAAGTCCGTGGAAGATTAATGACATATCGTAAATAACCGGTGACACCCAACTATTTCCACCAGGTCCGGCATTAGGATATCGATCCGCAAAATTATAGATAGCTCCCGTGGGTGAGGTAAAAGTCCAGGACCCAGAAGTGTCTTCAGGATATGAGTGGCTCCAAGTTACCTGAGAAGTAGCGGTGTTGACCACGCCGTAATAAAGTTTGCATGACAAGGTATCGTCACTTACTTCGGCAGAAAAAATACGATCGTTATTCGTAGTGACAGTATTATTTTCCGGAGTCGGGGAAATAAAGGAGGCGACCGGCGGAGTGGTGTCACAAACGGGATCAGGATTACCATCGCAGTCGTTATCAATACCGTCTCCACAAACTTCGGCCCCAGTGGCAGTACAATAATAGGCATCGCACACATTGCCAATTCCGTCTCCGTCATCATCGGCTTGATTTGAGTTGGCATTGTTCATACAGTTGTCACAAGCATCTCCAACACCATCAGCGTCACGATCCAGCTGATCGGCATTAGCGGTCGAGACACAGTTGTCGCAAGCGTTTCCAATACCGTCTCCGTCAGAATCTTCTTGTCCTGGATTACTACTATTGGGACAGTTATCCGTGGTGTCTGGTACTCCATCATTATCCGCATCTGCAGGAGGATTGGAACAGTCAGGATAGTTGACGTTCGAGAGCCCGGGGGTAGCGCAACTAAAAATAAAATCGGTAGAATTGTTTCCTGAGTCATACCCGTCGGAGTATCGAGACAAACCTCTTCCTGTATAAGCAGCGTCGTCTTCAACAGCTCCGGTTCCTTCGGTGAAACCGGGAACACTCCCTTCGTAACTGACAAAATCGATGGGGAAATCACCATCGTACAAAACCATGGCATCCGGCGCCCCATTTTGAATGGTAAAAGAAGATAGATTTAGATCACAGTTTGGAACAGTTGAAGCATCAGAACAGATTACATAATAGTCACCGGCATTTAAATTAACATCAGAGAACTCGATAAGTTTATACGTGACAACATCACTGCCGTTGATAAGACGAAGCGCATAGTTGTCTAGATTTATCGAGGTGTCACTCACATTCTTTATTTCTATAAATTCTGAGTCGTCTGAACTTGGCTGATCGTAGTCGATTTCATTGATGACCAAACTGAGAACAGGAGGGTCTGTAAATGTCACGGTAGCGACTATTTCTTCGCTCCGATTGACGGCATCAATTCTGTAGGCTGGTCGATAGCGTCCATCGAGCTGGTATGCATATGATAGATTGCCGTTTTCGTCAGCTAACACTTCTGTTTCAAAAGAAACTAAGGGCATGTTTGAGGAAGTGATGTGCAGCAAATAGGATTCCCCAATGGTAAAGCCAGTGCCTGAAATGTGAACAATTTCGGTAGGAAAGTAATCGGACTTATCGGTAGAGAGGGCTGGTTTTGGAGCAATTGATTGTTCGAGATCAGAAGCGACCGTAAGCGATTCTGGAAGAGAGGCCGGGGACGGTTCAGGCTCTGCTGGAGGCGAGTTGTTTAGAACTTCATCTGCTATTGGCTCTGTGGTGGGAGTCGGCTCAGGAGTAATTTCTACAGTTGGCGTTGGTTCGGGAGTAATTTCTAGTGATGGAGTGAGGATGGCTGTGGGGGTGGGTTCGGGAGAGGGGATGGGTTCGGGTGTTATTTCCGGGGTGGGAGATATTGCTTCTGTCGGTGTTGGTTCGGGGGTGGGTGAAGGAGTGATTTCAACGGTGGGTGTTGGCGTAATTTCGGTAGCGGCAGAGGGGGTGGAGTCTTCGGCGTAAACAGGAGTGACTAAAGAAAGTGGGAAGAGTGTTTGTAAAAAAATACTAAAACAAGAAATAAGCGAAATTATTTTCCTAACTTTTTTATGTCTCATTATTTTTTTGCTTTCCAAAAAGAATTGTATTCCTGGAAACTAATTTGTCAACTATTTTTTTTCTTCTTGTTTGGTTGATATATCTGAAAAATAAAACTAGCAATAATATGCGATAAGATAATATATAGTGGCCAGAGCGAATGAGCGCAAAAGAAAAGTCTGTCAACTATAAATGCGATACCTGTGATGGTAAATGTAAGAAAGCCTTTGTTCCATCTTTTTTTATTTATATTTCCGTGAACAATTATGGGCAAAAGAATGGTGACGATGATAAAAAGAGTTTTCCACCAAAGTTCCTGGCAGTTTGTATCACCCATCACTGACGGTGTGGGAGAAGTGATAACTGTTTCGAGTGGGGCTGGTTCCGGTAAAGTGTCGACACCAAGAATCTCACCATCTAAACCAGTCGGACGACCAGTGACTGTGCCACCCGTGACAAGATGAATGACTTTCCCGGCAGGTCCAGGTGCACAGTCGTTGACACCAAAGACCTCAAATTCGTAACTTTCACCGCCGGAAAGATTTCTGACAGTGTAAGTATTTACGTTGCCGATATTGGTACTGCCGTATTTTTCGCCATCACGGAGCCTCGTAAAAATTAAGGCGTAATGAGTAACGGGCGAGACGGAGTTCCAGACTAGAGTAACTGTGTTTGCCGTCGTGCCGGTGACTTGCAAATTGGTCAGAGCCGAGGACGTCTGGGCAGTACAAACGGGGGCAGAGGATGAGTCGGAACTGCCGGAAACTCCACCGATACTTCTATTTTCGTCAGGACTGCCGCCGGAAAAATTTAACTGAAGATCAAACTTGGTCGAAGCATTTTGATACTCGTTCCCCGCTTCTGGCCTCATGGTAACGGTGTAGAGATATTCGTCACTGGACAAGGTCCCTAGTGTAGAAAGGCCAATAGTCCCTGAAGAATAAAAATGATTGAGAGTGTTAAAGAAAATTGTTGAGCTGTCGAGCAATCGAACTATTCTCAGGTCCATGACCGTATCCAAACCTTTGGTGTTAGAAAAATTTACCGAAATATTGGAGACAGTGAGCGGATCGACACCTTGATTTATAACCCGGATGGATTTTGTGAGACTTTTGCCTGGATACCAGATTTCGCTGGTGGGAAATATGGCGGTGGAGGTGGGGCTGGTACAACCAAGAGTGTTACAGGTAATTTCTTTGTCGGCGGCAAGGACTGGAGAAAGACTAAACAGGGCGGCTAAAAAGAAGAGGATAATCCCGAAGACTTTTTTCATATTATTCTAGAGATTTTTCCAAAACTAACTCAAGTCCCTCGGAGTTTGATAAAGTGACTGTCAGTTGCAGATTGTGAATGCCTTGATGATAGGTGGGTGTCCCGCCGGTAGTGCGGCTGCCCAGAATCAGATTTTCTTTGATATATTCATCTTGATGATCGAGAAGATCGGAGCCGTCTAGGCCCTGATCTGCCCCGTCGGTGCCGTAGACGAGGTCGTAGGAGAGAGCGGTAAACGGCTGGATATTTTTCAAATTGAAGCCTACAAAGTTACGATTCGAGGTAATCCAGAAATCTAGTATAGGATCCAAAATATTGTTATCACCCGGCGTGGGGATGGGGTCGAACCAAGTAGGTGAGCCATCGGGGTAGCGGGCGAAGGATTTGTTTTCAATGACGCTGTCGCCTAAGGCTGCTGAATAGATATGGAAGTCCTGAAGTGTACCGACATGGTCAAAAAGAGAAAGAGTGTCCCCGGCGGCGGTATTTTTTAAACTAAAGCTTGGGTTACCATTTCGATAAACTACGGCAAAGCCATGTGGTGCTATGGACTCGTGTGTAGTATTTATATTCGTCAGAGTAAGTCCATGTCCCTGCCCGTCTTCCAGATACCAGCCCATGAGATAGACCGTGTCGGTACCATTGTTATATAGCTCTATCCACTCTCCCCCAGGACGGAGGGCATTTTCTGGTCCCTTGGGGTTTGGTAAAAATTCGTTGATGACGACACCAGAAAGACCGGAAATCTCATCTCTGATACCGTCGGTATGGAATGCTTTGGTGGCAGAAGTTCTCTCGTTGCCACTAGCATCTTTACTTATGACGCGGAATTGGTAATTGGTATCGGGCAGGAGTCCCTCTATCGTCCGGCTGTGGCTGAGACTATCTGCGGAAGCGTCGTCTGACAGGAATGTCCAAGAGCTACTACCGGCGATCCTCCATTTGAGATTGCTCGTGGCCAACTCATCTGTATTCCAAGTGATGGTGGCTACCGGCCGGTTGCTTTCACCTGGCGTAGCCAGAAGATGATTGATACCCGAAATGACCGGCGGAGATTCGTCCCAACTACCGGAAGAGAGTGTAAGGCTAAGAACCTCCACGTCTCTAAGGCCCCAAGCGCCATCGCTTCCGACCTGCCATGCGGAGAAAGTAATGTCAAATTCGCATGACTTATTCTGAAGTGATGGAGAATGATCGGTAAAGGAAACTTGGACGGGAAAATTTATTGAATTGCCGGATACCAAAAGTGACTGCGCGGTCGAAAAATCTATACCCAGCGCATTACAAAAGGTAGTGTCGCCACCGGTTTGGCTGATGGCTGCTTGATAATTTTGATCCAAAGAACCAAGGTTACTGAGAGTGACTGATTGGCTTTCTGAGAAACCCGGGACAAATCCACCGAAATCTAAAAGGGCATCGCTGAGGGACAAATCCACCGAGCCGGAAGAAAATGAATTGGAGGCAGAAGACTCGATGTCGGAATAACTCGCGTTGGTACTGCCAATGGAAAATACGGCGAGGGCTAGGACAATTTGCCGACGATCTTTTTTATCAGACGGTGATACCATTTTTCGATCTTGATTTCTTCTTCGCCGATTTCTACTTCCAGTTTTTCTTTGGGGGTGAGCTTTCTCTTTTTTCGTTCTTGTAACAACTTAATCGTTTCATTTTTTATCGTCAGTAACTCGCTATAGATAATGATGGTGACCGGGATGATCACGAGGAAGATAAGACCATCACGAGTCTTGCCAAAAGAGACAATGTAGCCGACATGCGGGACAGATAGCTGGACTTTGCCGAGGATATCTTTTTGCAGTCTTTGGCCGGAGTCTGCTGATTCGTTTGCGTCACCCTTCGTCACGATTATCGCACCGCCCGTGGCCTCTTCAATTGATTGAATTCTGTGAGTGACTGGCTCTCTCGGGTTTTCTGTATCTTTGACAGTGACTACGTCGCCGGGGAGATAGCTTTCTTGTGGCTTGATCAAGACGACCGATCCTACGCCGATGGCCGGCTCCATAGAGCCAGACATGACTGAATAAAGTTTGTAGTTGCCGGGGAAATCGAAAGTCGAGAAAGTAATGATGGCGGCGACTAGAAGTAGTGCGGTGAAGACGAGGCCATAGAAAAAGTTGCCGAGTTTTTTAAGTTGTTTCATTGTTTGTTTCTTGTAACTATTTCCAGAGGGGATGGATCCCCGCTTTCGCGAGGATGACAAACTCTGGTTTGCTTTTTTAGCTTAGTGGGTTGCACAAATTTGCATTTATGCAACCTCTAAACAATCAAAATCTACAAATAGATTTTATTGTGCAGTTGTTTGACCTAACTCAAAAGTCATGTCTAACGTGAAGGAATCGCCTTGTGCTAAATTGTCGCTAGCACCATTATTCCACCAGTTAAATTGGCCAGTAAGGCACTGCTCAGCGCCGGCTGCGAGAGCCTTGTTTGTCTCGTAGTTTGATGCAATTGATCCAACCTTTCCATCATAAACCGATGTCTCACCTGTTCCAACCCAACCATCACAGTCGTTGTCCCAAAATAGTTTAGATAGACTAACCTGATCTTGGAGTTCTCCCACGTCTACTGTAGTATCTCCCGCTTCGTCCTCAGGGTCGTTTATGCCATTTTCACTACTAGTGACGACGATGTTTTGTAAATCCAGATATCCAAGAAGACTTCCAACATTTCTGAGTCTCCATGTACCAATATTTTGACTACCCACGTGCATGTTTGTGACAGTGAACTTAATAACGTTTTCATCTCCACCATCAACATTTAGATCCAAAGATCCAGCAGTGAATTGGTTGCCATTACTCGTTTCATTGTCGAAGTAGTATGCGCGAGTAGCACCGACGGCTGTGGAGGAAGCGAGAACGATCATTACCAAACTTAATAGAATTCTTTTCATTTATTTTTTCACCTTCTTTCTGCATATTTAATTTATATTTATCTATTTAAATCAGCATTGATTGCTAATTTAAAAGATTTGGATATAAAAAAATATGGGAAAGAAGATAAAAATGACCGCAAATACCAGTAGATAGTATTCATAATCTACCGAGACTATCCCACTCTATAAGACAGTTGTCAATAGGCAATTGAAGAGATGAGTGTACGAAAACTAACGGGATGGTTTGGTTATGGAAGGTGGAGAAGAATATATTGGCTCGATGGGATTTGTTTGGCCGTTTACTTTGACACCCAACGCAAAACCTAGAGCATTGGCGATAGAAACGCCGATGCGGGAGCCGGTGAACGAGCCGGGGCCGGCATTTACTTCGATTTCGGTAATGTCCTCTTGTTTGTAATTTTCTTTTTCCAGACAAGATAAAAGAAAGCCAAAAACGTTTTGGTTGCGGGGAGAATCAACCTTATTAATAAATTCTTTATCGTCCAGACGGATAATTACTTGGGTGTTGTCGGTGGAGTCGAGATAGAGTTTCATGGTAAGAGTATTTTAACCCAAGACGCGTCCGTAAATTGGTATACTTTATCCAAATGATTACATTCGGTGAAGAAAGTGACTCTCAAAAATATGCTTTTGATACTGACGATCTTCCCTCGCCTAATGATCGTGATTCTGAAAAATCAGCCAGTGCGTATGCGAAGTCTTTTGATATTGCCATGGAGTGCGCCAAACAAGAAAAGTCACTACCAGAGGTGCTTAAGAAAATCCACGAGGTTGCCATCGGTGAAGTGAACTGGAAGAGAACAATGGCCGAACTTGAAAGTGTGGAGTTTGCAAATGAAACCGACTACACCTCGGGTAATTTTCGACCAGAAATGTCGAGCAGGCTTACTATTGCTCATGGCCGGAAAGGAGTCGTTTATGATATTCCGAGAGTTCGAGAAGCGACCCAACTTATAAACGAACTTAATACGATGCTGCAAGATCGGATTCAGGTAACACAAAGAGTGAGTGATGAATATTTTGAGTTGGCAGCAGCAGTTTCACTTTTGACCTACATTTCTCAACCTTTTTTAGGAGGAAACAAAAGAACCGTAAGGCCAGAAATTACATACGTTTTAACCAGAGGAGGTCTAACGGGAAAGTGGCTTGACGACGATGAAAGTTTTAAACAGACTTTTAAAGACTCATGGGCGAACCTGGTATTAGAGTTTCAAGAAACAATTGATGGAAAAGATGCGGATAAGGTGGAAGATTATGACGAAATATGGTTGAAGTTCTGGAGCGATAAAGTTAAATCAGGTGAAATTCTTTCAGATCCAAATGTTCATCAATTTGCAAACGCAATAAGAAACGCTCCGCATTATGACTATGCCCAAAGACAAAAGGTTGCGTGATTCGTGTGGTCTCAGTGTAGAATTATTTTATGGCTCAGAAACATGAGATGGGTGGATATACCAACGAACCGGAATGGGAGACACTGATTAGCCAAGAGGTGATCCAGAGTCGAATCCGAGATTTGGCACAGGAAATTGCTGAGCAATACGTCGATAAAAAATTATTGGTAGTCTGTGTTCTTAGGGGTGCATTCATCTTTACTGCAGATATTTTGAGAGAGATCAGTACTTATTTACCAGACGTCGAAGTGGACTTTATTGCTCTAAGTAGTTACGGAGAAGGAGAGATATCATCCAGAGCACCAAGGTTTGAAAAGGACTTGAACACTGACATTGAAGGCCGGGAGGTACTGATAGTTGAAGATATTGTGGATACGGGATATAGTTTTGAAAAACTATTAAAGGTTCTTTTGGCCAGAAATCCCAAATCACTAAAGACTTGTGCTTTGCTCTCGAAAGCCGCCAGAAGAGAGGTGGAAGTTCCGATTGATTTTCTAGGATTTAGTATTGAGGACAGATGGGTTGAGGGGTACGGCTTGGATTCAAACCAAAAAGGAAGAGGTCGAAAGGAGATCGTGGCTAAGAGACAATCTTAATTTCGCGTTGGTTTTCGGAGGTGGCTTTGAAGTATATATCGATGCGGTTTTTGGGGAGGATATCGACAAATTTTTCCGGCCACTCGATGACCAGGAGACTTGCCGGATCGGACCAGATTTCCTCGACATCGAACGCTTTGATTTCTTCCACCGAATTGAGGCGATAGAGATCGAGATGGTAGAGGGTTTTGATGATGGGGTGGGCAGCTACCGGATATTCGCGCATGATTATAAAAGTAGGTGAAACCAAACGGGAAATACCAAAGGAGGAAGCCAGGCCTTGAGTAAAAGTTGTCTTGCCGGCGGCCAAAGTACCATAAAGACAAATAGTAGCCCCCTTTTCTAATCCAGAAGCCAATTTTGAGGCTATTTGTTGAGTTTCTTCGGCAGAGCCGGAAACAAAAAGGTGTTCCATAGTTGGAATTTGATGATAGCAACAGCAGACAAGGCCATACCAATAGCATCAATGCCGACATCCCGGAGTTTACCAGTACGGGTGGGGGTAAAGAGTTGGTGGATTTCGTCCGAAAAAGCAAAAACCAGGGCAAATAGAAACGCTTTGGCAGAGTTTTTTTCTCCTACAGCCCGGTACATCAGAATCATTAAGATGGCGTATTCCAGGACGTGGGCGAGTTTTTTGGATAAAAAATCCTCGGTAACCGTACCACTGACAGGCAGCTCAGTCTTGGAAGAAAAAAAGAAGATGAGGGACATCCAGAGAACCACGGGTAGATATCTAAATAGAAATTTTCTCATGGGGTTATTCTAATCTTTTTTATGCCTAAAATAAAGCCAACCTCCCGAAAGAGCGGATAAGATAGCTCCAATGATAAAGGTGTACTTATAAAAAGAGGTGGGGAGCGTGGATTGACGCGCAATGACGGACGGAGTGACGATCTCAACAACAAGTCCGGACGTGGTGGAGTCGCCGAGGATTTGGGCGGATGAAGAACCGGAAAGTTGAGAAATTTGATGGATTCCTGCCTGCGCAGGAATGACGGAACTTGATGGCGTGATAGTCTTGGTGGGAGTGGCCGATGCTATCGGTCTCGGTGTAGGAGTTTTTGTTGGTGTGGGTGTGGGTGATGGGGTTTTGGTGGGAATATTTGTTTTTATTGGAGTGCTCGTTGGCTGACTGGTGGGGGTATTGGTAACGGTGGGCGTAGCGGTAGTTAGCGATGGAGTTGCGGGAGTAGATGTTGGAGTTGGTTCGGGAGATGGGGTGACTTCTGACAAAGTAATACTCAAGGTATCGGAATAAGTGCCAGATGTACTTTCTCCGGTATAACGTTTTAATTTCAAATAGTATTCACCAGGGCCGGTATATTTGGAACTCATAAAATCCGGTTTTAAAAGTATTTTTTGTGTGACTCCGTTTTCTAAAGAGGGAAAATTGGTCTTGATGTATGTAGGTTCAGGAGAGGAGACATAAGGAAACCACTCCCCTGTCCTACTCCAGGTAAAGCCGAAGTAGCTGCTGGGATCCGGTTTGGTAAACATTGCTTGAACATAGTAGGACGAGCCAGTGGCCGCTCCGGTAATTTGAGCGTCGACTGAGTAATAGTCGTTTACTTTTTCAAAATTGGAGATGTGAAAATCTATGGCCGAGTATGAGGGAGAAGGAAAGACGAAAAAAAGTAACAAAAGAAACAACAAGGGCAGGATTTGTTTCACTTTAATTCACTATACACCCAAAAAAAGAGAGCCTGATGGCTCTCAGTTTGAAGATGGTTAGTTGTTTACAATATAGTCGATTACCAGACCAACCATCAAGGCAACGCCGATTACGATGCACGTAGTGGCGAGAACCTGGGAAAGAGTGGCTTGCAAGAATATTGCCACTCCGGCAGAAACAAGAGAGAGAGCAAAACCTACTACTCCGGCGAACTTGGTATATTCCATCGGTTCTCCTTTAAGGGTGCGGAATGACGTGGAGGTAGAAGGTGTCGTAGGAGTCTTCGGAATGCTTGACGTGAACATATTTAAGGGTACCTCCCCCACAAGCAATTGAGCCACGATAAAGTCCGCCTTTACGGACGGCTTTGACTCCATAATTTCCAGTATTAACCATGTCTAGACCCGTATGAATATCTCCGGAATAGCGTGAAGAAAAGGCGGTGTGTCCATAACCTTGAGTGATCCGAATTTTGTCCTCCAGAGGCCAGGGCCACGAACCAGTAAAGGAGATGGGGCCATCAGGAGAATTGTCCCAAGTAATTTCCTTTTGGCCTAAATATGCCGCTGGATTTTGATGAGAGCCACCGTTGACGACCTCAAAATGAAGATGGCCGCCAGTAGAACAAGCGGATGATCCGGGAATGACCGAAGCAACTTGCTCTCCCGGAGAAATATCGCGGACAAATGTTTCTGTTCCCTTGCCCGCAATAATGCTTTCGATAGCTTCGAGTTCAGCTCTAACCTTAGCCAAAAGAGCCTGATATTTCTTCTCATCGTTTTGAGTTAACGAGAGGAGGTTTTGTTTCTCGGAAATTTGCCCATCCAGAACCTTTTTTTGTGAAATTAATTTTGATTTAAGTTTTTCAATTTCCTCTTGTTTGGTTATTTTGTCGTTTTTTCTCTGGTCATAGTCCAAGCGGGAATTTTCAAGCTCGGAGAGTATCAACTGATCTTTAGTTTTGATGGTGTTGAGATATTTTAACTTCGTTAAAAAATCTCCAAAAGATTGGGTCGAAAAAACCATGTCTATAGAAGTGACCCTTGAGCGGCGGTAACTTTCCCGAACCCTTGCCTGATATATTTTTCCCAAATCGTCCATCGACCGATTAACCGTTTCCAACACCCCACTAAGAACGGTGATTTCTTTTTCGAGAGTATTAATCTGAGAAATGGTTTGATTTATTTGAGCTTGAGCCAGGATGACCTTGGTATTGATGGAGCTGATAGCCTGTTTAAGAGTTTTTTGTTCGTTTTTATTGTTGTTGAGCGTTTCCAGACAAGCCTGTTGAATGCCTTGAAGATCTTGGGGAGACATACTAGAGTTTGTTTCCACACACTCATAGGCGGTGAGATTGCCGGGAAGCAGTAAATAAATAAGTATGAGTATGGCTGTAACTATCTTTTTCATTTGGCCCTCTTGACGAATCTGGCAGCGGCAAAGAGGCTGGAAATGAATGAAAGGATAAAACCAAAGATAAGTAGGGCCACTAAGAGCATTAGAACAATTTCAAACCTAACAGGGAAGGAAATAATACCGCCGAGACGTGGGGCCAGGAAAGGGGTGGAGTAAAGCAAAGTAATGTAACAGAAAATCCAGCCAAACAATGCCCCAACCAAACCATAAATAATAGACTCGGTGATGTATGGTTTGATAATGTAGAAATTCTGCGCACCGAGAAGCTTTAAAGTACTTATTTCTATTCTTCTGGAAGAAATCCTCATGGAAATGATAATCACGATGGTCAGAACGCAGACCATGGTAAGGGCAATGATAAGGACCAGGCCGGCTGTTCTAATAGCGTTGGTCCATTTGGTGAGCTCGGTAATTACATCCTGGGGGAAATCAATTTCCTTTTTCCCTTGTGGGGTCTGACTGACTATCTCTGTTTTTTCCAAGATAGAGGCTATAGTTGAAAACGACTTTGGATCACTGGCGGTAATTTCTACGCTCGCCGGTAAGATGTCC
>LCJG01000004.1 GCA_000998025.1 Candidatus Collierbacteria bacterium GW2011_GWB1_44_6
GAAGAAGTGATGATGTTGTCATATGAGTCTTCAGGAAAAAAACCGGACGATTTAATAAAGACTGTTTTTGACAAGAAGAAGCCCGCCAGACCAGTTGAGACGTTGACGTTGAACAGGAAAAATGGAGTCAAGTTGTCTGTGGATGGAGTAGCAACTCCATTGGTGGATGAAAACGAAAAGTTGGTGGGGACTGTGTGGATATTTCGAGATGTGACAAAAGAGAGAGAGTTGACCAAATTACGAAGTGAATTTGTCTCACTTGCCAGTCATCAGCTACGCTCACCGTTAACCGGGATAAAGTGGTTTGTTCAATTATTGCTTGATGAGGTGGAAAAGATGAAACCGATGGAGGTTAAACAATATGTGGAGAAAATTGGATCAAGTAATGAAAAGTTAATTGATTTAGTTAATGATTTGTTAATTACTTCCAGAATTGATGAAGGGAAATATGATACCAGAAAACTTGAAAAGGTTAAGGTAAAAGAATTGCTTGGTAACGCAATATTGCAAGAAAGTGCTCCACTGAGAATGAAAAATATTACAATAGAAGGACTGGATAAAATATCGGATGCTTTGAGCATAGAGGGAGATTCTGTTCAGCTTATTCAAGTCTTTTCCAATCTGCTGGACAATGCTGTGAACTATTCACCTTATGGTTCTAAAGTCAAAATTGGAGTTAAAAAGCTTACCAAAGAAATAGTGTTGAGCATTCAGGATCGTGGAATGGGAATTCCAAACAGTCAACAGAAGAAAATATTTGAGAAATTTTTCAGAGCAGATAATGTCGCCAAGACAATTCCAGGGTCAGGATTGGGATTGTATATGGCTATTAACATTGTTGAAGGACATGGTGGAAAGATTTGGTTTGAGTCTAAAGAAAATAAAGGAACAACGTTTTTTGTAAAATTACCAATTAAACAAAAAAATGGATAAAAAAAAGAAAGTGATGATCGTCGAAGACGATGCAGTTCTCGTTAACGCCTTAACCCTGGCGCTTGAAGATGAGGGTTATGATATATCAGTAGCTACGGACGGAGAGGAGGCTGAGAAGATGATTATTAAAGAAGTGCCGGATCTGATTCTGTTGGATTTGCTGCTTCCCATAAAAAGTGGTTTTGAGGTTTTGAAAGTAGTAAGGGGCAATCCAGACACAAAAGATGTTTCGGTGGTAATCTTGACCAACTTTGAACAAGAAACCAGCGTGGATGAAGGAATGAGACTTGGGGCAAAGGATTACATTGTAAAAGCCAACATCGACATTAAGGACATTCCGGAAATCGTAAAGAAATATATGCCCTACTAACGGCTGGCAGATCTAAACAATCTAGATCTCAGTTTTAGATTTCAGATCTAAGATGTGAGTCTGTTTTTGGTACAATCAAGAAGGAATTGTACTAAAATAACCCAAAAATGGAAGATCAAGTAGAGGAGGTTAAGAGAAAAACAGATATTGTAGGACTGATTGGCCAATATGTAAGTTTGAAAAAAATGGGCAGACACCATAAAGGCCTGTGTCCTTTTCATGCCGAAAAAACTGCTTCGTTTACGGTAAATGAAGAGTTGGGACTTTATAAGTGTTTTGGTTGTGGAGCTGGAGGTGACGCTTATAAATTCTTAATGGAGATTGAGGGGATAGACTTTCGAGATGCTCTAGAGCGATTGGCTGACAAGGTAGGAGTAAAGTTGGTTTCGAGAAAGTTTGATGGTGGAGATGAGAAGAGAAAGATGTTGGAAGTAATGGATTTGGCGGCCAGGTATTATCATTGGCTATTAACAGATGGTAAGTCAGGAAAAGATGCCAGAAAGTATCTCCTGGAGAGGAAGATAAATGAGAAACTGATCGAAACATTCAACGTTGGATATGCTTTGCCTGGGTGGAACAACTTGACTAACTATTTAATAGGCAAAAAAGGATACAAAGAAGATTTGTTGGAGAAATGTGGCTTGGTAAGTAGAGGAAAAGGTGTCTATGATAAATTTAGAGGGAGAATTATGTTTCCGCTGCAGGACGCAGGAGGTAAGGTGGTGGGGTTTAGTGGTAGGCTGTTACCTAATGGGAATAACGAGAATGAGGCGAAATATCTAAACTCTCCAGAGACCGAGCTTTATCATAAGGGGAGAATGTTGTATGGATTTTTTCAGGCAAAACAAGATATCAGAAAAAAAAAGAGGGTGGTATTGGTAGAAGGGCAGATGGATTTGATTAGTTCTTTTGGGGCCGGGGTAGGTGAAACGGTTGCCATTGGTGGCACGGCGTTGACTGAGGATCAGATAGAGATGTTGGCTCGGATGGCAAATTCTATTTACTTATCTTTTGATGCAGATGAGGCGGGTATTGCTGCGATAAAAAGAGCGGTGGGCATGGCAGAAAAAAGAGGCTTGGATGTGAAAGTGGTTCAAATCGAAGGCGGTAAAGACCCAGATGAGATAGCCAGTAAAAATCCGCTGAGGTGGAGAGAGATGGTTGACAACGCTGTGGACGTTTACGAATTTGTAATTGATAGTTCAATGAAAAGAAATGACAAAGAGAAGGTTCAGGGGATAAAGATAATAACCGAAGAGGTGGCTCCTTTTTTGTCGAAAATTGAAAATAGTGTGGTCAGAGATGTTTGGACCAGGAAGTTCGCTGAAAAATTGGGTGTCGAAGCACTGGTGGTGAAAGATGAGATCGATCGAGTAAGGAGTGGAAAAACTTCCCAAACGGAACAGATTAACAAGAAACCTGTAGATGCACCAACAGAAGGTAGGTCAGAAAAACTAATGAGGAGGGTTATCGGAGGGTTGTTGACTCGTTCGTCATTACGAACGAAAGTAAGAGGCTGGTTTGAAAAAGTAGAGCTAGAGGGTGCGATGGGGAAAGCTTTGAAGTATGTCTGTCAGCATCCTGAAGATTCTCCCTTAGAGATACTTAAGGGAGCTCAGGCGGAGCTTGTGGAGGTAATTCAGGAAGCTTATATGGCGGAAGGAGAAAATGAGAATTCAACAGATAAGGAGGTGGTTGAGATGGCAGTTCAGCTACTGCGAGAGCAGATTAGGAAGGAAAAGAAGAGAATAATGGAAGAAATGGAAACAGCCAGAAAAGAGGGAAGAGAAAATGAAGAGGAACAGCTATTTGCAAAACTTAACGAACTGAACAGGGAAGAGAGTAGGGTGGTGGTACTTTTAGGTTAGAATGAAGGTTCCCCTGTGGTAAAATAGGGGAGAATATTATGGCCGATAAAAAGGATAGTCTCCCCATTCAATTAAAGATCCAGGAAATTTTGGCTTTGGGTAAGGAGCAGGGATTTGTAACCCAGGATGATATCCTGGAGTATTTTCCTCGTGCTGAAGCACAGGTGAACGACCTGGATTACCTTTACGAACTACTGTTTAAAGCGGATATTGATGTGTTTGAAAGTGTTTTGTCTGGTCAGGATGCGGAGATTGCAGCGGCGGCCAGTGATCTGGAAAAAGAGCTGGAGTCTCTTTCAAAGTTGGAGGAAACTGAAGTAAACGACCCCGTGAGGATGTATCTGAAAGAAATCGGTCGGATTCCCCTGTTGAAACGTGAACAGGAAATCTCCTTGGCTCAAAAAGTGGAGAGAGGTGACAAGAGAGCCAAAGACATGCTCACCAAGTCGAACCTAAGATTGGTGGTTTCTATCGCCAAGAAGTATATGGGTAGAGGGATGAGTTTCTTGGACTTGATACAAGAAGGTAACAAAGGGCTCATTAGAGCAGTAGAGAAGTACGACTGGACTAAGGGCTTTAAATTCTCAACATATGCTACTTGGTGGATCCGTCAAGCTATTACGAGAGCAATAGCTGATCAAGCTAGAACTATTCGTATTCCGGTCCACATGGTGGAGACAATCAACAAGCTTATCAGGACTCAGAGGAAGCTAATGCAGGACCTAGGCCGCGAGCCCACTGATGAAGAGGTGGCAGAGGAACTGGAAACGACTCCAGAGAAGGTGCGGGAGATTTTGAAGATTGCTCAAAAGACTACGTCACTCGAGACACCCATTGGTGATGATGAGGACTCACTGCTGGGGGACTTTATCCCAGACGAAAGGCAAGCCACCCCTTATGAAGCGACTTCCAGACAGCTAATGCATGAAAACCTGGAAGAGGCCTTGGGATCTCTGACGGAGCGAGAAAGTAAAGTATTGCGAATGAGATTTGGGTTGGCGGGAGATAAACCATTAACTCTAGAAGAAGTGGGAAAAGTTTTCGGAGTAACGCGTGAACGTATCCGGCAGATTGAGAGCAAGGCTCTCAGGAAACTCAGACATCCTTCACGAAGAAGGAAACTTCAAGACTATCTGGAGTAAATGGTTTTTGGCTTTCCGGGTACAATGTGATGGTTTGAACAGCGAGCTTTGTATTCGACATCCCCGATGACGACGATTGGGTCGTAGTAATTGGCTGGTTTCCCGTTGATTTCTCTTTGCGTCCTGGTGGCTTCTTGCCCACAACAATCACCTTCCTCATCGACAAAGTCGCAGATGGCTGTAATTCTTTCAATTTCATCTGAGATAGCCAAGAGGGTAGGCATGGGGCCAAAGGGTTCTCCACGGAAATCGGTAGCCAAACCGGCAAAGACAACTTTGATGTCTAGCTCAAGGAGGTACCTGACTACATCAACAAGAGAGTTGTCAAATAGCTGAGCTTCGTCGATAACTATGTAATCAAGATGGCCCTCTCTTTTGATCCGGTCAAGGACAATACCAACGATTTCTAGGGCACTGTCTACCGAATGGGCGGGATAGATTTTATTTTCCTTACCGTTTTTTTCTCTTGAGACCAGAAAATTTGGCATATCCCAGCGATTATCTATGCTCGGCTTGAAAGCAAGAACACTTTTTTTGGCATACTCTGCCCGTATGGCAAGGTCGATGACTTTGCCTGTTTTTCCTGCAAACATGGAACCGGAAATACCCTTTAGTTTTTCTGTCATACAAAAGTCATTATGGCAACATTACTTAAAACACACAAGCGAATTTGACAAGATGTCTTGGTTGTGTGATAGATAAGGTATGTTAATTAACTTAGTCATCAACGCTTTAGCCTTTTATGTAACGGCATATATAGTTCCGGGGGTCAGAATAGAGAACTTTTCATCTTTAGCTGTGGTGGCAATTGTGTGGGGCGTATTGTCTATAATTCTGAAGCCGATATTAATCTTATTAACGCTACCGGTAAACATCTTGACTTTGGGATTGTTTACGTTCGTGATTAATGCTTTCCTCATTATGCTTATGAGCGGCTTCGTGCCAGGATTTAGAGTGGACGGTTTTGGGTCTGCACTGCTCGCGGCTGTAGTTTTGGCCTTGCTAAACGTGGTGTTAGGAAATCTGAGATAGTTTCTTGGTTCGTGAGCTTGCTTCGGGTGGCTGGTTTTGGTAAAATTAGGCGTTCGTTTATATTCCCCTGTAGCTCAGTTGGTAGAGCGCCTCCCTGTAATACATAACTTGCAGCGCTTCGGTGAAAGCCGGGGTGGAAAACCGGGTTAATTGACGGGAAGCCTAAAATCGAAAGATCATGGTAATCCGCAGCCAAGCCCTTCGTTTGTGGGGAAGGTTCAGAGACTATACGCCTGGCTCCGTTTAGGAGATGAGATAGTCCAAGCCTCAGTTAAAATTGAGGGCACTTGTAAGGAGGATGTCACTGGTTCGAGTCCAGTCGGGGGAGCACTTCGGCAAGCTCAGTGCAGGCTATTGTCTGTTGAGTTTGTTAATTATTATGAGTAAACCTTGGTTTGTATATTTGCTTCTTTGCGATCAGAAAACTTTTTATGTTGGAATAACAACAAATATTGCAGGAAGAGTGAATCAACATAGAGCCAAGGAATCATTTTTTACGAAAAAGTTTTTTGATGTGGAACTGGTTTGTTGTGAACGGTATAAATTGGAACATGAAGCGGCAATGAGAGAAAAGCAAATTAAAGGATGGAGTAGAGCAAAGAAACAAATGTTGATAGATCGAAAGCTTGGCTTCAATTACTGCACTGATTTTGCCAAAGCTCTTCTTGCTGACAAGAGCCATGTGAGTTTACACCGAGCAAAGCCAAGGTGAGTCCAATCGGGGGAGCAAAATTTTTTAGGCACGATTTTATCCTTATAACAGAGGGGGTTCAGACAGGACTCGAACTTTTTAGCTTGTAAATAACAAGGTTTTTGATTTCTTAAAGGAAATTTGCGTTATAAGCACAAAGTGAATCCCAAACTGTCTTTGGATTTTTTGCTTTCATTTTTTCTATATATGGTTTAATCTTCATAGGAGCTATTCCTTTGATTTCAAGCAGTCTTTCAAATAACTCAGCTACTGTATCATTATCGCTTTTTTTAGCCCAGCCAGCTTCCTCTACAATTCCATTCATTTGTTTTATAAATCTATCGTGCTTTGCTTCTGGCCAGATCCTGGGTTGTGCCTCTAACCATTTCATCATATTTTCTCCAGTTGCCGGCAGTTCCAATGTACCAGCACCAGCTTTTATAAGCTCCTGTGCGGCAAACATAATTTGCTCTTTCTTGCTTGGATCTAGATCTGGTACGTCCTTTAAAACACTTTCATAGAACTGTTCAGGGGTAGGAGTTACAATAATTATTTCTTTATCCATAAAGACTATTCTAATACTTGTTTTCTATTTTATATATCATGAGTGGAACTTTTATTGGAAAAATTGAGGAATTTTTGCCGAAAAAGGTCGAAAATCGTCCCATCCAGCGAGCAAACCTATAATGTTGACTTTTGAGGGTATTTGTTGTATATTGCGCTCATGAGAAGTCAATTCGAGGCTCTAGCCTTGAGTTTTCAAGTCTTAAATTGAGCCTAAATGGCTTCAATATTTGTTCATAAGAGGAGGTCTAATGTTCTTTAAATATTTACGACTCGTTTTGTTTGTTGTGTTGTTGTCTGCCTGTGCACCAGGTGGTGAGCCTGTTCAGATTGAAAAGAGAACTGCCTCTTTGGAGACGGCAGCCGGTTCATACTCAGTCTTCAGTTTTTCGAATGGGGACGATGAGTGTTATGTGGCCTCGGATGAAGCTTCCAACAGGCAAGATGCGGTATCGATGCAGTGTAGTTTTGGTCCCGACAGATCGGGATCACAACAACCCATCCTCGCCGGATCATACACTGTCTCATACTTTGTAAGTGGGGACGATGAATGTTATGTTGCCTCGGACGAAGATTCAAATATGCAAGATGCGGTATCGATGCAGTGTAGTTTTGGTCCTGACAAATCGGGATCACAACAACCCATTCTCGCCGGCTCATACACAGTCTCCTACTTTGTAAGTGGGGACGATGAGTGTTATGTGGCATCGGATGAAGCTTCCAACAGGCAAGATGCGGTATCGATGCAGTGTAGTTTTGGTTCTGATAGATTGGGATCACAACAACCCATTCTCGCCGGCTCATACACAGTCTCATACTTTGTAACTGGGGGCGATGAGTGTTATGTTGCCTCGGACGAAGATTCTAACGTGCAAAACGCAGTGTTGATGCGATGCAGTTTTTAATCTTGTAGATAGTGTTTATAGACCGGAGAAATCCGGTCTATTTTATTGGTAAAATCGTGAGTTTTGTGCCGAAAAAGTTCGAAAATCATCCCATCCGGCGAGCCATATAGACTCAACCGTAACCGAAGGAATACTCATTTAATTATTCTCCTCCATAAGGATATAATTATCTCGATATGATTAAGAAATTGTTTCTATGTTTTCTTTTTTTATTCATTTTTATTACTCCTATTTATGCTATTGAATCAGTAAGCGGTGAAGCAATAGGAACGTTTTCTTTTCAGGGTTCGTTTAGTGGGACAGGTACCATTTATTTTGTAAATACCGGAGGAGATGCTGAATTGACCACCGTATGTGATATGACTACAGTGGATACGGCTAGCGGAGAACGCTGCGAGGGGCTATTTCTGAAAGGATCATTTACGGGAGGACCAAATGGGGCTGCAATATTTACAACTGCTTCTGGAGGAGAATTAAAATTTCAACTAAAAGACGGTAAAGTTTTTTCATTTGCCACCCAGGGAATCACAATGAATTTTAATGTGACCGATCCCTCCATTTTCGACGATTGGATAGAAGCTAAAGAAACCCGTGACAGTGGAGCACGAGCAAGCGATCTAAGCGGTCAAGTGGAAATTGCCTGTCCTCCAGATTTGGAAGCCTGGGATG
Organism: Candidatus Collierbacteria bacterium GW2011_GWB1_44_6; assembly: GCA_000998025.1. Classification (GTDB taxonomy): domain Bacteria; phylum Patescibacteriota; class Microgenomatia; order UBA1400; family MFAQ01; genus UBA10133. The sequence goes on from LCJG01000004.1 coordinate 8,175, forward strand.
TGATGAAGATGGGTAGAGTTATTCTCATTGATTGTCATCTTAAAACTGGAGAAGACAGTAGCGCTGTAATTTCATTTTCTGATATGACCACATTCACGATGAAACCAGAGTCCGAAATTGTGATAGATACTCCTCCCCAAAAGGATTCCAAATGGAAACTGTTAGTCGGAGATATTTGGGTTAACGTTAAGCAGATGGTAAAAAATGGCACTATGAAGGGGCACATGAGCCAAGCGGTTGCCGGCATCAAAGGCACCACTTTTGTTTTGACAGAAACCGGATCAGAGTCGACGATTAAAGTGATTGAAGGTGTGGTGAATTTTGAAAGTCTTGCTACGGGTGTTGCTGTGGACGTCGCTTCAGGGGAATCGGTGACAGCCACCTCGGCTGGCTTATCGGAAAAAACAACGTTTGATATTTCCGTTGAAGAGAAAAACTGGCAAACAATTAGTGGCCCGATAGAGAAAAAATCATTTGCAGTCAATAATCCGAATCCCAAAATAATTTATTTTGTTGGTGCAGGTTTATTCTTGTTAATTTTGATAGTTGGTGGTGCAGTGGTTCTTAAACAAAGAAAACAAGTTAATTGAACAAAAACTCGATTCCTCTTAACTCATAAAGCGAAATGCCAAATTCAACTTTTTTGTTTCTGAATGCGTCGACCAGCGAGAGCAAAGTCCTGTAGTTGTTATGGTTTTGGTATGAGTGCGAAGTAGTTGGGATAATTGCTTTGTTGTTGTTAAAATAACTAAATATGCTTGACTGGATTATGGAAAGCCCTGATGCAAAAAAAGGTCATGATTTTAATTTGCCGAGAGAGGTTTCTTCAATGACTCCTAAAGAATTGTTAAGGATTGAATCTGTTAATGGTATCCCCGTAGAACAGCTTAATAAATATTTGAAACCAGTAAGAGAGTATGTTGAGGATCTTTATAGAGTATACGGAATGGTTCCAGACGAGGAAATGTTAAATCGATGTACGCCAGGAAGTGAATACCAAAATCGTGTTTGGATTGATCGTGGATTAATTGGTCCTCACGACGACATAAGACAAGTACTTGCGTTTCAGAGGGCATTTGTAGATGAAGTATTACGATGTGAAGATCCAAACAAACTAATTGCAGGAGAAATGGAGAAAGTGTTTTTTGCTATAAAGAAGTTTGAGTCTGGAGCTGGGCTGATTGAGTTTAATGGGATTGCTGGAAAAAAAATGCTTTACACCCATAAGTTTGGCACCCCTGTCCCGGCACATTCACCTTTTATGGATGGAGATGCATCTAATATACATATCAGGGTATATGATGTGACCGGAGCGGATAAGGTAGACGCAAACTTGTTAAAAAAATGCGAAAAGACAGGAAGGACGATAATGCTGTCTGGTTTAAATATTGATTTTGCTAGTAAATATGGTTTTTATGAGGAAGCTGAAACTTTATTGGAATATGATAGTTTGCTTGATGGAGGGAAGGCGTCAATTAAAAACATTTTTACGTTTCTTCCGGATGGTTTAACAATCTTGGGAATTACGAATATGGATATAGAGGAGTTAAGGTCGAGATATGCTCATTTTCAGGAGAAATATAAAAAGGTAAAGGTATAGTTTCTAAATTATGGTTCGTGTAAGGAGACAGAGGGAGAAGAAGGGAGCTAAGATATAAAATACTAATTGTTATGGAGAATAATTTTGTTGAAAAATCAAAATGACTAAAATAGTGATTTCAAAAGGTGCAGTACACACTGTTCCGACAGATTTAAGAGAAGCGCTGGCTTCGGATTCGAAAGCTCTCGGAGTATGGGAGAAACTTACGCCACTTGCACGCAATGAGTGGATATGCTGGGTTACCATAGTCAAGAAGGATGAGACAAGAATGGACCATATTAAAAGAACAATAAGTGAACTTAAGGAAGGGAAGCGGCGACCATGTTGCTGGTTGGGTTGTATACATCGCACGGATAAGAAGATAAGCCCGTCGGTTCAAGCAATTCTTAATAAACGACATAAGGTATTAAAATAATGGAATTCTTGTTTATTGTTGCTCTAGCAGGTTACTTTATCGGTGAAATTTGATGACAGAAATGATGGCTTCGTTCCAGCCGTCAGGGCCAGAGGTGTCAATCCTTGTGATATTTTCACTCAACCCCTCTTCGACTTTTTTGCGTGGATTGTTTAGTAGAAAGCCCTGGTCACATTCATTCATGAAATCCAGGTCTGAAGGTGCATCACCTAAACCGACAGAAAAAATGTTGCCGTATTCTTTTTTGTAGAGATTGATTAATATCTCAACTGCTCTGACTTTGGCCGGAGAGCCCATTATTTGATAATAGCGTCCTCCTATACTCAGGCAGAAACCTCGCTTTTCAATTGCTTCTTTCAGTCTTTTTTCGTCTTCCTTGATAGTCAAAGGATTGGGGTTAATTATTTTGAATCCTTCTTGATATTGACGCTGCTGGGCTCTGACAGCGTCTTCCATTGTTAAACCGGTATCTAAACTAAATTGTTCTGGTGAGATATCACCGATTCCTTCGACGTCCAAGCCAACTTCCAAAGCAGCCTCCTTCATAACACGCCTAACTTCACTGTAAGGTTTACCAAGTTCGACAATAATAAATTTTCCGTCTGTAGAGATTTTGGCACCCGGGACTTCTTGACGAATATCAAAATGGAAATAATTTAAGGGAATATATACAGCTCCGCCGTTTTCGATAATAAAGGGCTCTTTTTGCCATACTCCCATATCTTTTTGAATTTTCTCAACTTCCAGTTTTGTTTTGGAGGTGACGATAACTACAGGGATTTCTCTCTCTTTTGTTAAGGAGAAAGCCTCACCAGCTTCAGCAAAGGAGTATTGGTCGTTAAGAAAGGTACCGTCTAGGTCGGTGAAAATAATTATCTGTGTGTCACACGGTATCTCGATGGTATTATTTTGGAGTACAGTTTCCATGTCAGCTCTAAAGATGAATGTACGGCAGCAATCTCTCGGTGTCAATAATTGGGTGAAGTGGCGGGGTAGTTTGTATATATGTTAAACTGGATTTGTAAATAATATGACAAAGATAATAAATGGTTTGTTATTGGTTGTGTTCATTGGGATAGCGGTGCTGGTTTTTGGCTTTTCAAAACGGAAACAGGTAGATCAAGACGTTCAAGTGAAAGCCGATGTGCAAAAAGAGGTGTCTTCGTACACAAAACTTTCTGAGGCTTCGAACAGTGAAGGGAACATGAAGCTAATTAGTATGAGTAGGCGATCTCCAGAGGGAAGAACAAGCTATTCCTTTAAAGTTGTTGACACAAAAGAGAATACTGAAACTTCAATTTATGAGACTGTAGCTGATCCGGGCAGTTCGATGGAAATTCCGGAAAACAGCTGGTCGCCAGACTATAAGCAGGTATTTGTGCGGACAATAAGCCCCGGGGGAGATAACTACTATGTTTTTCGAGCGAACGGAGAAGTCTACGCTGATGGGAAGAAGTACATAGCAGTTGGAGACTTTTGGGACAATACAAAAACGTCAAATAGAATAGAGGAGATCACCGGATGGGCAGGAGATGATCTGCTGATGGTATATACTGTGACCGATACCGGAGAACACGGACAAGCGTATTGGTTTGTGACAAGTACGAGAAAGTTTATGCAAGTCCGAGAACTGTAGTGTTAAGATGGTGGAGTTGTGAGGTTAAAAATCTTCGTATTATTTTTTCTTCTAACTCTGATCTTGGGAGTTATCTACCTTGCTTGGAATAATAAAAAAGATAGTTCGAGTGAGCCGGTGGAGGGTCTGGTGGTTAAAGTAGTTGATGGAGATACCTTAAAAGTGAGAGTGGGTGGTGGTGATGAAACGGTAAGGCTGCTTGGGATTGATGCTCCGGAAAGTGTAGACCCAAACAAACCAGTGCAATGCTATGCAAAGGAAGCGACAAGAAGAACTAACAGTTTGCTTGGTGAAAAAGTGACTTTGGTGAGCGATCAACTTCAAGCAGATAGAGATGAGTACGGAAGGTTGCTCAGGTATGTATTTCTGGTAGATGGGACAAACTTTAATAAACTAATGATTGAAGAAGGTATGGCCAGGGAATATTATTTCCGAGGGAAAGAATATAAATACAGGATCGAATTCTACGAAGCACAAGAGGTAGCGAGAGAACAGAAGCTGGGAATATGGGGGGTCTGTGGCAATTAAGCCGTTCAAATATCGCCGGTAGGTTGTGATTTGTAATAAAAGTTGCAAATGCCTGAATGGTGCCATATATTGATAGATATGGCACAAACAGAAGAAATGACAACCGTATCACAAACAATCCCCGTCCAAGTGACAAAAACTACTAAAAGAGTAGTTCCATCTTCACTGGAAGAAGAGACTCCAAAAGAGAATTACGAAACAAAAAAAGCGATTTTCAGAGTCTATCAAGTGATTTGGTATGCATTGGGAATTATGGAGACACTCATTGCTTTGCGCATATTCCTTAAGGCCTCAGGGGCAAACCCCGGAAGTGGCTTTGTAAATGTTATTTATTCTCTTAGTGAGCCACTGGTTTTTCCCTTTGCCAGTATGTTCCGGACGGTAATTGAGGCTGAATTTATTTTTGAACTGCATTCTTTTGTTGCTGGAATTGTCTGGCTACTCGTTGCGACCGGTTTGGTGGAACTTTTTCAGCTGTTAAAACCAACAACCCCACAAGAAGTAGAGGAAAACGTTTAAGCGTGAGGGTTACTTGGGTAGGACTTCGTTTTGCTTGAAGTATTCTGCTATTTGTTCACTGATGAACTTCACGCCTTCGGCTGAGGGGTGAATGTGGTCGTTCGAATTGATGTATTTGAGTAAGGCGTTGCCTTCTTTGTCTTTACTTTTTTCGTAGACATTGATCAAAGGAAAATTGTGCTTTTGAGCATAAGCTATATGATTTTCCAAATACGCCATGCGTTCTTCGGCCTGCTTGGTTCTTTCTTCCGAACTAAAACTAACTGTACCAACGGCATAGAGTCGTTTTGAGGGAGCAATGGTAGACATCAGAATTATGAGAGATTCTGGTTTGGCTTTGTTAATCATCGAGAGTGTTCGAGCGAGAGTTTCTGTTTGATGGGTAAGACCTACACCCCGAGGATATTGAGAGAGGGGGTTATAGCCGAAGGATTCGATGATAATGATGTCAAAATACCGGTCAAGAGCGGCAGGAATGGTTTTGCCCAAGTAATTGGATTCTTTGGTTAGGCGGTCTTCGACAGAAAAAATGTTTGTGGCGCCAAAGCCGTAGTTAAAGAGACCGAAGACTTTATTGGGGTAGGTGTTTGCGAGGGCTTTTCGGAGTTCGTCAAAATTTTCTCCGAGAGAAGCAGTCATAGAGTCACCGATGAAAAGAATGGTATAGGAATCGGCCGGCTTAACCTTTGGGGGGTTGTAGATCTCGATAGGCTGATAAACAGTCGGAGTGGGAGAACTGGAATTTAAGACAGCAGAGGGAGAGATGGGAGCACTAAGTGGTGACAGGTGAGGCTTGTTTTTATAAAGAAAAAAGAATGTCAACAAGAAAAGGAGCAGAAAAAATTGTTTCATGAATGATTAAGTTGGCTGATAATAGTTATATGTTTTGTAAATGTCAAATAGTATGATAACTTACTTTTATGTTAGGATTTAATTGTTGTATTAACAAGTATTTGTTGTTATGAAAAGAAAGGGTAAGAAAAAAGCTTTAGGAAACAACTATGTATTTGGGATCATGGTGATAGTCTTGATTAGTATTGTGAGTGTATTCTGGTTGAAAAGGAATGATGTGCCGGTAGTGACACCACTTACTAGTGAAGAGGTGGAAACTCAAGACAAGGAAGCTGAGAGGATAAACAAAATGATTTATGACACAGACGTTGAACTGATGAGGCTTGGGAATGAGGACTTGAAAAAAACGGGAGGGAAAAACCAGCAAATGTTCAATAAATTAAGAACGAATCTACAAATGGCAACGGATAGCTACGAGAATCTTTTGGATCTCCGCTATAACGGAATCAGGGTGAACACTGAAGAAGAAAGGTTTGCTGATTTACTGTCTGCCGCCAGGATAGGAGATGTCAAAATGACTGATGAGACTTTATCAAATCTCTTATCATCTCTTTCTACACAAAAAAATTTGATGTATGTGAGGGCAGTGGTGGCGGCTGGTCCGTCTATTCCGGCAAGTGTGCCGGCAATAAACCAGGCACCTGGGTCCGGATATAGAAGACAAAAGGTGACTGTGGGTGGTAGATCATATTTGGTGGATATTCAGGCAGCGGATTTGAATAGCACAAAAGTGATTGTGGATACTGCTTCCGACGGTACGTGTACGGACAATTGCCCAGTGCTTCCTTTGGGAACATATGTCAGTAGAAGTGGTGCCTATGCGGGTGTCAATGGGACTTACTTTTGTCCTGACACGTATCCCTCTTGTGCTGGAAAGAAAAACTCATTCGACATCTTGGTAATGAACAAGAACAAGGTTTACTTCAATTCCGACAATAATGTATTTAGTACGGTACCGGCGGCGATTTTTTCTCCAGGTTCAGCGAGATTTGTCACTACTTCAAGGGAGTGGGGAAGAGATACCGGAGTAGACAGTGTGATTGCCAACCGGCCACTGTTGACTTTTAACGGGGCAATAATGACTGGCGGCGGAGAAGCAAAAGAAAATATCCGGGGAAACAGAAGTTTTGTGGGATCTACAGGTAATACTGTCTACATTGGAGTGGTCAGGTCTGCTTCGATCGTCGAGGTGGCGAAGGTGCTACAAACGATTGGTGTTCAGAATGCAATAAATCTGGACAACGGCGGTTCAACGGCTTTTTGGAGTGGCGGATATAAAGCTGGTCCCGGCCGGAGGATACCCAATGCGGTGCTTTTTGTTCAGAGATGACGTTCAAGTAGTTATATTCAATGGAGTGAATTAAATCACTATAAGATATTGATATCTTTAAAGTGTTATTTGCGTTAGAATGTGGGCAAGCCGAAGAGGTTTTTGAGGCTAATTGGTGTATTGACAAGACAGGGTTACGGTATATAATAGTGTGTATAATACACTAAGTATTTGGACTTTGACAACTTAATTTGTGAAAGAGAGGAGAATTATGTGGAAAATTTTTTCAGCTTCGGCTCAGGGTCCAATCTACTACAATGAGGGGAGAAACAATCAAGACGCGGTAATTAGCTACGTCGATGATGAAGTGGCGATTAGTTTTATTTGTGATGGATGTCACGGAGGGATTAATTCGGAAGTTGCCGCTCGGATGTCTGCACCTTTTTTGGTCAGAACGAGCAAATTACTTTTGAAGGATGGATGCTCTCTAAAGGATCTTCCTGGTCAGTTGTTTGAAATATACTTGGGTTACTTAGTATCACAAGTTGAAGTCCAGCAATTTAGAACAGTTGAGGAAAAGATAGACTTCATAGGTAGTTTCATGTTCTGCACTGTGATCGGGGCGATAGCATACAAAGGAGAGGTGTTGCTTCTCAACTGTGGAGATGGTTCTTATTACTTAAACAATAAAGTTTATGTGGTCAGAACATCTCCAAACGAAAGACCGGGTTATCCTTCTTACAATCTGTACAAAACTTATGGAATTATTCCGCCGGACGCTACAGATGTTATCGATATCCGAGATGGAAAGTCGACCAAGATTCCGGACGGTTTTGAGATTATTTTCCTAAAGGAAAGTGAGGTCCAATTAGTTGGAATAGCAAGCGACGGTCTTAATCGACTACCCAAGCTATATGATGAGCTCAGAGCTCATGCTACTTCTCAGATAAGCCTGAGCCTTTGTCTTAACCGAATCGCGGTAGTCAGAGGGGAAATTCTCGATAACGTAACAGTGTCATTCTTGCTGAAACCCAAAGGAGGGTGAGATGCCACAAAGATTTTTTTTGGGCGATAAACCCGTAAGGGTTAGTAATCTTGACCTCCTGGGAACAGGCGGACAAGCTAAAGTGTTCATGATTGAAGGTCAGGCAGTGAAATGGTGGACATCAATAAGCAGATCACAAGTCCGAAAAGTGGAATATCTTCTGAAGAGCCCCCCCAAACTTCCAGACCGGTTTCTTTTTCCAAAGTTACCATTCCGGGATGAGGCGGGGAGTTTGCTGGGATATTCAATGGATCCACTGCCCAGGAGTTTTGGAGAGGGCGGAATCCTAATGAACAAAGGCTTACGGCTTACTCGCCATATCACCATACCGACAGTGTTAGCTATTTTGGATAGTGAACTGGAAAACATGAACCTCTTGCATAAAGAGAAGATTGTTCAAGGTGACGTTTCCTCGAGAAACTACGCTTTTGTCATTACCGGTAAGGGTGTAAAAACTTATAAGTATGACACGGATTCATTCGTGATAGCTGGTTATCCGTGTCCGGTCTGGACAGAACTATTTCTCTGCCCCGATCTCTATAAGTATGCTGACGGGAAACAAGATGTTCCCTTCTCTGAATCGTCGGATAGATATGGATATGATGTAATACTTTTTTGGAGTTTGTTAAACACAAACCCTTATCAGCAAACACATCTGAAGTATCCCGATTTTAAAGATAAGGCTCAGAAAGGCATATGGCTTTTGGATCCTGGGGTGAAATATCCTCTGGGATTGTGCCCGCATCCTGAGACTGTTAATGATGAGTTGCTTCATATATTTGAAGAAGTTTTTAAAAAGCACAACTACTCTGTACAGATTACTCATGGCGATTTAGTAAGATACGGCTCCCAATTGATTGAGTGCCCCTCGTGCCAGAAGTATTATCCGAACACGAGAGCTAGCTGCCCAAATTGTACGATGAAGACACCGACGATTGACTTTACGCCAACATATCGCTATGAAAAGCTGATGGAGGCTCGCGGCCAGATTATTTTTTCAAAATATCAGGCTAGTTCTCTATTCGCTATTTCGTTAGAGAAAAACGGATACTTTTTACATATTCGTCCGGGAAGCGGACAAACAGTTAGTACTTATATTCCGGTAGACATGAAAGAAAGTTTTCGTTTTGACATCGTGGGCGATGGTTATCTGGTAGCTAATCCGATTGACAGTGAGAGTTTATTCGTCAGTCCAATTGCAGACTTGTCAAATTGGATCACAACAAACACCGTCACTTATAAGGGTAATCGTCAAGCCGCTTTTCGGGGGACAGCCAAAGGTTTATTGCGAATGGCTAACGACCAGCTGCTTCTTGGTGAAGTTCGCCGAACCTCTCTGGTGGAGAATCCTGAGCCAACGACACTAAGTAATGGGCAAAGCTGGTTTTGGGCTGAACCGTCAGGAGAAAGGATTGTGACCTTAACAAGATATTTTTCAAAGTATCAGTATGGACTGGTAAGAGGAGCGAATCGATACGACATCGATCTGACCGAATTGGAACAGAGCGATACTTTAATCGATATTTCAGCTTATTTTGGAGGAAATACAGTGTGTGTTAGACGGATGATTAACCGAAGGGGACGATCGATGATTCTGACTGACGTAGTTGACAAGTTTGGAAAGAATGTTTTGGCAACAACTCATCTAACTACGAAAATGCCAGGACAAAATCTACATACGACCGCTTTTGAAGAAGTTCAGATCTACTGGCCAACTGATGGGGGTGTTGTTATCGAAAACTTAAAAAACAATACTTTTTCAACAGTGCCGAAGACAGAGAAGCTAGTAAGTGCCGATGCAAAGCTGATCCACTTAGGTGGGGGAAAGCATTTCTTGGTTGTACATGAACGAAAAATAAACTATCTCGTGCTCTAAAAACTCTAAGGAGAACAAAATGAAGTTTTCAGACTATTCAGCAAAAAGTGTCGGGACTCTGTATCACCCTAAAGCGGAAGAAGCCTTTCTTGAAGGTCAAGCGACCCACATGCAGGACTATAGTAAAGACGCAAGGAAGGTAATGCTTCTGTTGGTTGATCCTCAGATTGGCTTTATTCATCCGGGCAGACCGCTGTGTGTTCCCGGGGCGGTAGAAGATACGCGTCGAACGATCGAGTGGATTTATCGAAACATACCATCACTGACTTACATCGCGGCATCTCTCGATACCCACGTGCCGTTTATGATCTTCTTCCGCTCATGGTTCCGTAAGGCAGACGGATCGCCGGTTGATCCTTTTATGAGAATCACACTCGCTGATCTCAGGAAAACCGTGTGGCCTGTATATGATTTAAAGTTTGAGTACGAAGATGGGAAGAAGATGTGGTGGAGTGAATGGTACCTAATGAATCTGGAGCAGACAGCCCCTGACCTGCTTCATCACAAGCAGACCCACACCATTTGGCCCATGCACACTTTGCTTGGAACGCCAGAGCATGCAATGGATCCAGCACTACTCGAAGCTGTGTATTTTCATGCCGGTGCCCGAAGTGCTCAACCAAACTTTTTGGTAAAAGGCGACGTTATTTGGCAGGAAAGATTCTCCATTATGGAGCCGGAAGTTGAATTTCCCGGACACCCTAATGGCGGAAAGAACTCAACCTTCCTGAAGATGCTGGAAGAATACGATCTGATCTACATCGCAGGCCAGGCTAAAAGCCACTGTGTGATTGAAACGATCTTGTCGATTGTCCGATTCTTCAAGGATCAGCCTGAAGTTTTGTCCCGAGTGCGGATTTTGATTGACTGTACCAGCTCGGTGCAAATTCCGGGAGTGGATCTGGACGGACCGGCAAACAAAGTTCTGAACCAGTTGGTAAGGGACTTTGGTCTTAAGCTCGTCAAGTCGACAGATCCGATTGGATAAGAGGAGAAAAAATGGATAGCAAAACTCAAATTTCTCAGGATATTCAAGCGGCGATGGCAGCAAGCCATCTTACCCCGATTTCGTCTCAGACAATTTTGGCCAACCTCAACGCGACTACGATCCCGGCTCAGATCGGGGACCAGATCAGTAAACTCGAAAGTCCGATGCCTGTTGCCGTGAATCTCGTCATAGATTCTTCGGGATCGCTTGACGGATACGAGAAAATTATGGTGGACGCCATCAATGACACGGCTGACGACTTTGTTAAGATGCTCAACAAAACAGGTCAGGAGATTTATCTTCAGGTGATGGAGTTCAGCGATCGCGGAGGTCCAAACCTGAGAGTCATTGTCCCGTTTGTTCACGTTCAAGATTACGTACCCATGACTGTTCAGGACTATGTGGCTGCCGGTATGACTCCTCTCAACGAAGCAACCTTTGATGGTGTAACAGCCACTTCAATCTTTGGGGCCTCATTGTTTGCCTACGGGGCAACAGGGGTTCAAGAAGTGACAGTTATTATCTCAGATGGTATCGACAATCCATCGAGCATGAGCAAGCGGGCGCGTCAGAAGGACGAGGTTCGCCGGTTCCTCAAGGAACTGAACTCAAAACCTCATTTCGTCTGCGCTTTTGTCGGTATTGGAGATGAGCTGACTTTCAGAACAGAAGCCACTGAGCTGGGTATCTTGGATGGGAACATCCTGACAGTGGATAAGACAAAAGGTGGAATCACGAAAGCTCTGAAGCTCGTGAGCTCCAGTGTTGGATCCCGTTCTCAGTCCATTCATGCAAATCAGCCGGTAAACTCCAACAACTTCTTCGTCACAAATTAAGCATCAGTATTCAACCCCGGCGTTATCGCCGGGGCTTTATTTTGGCAAAAATGGGTATTGAGTTTGATATGTAAGATTTGTTATATTTTAGGTAGATGGATGTTTCTATATTGGTACAGACGGTAGAATTACATGGAGTTCTGGAAATACCAAAGGGTGCAGTTTCAATCGTGATTTTTGCACATGGTAGTAGGAGCGGAAGAAAGTCAGAAAGAAACTCGCTTGTGGCCAAAGAACTGCGGCGGCTTGGTGTGGCATCATTGTTTATTGATTTGTTGACCGAGGAAGAAGATCGAGTTTATGAGAATAGATTTAATATGGAAATTTTGACTGAGAGACTAATCGCAGTTACAAAATGGTGTATTGAACAAGAAAAGTCGAGAGGTCTGCGGATTGGTTATTTTGGAGCTAGTACAGGGGCAGCCGCTGCTCTTTCGGCTGCGGCTTATTGGGGAACTAAGATAAAAGCGGTAGTATCCCGAGGGGGTCGGCCTGATCTGGCCATGGAGGTTCTTGACCTAATCGAATCTCCAACATTAATGATTGTTGGAGGTGAAGATAAACAAGTGATTGATCTGAATCGACAAGCATACCAAAAAATAGGGGCAATAAAGAAAATGGAGGTAATTCAAGGAGCTACAAATCTGTTTGAGGAAGAGAGGGCGATGGGGAAGGTGGCAGAGTTGACCGGACTATGGTTTGTAAAATACCTTTAGGTTTATTGGAGAAGGCCATGCAGAATTGAGTATCCACCAACGGACAAAAGAACTGATCCGAATAAGTTGCTGACTATGGCAGTCCAAAGATAACGCCAAAAAGGGACATGATAAACACCTCCGGCAATGGAAACAATTTTTCCTCCGACTTGGGGGATGAAACGACCACATATCAGAAAGATAGCTGAATCGGCTGGAAATTTTGATAAACCGAAAGGGAGATACTTTTTTTGTTTATTAAAGTCGGCGAGGGTTCCGATACCTTTGCCAATGAAGTATTCGATAATGGCGGCCAAGTTGTTTCCCATCCAAGAAACCAAGATACCCACCACCGGACCGAATACAGCGCCATTGAGTATAACAATGGGATCGGTGGGTATGGGGGTGGCAGATAGTATGCCCATGAGAAGTATGGAGAATAGCGGTCCGGCAATACCAGTTGTGGGAATTCTTTTTTCAATAGCAATGAAATCATTACGAAAGAAAATAATTAGTCCAATGGGGAGGCCAAAAGTGATTAGAACAAGCAATGTATTTCTAATGAAGACCCAAGATTTTTTTGGCATTAACATGTTCATTATAAAGGTATATTAGTCAGTAGATATGGGGGTTGAAGGAATTCTTTCAATAATGTTAAGATTATTACATTAATAAAGATTTGAAGGCGTGGGAGCGCTTTCTTTATGGGTAAATATACATGCAAGTGCATTGTCCCCGGGTGTAGTAAGCTTTTTTTGGTTGATGCTGCAAGTGAAGATAAGGCTATTGATGAGATATTGATGGAGGGAGAAAGACATAACTTTGAGGATCATTCAGAAATGCCGATACTGAGTGAAGAAAAAATAAAAAGCTTGGTAGTAAAAGGAATAAAAAAAGTATAGCAAAATATGTAATAATGAATATAGTTATCAATAATATGAAAAATGAAAAGGCCTGCCAAAAAAGTTAACAAAGGGATGCTAGGTGCTATTGGAGCAGCTGCTTTAGGGGTAGCGGCTGGTGCTGCAGCAGTGTTTTTATCAAAAAAAGAAAACCGAGAGACAGTGAAGAAGACGGTTGGTGGTGCTGTAAGAAAAGGTAAGATTCAGGTCGCAAAAGCAAAAAGAGCTGTTGTCTCTACGAAAAAGAAACTTCTGAAGAGAAAATAACCGGGTTTGAAATCGAAGAAAATTGGGACTCCTTTGAGTCCTAATTTTTTAGTTCCGGGTTTAGGAATTCAAAGTAAGAAGGACGATAACCGCTAAAAGAATTCGATAGATGGCGAAGGC
>LCJG01000005.1 GCA_000998025.1 Candidatus Collierbacteria bacterium GW2011_GWB1_44_6
AAAATTTGTTCGTATTCCTGAAGCTCCTTCTTGGCCGCATCGTAGCTCTCTTCGACCAACAGCTTTTGAACCCTGCCGGCAGGACAGGCTGTGGTGCAGATAAGGCCCTTGGCGTATTTTGTGAGTGTCTCTTTGTCCACCCGGGGCTTGTAGTAGAAACCTTCCGTCTGACCGATGGTAACAATTTTCATGAGGTTTTGATATCCCTCGAAGTTCTCGGCCAACAGAATTAAGTGGTTGGCATCTGATTTTGTCCTATCAAACCGGGAACCCTTAGCCAAATAGACTTCACAGCCAATTATAGGTTTTACCTCTTCTTTGGTGGACTTTTTGTAAAACTCGATGACACCGTACATGGAGCCATGGTCCGTAATGGCGACATGGGTTTGGCCAAACTCTTTGGTTTTGGCAACCAACTTGCCAATCTTACTAAGCCCATCGAGGAGGGAAAATTCGGTGTGTACGTGTAGATGGGTAAACTTTGGCATGTCTGTTTTATCTTGGGGGTTACCGGGATATTTATCAAGTAGATTGACCAGATCAAAGGTATTATATTGTAACTATGAAATTTGCACAGAAAGTGTACAAAATTCTCAGACAAGTACCGGCAGGGAAGGTAATAACTTACAAACGTATCGCTGAGAAACTGGGTACCAAGGCCTATCGTGCCGTAGGTCAGGCGCTGAAAAACAATCCTTACGCCCCAGATGTTCCTTGTCATAGAGTGGTACGAAGTGATGGGAGTATTGGTGGCTTCCAAGGTAAAACTACCGGCCAAGAAGTAATGAACAAAATTATGATATTAAAGCGTGAGGGCGTTGAAGTAATAAATTTTAAAGTAGTTGACTTTCAAAAGAAACTATTTAATCTGATTTAAACCTGGTTTATACTGGAAAAATGACAACAGAAATAGGTTTTTGGGGTATTGTACATTGGACGTCCGAAAGATTTGGCAAGGACATGGAGAATCTCAGCCCGACTGATCATTTCTTTGAAGATAATGACCCTAGAATAAAGTTGGTTAAGGATAAGTGGGGTGATGAGGTGTGGATAGTCGGGTACACAGACCCTAGACCTCAAGTAAGCGGAAAAGAACTTCGCGGCAAAGTACTGGGGATTAGGGTGAGAGATAACTGCCTTATGAGCTTCATTCTCTAAAACTAAGCCTGGTTATTTATTCAGAAGCTCAACCACTAGGTCGCTGAGGGTTTTGGGGTCAGCGGTGCCGCTCGTCGCTTTCATGGCCTGACCCACGAAGAAACCGGCGACGTTGGTCTTGCCCTTTTTGTATTCGGCGACCACTTGAGGATTTTCCTCGATAACTTTGTTGATTATTTTTTCCAGCTCTCCCCTATCGGTAGTGCCGATTTTTGTATGGGTATTGTATTGAGCTAGCACATCTCTATTAACGTCGATTTTACCGTTTACTATCAGACTAGATAATTTCTGGATGTTGACATTAGAGTTGTTCGCAAGGCCTTTTATTCGTTCAATGGCCACTTTGTTTTCACTACTGACGAGTATTTTGGCGTCTTTTTGGTTGACGCCAATTTTTTCTAAGACAGCGACCTCTTGGTCCGGAAGTAAGGGAATGTCAAGTCTAAGTTTTTCTATCAGGTCATCTTCAATAATAAATGGGGGGATATCCGGCTCGGGAAAATATCGGTAATCTTTAGCTTCTTCCTTGGATCTTTGTAAAAACGTTATTTTCTTGACGGAATCATATCCCCGAGTGGTTTTGTTATTAGCCGTTTTTTTGATTCCAGTTTTTTCAAACTCCTCGATCTGTCTCTTTATCTCGAAATCAATTGCCTGAGTAGCAAAATTGAAGGAATTGATATTCTTGACTTCGACCATGGGGGTGTAATGGGTTCCAGATTCAGTTTCAATCATCACGTTGATTGTTGGCTCCAAGCGCATCTGACCTTTTTCCATATCTGCCGAAGAAACCTTGATGGCACGGATAATTTCGTGAATTTTTTTCAGATATTCTTTAGCTTCTGTGCTGGAGCTCATGTCAGGTCGGGAAACAATTTCCACCAGAGGAACGCCACACCGGTTAAAGTCTACTAGAGTCACTTTTTCTCCGTTAAGCGCCGTATGTTGAAGTTTCCCAGTATCTTCTTCTTGGTGAACTCTCTCGATACCAATTCTTTTTCCAGAATCTAAAATGACATAACCGTCCGAGCAAAACGGTTGATCGTATTGACTGATCTGATAACCTTTGGCCAAATCGGGGTAAAAATATTGTTTGCGATCGAACTTGGAGAGACGATTGATGGAGCAGTTTAAGGCTAAGCCGATTTTGAGACAGGACTCGATGGCTTTTTTGTTGGGAACTGGCAAAGCACCGGGTAAGCCGAGACAAACAGGACAAGTTTGGGTGTTGGGTGCCTTGCCAAAGTGGTCAGCGGGACAACCGCAAAACATTTTGGATTTTATTTCCAGCTCTACATGGACTTCAAGACCGATTAGTGGTGTCGTTTTCATATTGTTTTTTCGATGTTGGGGAATTTTTGAAAATCGGTATTTCGTTGATAGCAGTCGGCGATGGAAATGACCTTGGATTCTTCCAACTGAGCTCCTGTGATCTGAAGGCCGATAGGCAGACCGTCGACAAAACCACAAGGCAATCCGACACCAGTGAGCCCGGCGATGGAGCTTTGTTCGACCAGGATATCTTCCATCTCTCCAAACATAGGTTGGTTCTTGGTTGCCCCCAGGGGAAGAGCCGGTCCGGGTGAGACGGCGCCGATGAAGGCATCGTAGGTTTTAAATAACTCGCCAAACTGGTCAATCATTTTGGTGCGGACTGCTTCTGCTTTTTTGTAAAAAGCATCATAATAACCGGCGGAAAGAGTATAGGTTCCCAAGAGTATCCGGCGTTTAGTTTCCGGACAAAAAGCATCGCGGGTATGACCATAGCGGATACCATCAAAACGGGCGAGGTTGGAACTGATCTCTGAACGGGAAATTACGGTATAAGTCCCGATAGCGTACTTTGGATTCATGAGGGAGACCTCTTCAACTGTCGCTCCGAGTGACCGAAATTTTTCGGCTGCATCCAATATTAATTGTTTGACATCATCTCTCATGGAAGGTAATAAATACTCCTTAACCAGTCCTATCTTTATACCTTTGAGATCCTTTTTTTCCAAGGAACTTTCATATATATCAACTGGCGTGGGCGAGGTGGTGGCATCATAAGGATCCTTTCCAAAAATGATTTCTGAGACGATAGCGCAATCCCTAACTGATCTGGCGATTGGGCCAGGCTGATCTGTAGAGCTGGCCATCGCGATAATGCCATAGCGGCTGGCGCGTCCATATGAAGGTTTTAAACCGGTGACACCACACCAGGCGGCGGGCTGACGGATAGAACCAGCTGTTTCACTACCCAGGGCAACTGTGGCCAACTGAGCAGAGATGGCGGCGGCAGATCCACCAGAAGAGCCCCCTGGCAATCTGCCGGTATCCCAGGGATTTAGAGTGGGACCAAAGTCTGAAGTTTCGGTACTGCTTCCATGAGCGAACGAGTCCATATTGGTTTTGCCGAGAATGATGGCGCCGGCGTTTAAAATTCTTTGAGTGGTGGTGGATTCATATTGAGGGTGATAGCTTTTGAGGATACTGGAACTCGCAGTAGTTTCCATACCAACCGTTAAAAAATTATCTTTAACCGCGAAGGGAATGCCTAGCAGTGGGCGGGTAATACCCTTTTCGACGATTTCTTTGTCGGCTTCTGCAGCCTCAAGAAGAGCTTTTTTATTAAGGGCGAGATAAATATTTAATTTATGGTTGTATTTTTCGATCCGATTTAAGAAATGCTGGACCAGATCGACACAAGTAAAATCTCTGTTTGAGTACCCTTCGTGGACTTCGGAGATGGTTAGTTCGTGTAATGGTTTCATATGACACTTTCTGTTTCGTCGGTATCGATAACACGGGGAACGACAAAAAAACCTTCGTGGATAAGTTTGGCTTCCCGGAGAGCAACCTCTTGTGGCAAAACCCGATTTTCATCTACCTCATCTTCACGGGTAATGTTAGAAAGACCTGTGACCTGGTAGGTCTCAGGTACAGTTGAGGTGTCAATTTCGTTCAATTGGTTGATGACATCGACAGTTTCGGTAAACTGCTGCGAGAAAAGCTCGATTTCGTTATCCGGCAGTTTAAGACTCGCCAACTTGGCGATTTTTTTAACTTCTTCTGTAGAGACGGTTACTTTGTGCACAAACCCAATTTTAGCAGGAATTCTTATGGCTGAGCTAACAATGATAGAATACAGCCAAAAGCTCTTTGTCATATGGAGGAAAAAATGAAATATGTCAAATTTCTGATTCTGCTTTCCTTTTTTCTGGTTCCAATTTTTGCCTGGAAATTACCGGGTTTGCTGGTGGGAGTGGGGCTCTATTTCCTGACCGTCCTGAACAAGAACAGGAAGATTCCGAGTGATGTCGCACTCTTTCCGGTGGCAATTGCTTCAAGCCTTGCTCTTCAAAACGTGATTGTTTCAGTATTTGCGGTCAGTGGTTTTCTGGCTTGGGTAGTCCCCATTTCTTACCTATTGATAATATTCATAATCTCGCGCAAGACAAAGGCACCCTAAAAGGTGCCTTTTTGTGACCGGCAGACTTATAATCATATGTCCTAGTTAGTAGTATAATCGGCAAGCAAATTGATATTTGGAGGTATACATGGCCGTTATGAAGGATACCTTGGTTAATTGGTTTATCGCGGGAAAAGCGAGAGGGGCAACCCACATGATTATCGTTCAAGAAGTATTGCTTCATGTGTATCATCAGGTGTATGTAATGCCCGGAGAAGATGTGCGGCTGCTCGCAAACTTCTACGGAGACGATAATGGAGGCGGCCTTCCCACTGTAGAGAATGTCAACATGACTCGAGTGAGGGCGGTGTATTCATTTAGTATGCTGATGAATGATCAGATCGGTCGGCGCTCAATATTTAACTTTGACTAAGGAGAAATGCGTTCAAAAAAGCACCCTAACCGGTGCTTTTTTTGTTTACGAAGCACTGAGGAAGTTGGGGCTGAATTTAATCTTATGGTTTTTTATTTCGTAGGCGATATCGCAGACATTATTAAGGAGATCGTGGTCGTGAGAGATAAGGAGAACCGTCCCTGCATAGTCAACCAAGAATTCTTCAAGGGCAGCGACTGACTTTAAATCCAAGTGGTTTGTAGGTTCGTCGAGTATGAGTATATCTGGGTTGGTATATAAGAAGAGCGCCAGTTGCAGACGGGCTTTTTGACCGCCTGAAAGGGTCCAGATTTTGGATTTGATGGTGTGTTTACTGAAGTAAAATTTCCTGAGAACTGAGGCAGCTTCATAGTCAGCAATGGGAAAGCGTTTTGTAAAACACTCGATGGGTGAGGCGTCCTTGTCTAAGGTCTCTAGATGTTCCTGAGAATAGTAGCCGACTTTTAAATTTTCCCCAGTTCTGGCTACACCTTCGGAAAGCTCTAGCTGACTCAGTATCATTTTGATTAAGGTCGATTTCCCAGTTCCATTTGGAGAGACGAGCGCGACTTTCTCCCCAACCTCTATAAAAAGTTCCGCATTTTCAAAAACTGGGTTCTCGGGGTAGGAAAAAGACGCACTCCGGACCATGATGGCCAATTTATTTTTGATTTGTTTGGCGGACACCGATGTGTTCAGCTCGATATGGACGTCGTGTTTCTTGGGGTCCTTGACCATTTCTGCTTCGAAGCGAGCCAAACGTTTTTCAAGTGCGTGATAATAACGTGCCATCTTGGGTCCACTAGAGGCACGTGCCTTAAAGACATTTACAAGCTCCTTTAATCTTTTGTGCTCTTTCTCTTGGACATGGAAGAGATGTTCCATACTTTCTCTTTCATTTTCGTATTCGGTAACAAACTTTTCATAGCCAAACGGATAGGTTCTGACCTCTCTGTCTTCCACGAGCCAAGTATGAGTGGTGATCTGTTTGAGTAGATGACGGTCATGGGAAATCATGATGACTAGACCATCAAATGACTCAATTGCGTTAGCCAGCCATTGTTTATTTTCAATATCCAGATGGTTGTCAGGCTCGTCCAGGAGTAGTACATCATAGAGATTGGAATAGATTAAGTCGGCTAGTAAGGCGATTTTCTTTTGGCCACCTGAGAGGGTAGGCAGTGAATCAATTTCCTGTTGAAGATAGCCAATTCTGGGCTCCCCTCCCCACTCGATCTTGCCACCATCCTGCTCTTCCAAACCCATAAGGATCTTGAGCAGGGTGGATTTGCCGGAGCCATTGTCCCCTATCAAAGCCACGACACCATTCCCTGTGTGAGTCAGGGTGACGCTGTCGAGCAAGGGCTGGTTATAGCTCTTTTCGAGTTTGGTTATCTTGAGATTAATCATATTTAGTGGCCAGAAAGAGTATACCAAAAAAAAGCTTGATAAATGGCCTAAGTAGTACAATATATGTCGATGTACGCTCTTTTAATTGAAGTGGAGGTTCTGAATGCCTGAAATTACATTGACATCGGACAAAGAGACTGAAATTATGGAGAAGATTTTGAAGTATGTGGAAGCTGAGGGAGATCGTTTGGCGGTAAGGCGCTGTGGCGGACTCATTATCCAAATGGGCGCTTATGCAGTGGAAATTAAATCTGTAGGGAGAGTGATCAAAGTTCGGCTAGGGGAAGATTTTGTTTGCATTTTGTCGGATCCTGACTTTTCGCTAATTATGTTAAAAATTAACGAACTTGTCAGGGAGAGGTATAACAGGCAAGAAAAGAGACGCAGAGAAGAGTTTTTGAAAGGTTTGGATCTTTAGTTATCCCGGGTAATACCCGGGGTTTTTATATCCAGTTCATAATGCGGCAGGAGCAAGCTCTTATTTGATTTCGAGATGACCGTTTTTTATAGAGACGGCGATATTAGTCTCGTGTTTTAGTTTGCCTTCGATGATTTGCATGGCCAGTTCGTCTTCGATTTTGTTTTGAATGACACGCTTCACCGGGCGGGCGCCGTAGATTTTGTCGAAACCAAAGAGGGAGACGTAGTCTTTTACTGACTTATCGAAGGTGATATTAAAACCTTTATTGGTTAACCGGCGGGAAAGCTCCGAAAGTTGAATTCCAACGATTTTGTCTACTTCCTCTTTGCCAAGTCTTCTAAAGGTAATTATCTGATCTATCCTATTTAGAAATTCCGGACGGAAATTTTCACGGAGAGTCTCAAACATTTTCGCTTCGATATCCGCTTCGTCCATATTGTCGTCGACTACAAAACCGCCACCCAAATTACTGGTCATAATAATGATGGTGTTTTTGAAATTCACCGTATGTCCTTGGCCATCGGTGAGTCGGCCATCGTCTAGAATCTGCAAAAAGGCACTAAAGATTTGAGGGTGAGCTTTTTCTATTTCATCAAAAAGAATGACCGAATACGGTCTGCGCCGTACCGCCTCTGTCAGCTGGCCACCTTCGTCGTAACCAACATAGCCGGGTGGTGCTCCAATTAGACGGGCGATGGAGTGACTCTCGGTGTATTCGGTCATGTCGATGCGTATGAGGGCTTTTTCGTCGTTAAACAATTCACGAGCTAAGGTTTTGGCTGTTTCTGTTTTGCCGACTCCTGTGGGGCCAAGGAACAAGAATGAGGCAATGGGGCGGTCCTCGTCCGAGATGCCCGCTCTGGATCTCCTGATGGCACTAGCAACAGCCTTGATTGCCTTATCCTGACCAACTACGTGTTTCGTCATATCGTCTTCCAGATGAATAAGCTTGGAAGTTTCTGAGTCCAGGAGTCTCGTGACGGGGATGCCTGCCCAGCGGGAAATGACTTTGGCAATATCCTCTGTATCTACTTCGAGCTGTAGTACCCTGTCCTCGGGCTTAATTGCTTTCCAGTTTTGTTGTTTTTCGTCGAACTTTTCTTGGAGTTTTGGGAGTGTTCCGTATTTTAGTTGAGCTGCCTCCTCCAATCGAATTTCTTTTTCGGCAACATCCAATTTTATCTTTGTTTGGTCTATTTCTGCTTGGATTTTGTTTATCTCTTCTATAATTCCTTTTTGTTTTTTCCAAGCTTCTTCAATTTTCGTCGCAACTATTTTTTTATCTTCTCTTTCTTTTTCGAGCAGGGCGCGGCGAGATTTGGCTGTTTCCGAGTTTTCTTTTTTAAGAGCGGCGAGTTCAATATCAATTTGAGTAATTTTTCTTTTGACTAGATCAAGCTCCGCGGGCATGGACTCAATTTCAATCTTAAGGGCCGAGGCGGCTTCGTCTACCAGGTCTATCGCTTTATCGGGAAGGAAACGGTCCGGCAAATATCGGACCGAAAGCGTGACGGCAGATACCAAGGCGTCGTCGCTGATTCTTAAACCATGGTGAAGTTCGTATTTTTCTTTAATTCCTCTGAGAATTGCTATGGCATCTTCCTGTGAGGGTTCTTCGACCAAGATAGGCTGGAAACGTCTCTCAAGAGCGGCATCTTTTTCTATATGCTTCCGGTATTCATCAATAGTGGTGGCTCCGATAAGATGAAGCTCTCCCCTCGCTAAAGCCGGCTTCAGAATATTGGCAGCATCCACCGCTCCTTCTCCGGCACCAGCGCCGACTAAAGTGTGAAGTTCGTCGATAAATAAAATATATTGACCTTCACCTTTTCTGACTTCGTCGACAATTCCTTTCATTCTTTTTTCAAATTCACCACGGAAAGCGGATCCAGCCAGAATGCTGGCCATGTCCAAAACCAAAAGATCTTTGTTTTTGATCGAGTCGGGTACATCACCATCAGCAATGCGATTCGCCAAGCCCTCAACCAATGCCGTTTTGCCGACACCGGGATCCCCTATCAAGACAGGATTATTCTTGGTGCGGCGGGAAAGGACCTGCATCACCCGGCGTATCTCCATATCGCGGCCGATGACCGGATCGAGCTTGTGTGCCTTGGCTTTGGCGGTTAGATTAACAGTGAATTTTTCCAGAAGTTTGCCTTCGTCGTGAGATTCAAAAGGGTTTTCCATGACACTAGAATACTACGACTCTAGCACTCAGTCAAGTCGAGTGCTAAATTAGTTTTTAGGTAGGATGAAGCCTTTGGAGAGGCAGAAGTTAATAAAGCCGTCGAGGTCGAGCGTGGTTTTGTTTATTTGGCAGTTTTGGAAAGAAACACCTGTCATGCTGGAGTCGGAGAGGTTGGTATTTTTTAGTTTACAGAAATCAAAAATGGCTTTTTCAAAATTTATTCCAGTTAGGTTCACGCCGGAAAGGTCACAGTTTGCGAAATATACGGAAGATAGATCAGAGTTTGGGAAGGAGCAACCCGGAAGTTTTTGTTTTTCAAATGAACAGCCTTCCAGTAGACAACTTTGAAAAATGCAGGCAGAGAGCGAGGCGTCCTTAAAATTGATCCAGTTTAGCTTGCAGTCTTCAAAACGGCATTTTGTAAAAGAGATGGAGTCCAAAAGTGCATTTGAGAAATCACAGTTTTTGAAAACACAGTCGCTAAACCCGGTGAATTTAAACTGGCATTTGGTAAACTCGCAGTCTACGAACTTAGTTTCTTCAAAGTCGACACCTTTCAGCTCCTGGTCGGTAAATATTTTAGACTTTATTTGAATCATCTTGTGAAAACCAAGAATTAACCTCCACCGGAATGAAGCCTGCATCCACTAACGGATCTACTACATTTTTAAGAAATTCTTTGTTAGTCGAGACGTTAGCAATGAACTTGATGCCATCTCCGTTTATTGGACAGCCGTTTGTTAGAAAATAAAAGTCTATATCTTCACGAGCAATGACTTTAAAGGCGGTGTTCCACGCCTTCAAACATCCAGAGTCTTTAATTTTTTCTAACGTTTGTGAAAAATCCCAATTCTTAGCACATAAGGTGACTGTCGGCCACGCTCCACCTTCTCTATCAGCAAAAACATCATAATTATCCGTTACCCAGTGACCGAGACCTTCGGGTAAAAACAAGTCAACTTCTGATAATGGTAATTCACTTTGCATGTTATGTTCCTCTAAGCGCTATTATTCTTTCTTTTACGGGCGGGTGGGTGTTGAAGAGTCCAGCGAACCAGCCAATAGAGTCGTGGTGATTTTTAAGAGGGTTGGCGATGTAAAGATGGGCAGTGGCTTTGTTGGCGGCCTCGAGGGGCTCTTTGTCTGCGGCAATTTTTTCCAGTGCACTGGCCAGACCTTCGGGATATTTAGTGAGTGAGGCACCTGAGGCGTCGGCAAAAAATTCCCGGCGGCGTGAAATAGCGAGCTGAATTAGTTGTGCCACGATGGGAGACAGAATAGCCATGACCAAACCAGCGATAAAAAGAATGGCACCAAGGTTTCCTTCGTCGCGGTTGGATCTACCTCTAATGCGGGTACGCAGAAGGATGTCGGCCAGTAGAGTGACCAAGCCTACCAGAATGGTAACGATACTCATGAGACGGATGTCATAATTCCGAATGTGGCTAAGTTCGTGAGCGACGACTCCCTCGAGTTCGGTACGGTTTAAACGAGAAAGAATTCCTGTGGTGGCGCAAACAACTGCGTGCATCGGATCCCTACCGGTGGCAAAAGCGTTCATGGCAGAGTCCTCAATGACGTAGAGTTTGGGCATAGGGATGCGAGCGGCCCGGGAAAGATTTTCGGCAACAGTATAGAAATCAAAATGATCCCGTTTGTTGGCGGGACTTGCACCTGAGATGCCAAGTATTATTTTGTCCGAGTTGTAGTAACTAATGAAGCTAATGACCCCGGAAATGATAAGGGCGATACCAACGGCACTGATATCAAAGCCCAGGGAATAGGTTATTAAGTAGGTGGCAGCAGTGATGAAGATAATAAACGAGGCAATCACAAGACCACTACGGAATTTATTTTCGTCAACCTGTTCGTAAATATTTTTCATTTGTTGAGATTATTATATCCCGACCAATAAAAAGAGAGAGGCTTTTGCCTCTCTATTGTTTACTGCGGGCGACCCTGGATGAATCTTTTTGCTTGCATGGCCAAATATTTATTGACGAAATTTTCGTTCCACTCCTCCCTGGTCGCATGAAGGATCAATTCTTTCGCCAACTCGTGACGAAAGTCACCGTCGTCATACTCGGAGGTATGTGCGGAAGGAAACATGGGCTTGTCCCATCCCATCATAACAACAACATCTGAATAAAAGATCAGGCCATTGATGGTGCAATGGGCAAAAAACGAGTCATATCCTGACTGATTTTTCATCCATGTTGCCAGAGAATCACCAACCGGGATCGGGCCGTAATAGACAACAGAGATCGGGCCTTCGTAATCTACTCTGACAATGTCTCCCTGATCATCGGGGTACACCAAGCAACCCACCTTAGCGTTGACAAAGTTGGTGGCATACAGGCTCCCCTCGAATACATAGTGTGTATTACCAAACGGATCCTTAACCTCGCTTCTCAACATTTCTTCCAGGGTTAATAAGCCCATTCAAACCTCCTTGTAGGTTTTTAATACTAGAATCAACGAACGTTACTATTATACCTTATAGGTTGGTTTTGTCAACAGTACGGGGATGGTTACATATCTATTTTAGGGTCGTTCATTTCGCCTTCGGAAACCGAGAGGTGACTGCCTTCCATGGGCGTGGCTAAACCCTTCTGTTTCTTGAAGCCAAAGATCATGGCGACGAAGTTGCTCGGCACCGTAACTACCTTGGCGTTGAAGTCGGCGGAAAGGTCGATGACGACGCGCCTGGCGTACATGAGCTTGTCAGCTGTGTCACGAAGCTCGTCCATAAATTTGGTGATGACTTCCACACCTTTCATCTCTGGATTGCTTTCTACCAGGATTTGAAGTTTGGGGACTAGGTTGCTGACGGCGTCTGAAGCAGCCTCTATTTTTGCAAGATCTTTGCTGCCCTCAGCCTTTTCGACTGCTTTCCTAGCAGAAACGATAGCATCGTAAATGCCTTTCTCGTGCTTGAGATAAGCTTTGGCTGATTTTTCGAGGTTTGGAATCAAACTAGATTGTCTTTTTAATTGGTTTCCAATATCTTGGATGGCGGCGGTGATTCTGGTGAGAGCTGTTTGGAACCAGTTGTAAAGAGAAATAATATAAAAAATCACTAGAACAGCGGCAATTATCAGCAGAAGAGTTGGATTCATTTTCTTTTAATTAATGAGTAACAAATCTATTTTAGCACTCTCTGCAAGTTCTGCATTGAATGAGAATTTACATAACATATCGTATTCATATTTATAATAATTGAACTAAGAGTAAGTAATTTACTCTTTTATTTCACGGTCATTTTCATGCCCTTCATGAGCACGAAAAACCACCCTCGCGGGTGGCTTTCCGGTTCATGGTCTTGTGACCATTATTCTTTGATAGCTAATTTAGCGGCCTCCGAAGGATCTCCCACCACCGGCGGGGCGTTCCTCTTTAGGACGGGCTTCGTTAACAATGATGTTGCGACCATCAAGGTCGGCACCATTCATTTTTTCGATAGCACTCTTAGCAGCTTCAGCGTCTTCGAATTCGACGAATCCGAATCCCTTACTCCTGCCGGAGAACTTATCTGATATTACGGTAACCTCACCTAGAGCACCGAAGGGAGAAAAGATCTCCTGGAGTCTGGATTGGGTAATATTGTAGGGCAGATTCCCTACGTACAAACGAACAGCCATTTCTGGCTCCTTTCTACTTTCCCCGTGGCCATCATCACCGCGAGACAAACTGTAAAGGTTAAGATGATTTAACTAGCACATTATATCAAGTCTATAATGCGTTTGCATTATAGGCACAGATATAAGAGGAAGCGCAGGATGATATTTCAATAATTGAGGCTAATTATTGAAAAGAAGACGAGCACGCTCTTATACCTCCGGGTAGAGAATTTGGGCATTAGGCAGTAAAATATACTTTGTTGGGGCTGTAGCGCAGTTGGTTAGCGCGTCTCCCTGTCACGGAGAAGGTCGGGGGTTCGAATCCCCCCAGCCTCGCAAAACAAAGATCCTTCCTTTATGGAAGGATCTTTTGTTTTACCAGGGGATTCGAGTGCCGGAACCGGTTTCGTAACGAACCCGGTGAGGCGGGTCCCGAAGAACTTTCTACCGAAAGTTACTGAGGGGAATCCCCCCAGCCTCGCAATAGAAAATCTCTCTCTTAACGAGGGATTTTTTATTGCCAAAAGTGGGATTCGAACTGGCTCGACAGTTTTGTATCAAACCTGTCGAGCCAGGTCCCGAGGAACACGAAGTGTTACCGAGGGCGAATCTCTATCCCCCACAGCCTGTATTGAACCTATAGTAGTTGATTTTTAGTTGTTTTGTGCTAAAATAGCCAATCTTACCCATCTAATTTCCACAGTCGAAGGAGGCTGCTTTGAAAATTCACATTGTTACCTCACAGAACCTACTGACGGGGCTTGATATTGCTCGTATTTTGGGTGCTGATATCGCCTTGGTTGAAAAGTCAGATGATAAAACTGCCGCCTACATTCTGACCAAGGTAGGTGATGACATGATGGCACAGACAGTACTTCGAAAACACAACTCTGTTGATGCCAAGTGTGATTTCTATCTAATCCTTTTCGATCTTAGAGACGCAAAGGCATTTCTTGAATCGAAGTTTGCCATCGAGTACTTGCTCGGAGAGGATGAGCTCGAAGATGCAATCTCGCTGACCGTGCGCAAAATTCTTGCTTCAGCCATTGCGTCTTATGACTTAGAATGGCTTGGGCGGTGGACCAATGCCGCTTCTGAGGCCAGTGGTATCGACTTGATCAGTTTAGACCTGATTTTTTCCGAGAAAATTCGGTCGATGCGCGAAGCTTCTGTCATAACCTCAAATCCGTCGGAAGTTCGGGAAATGGCGGAAGAGATTGTATTGAACCGTCCAAAAGCTGATTGGGGCAAACTGGCTTCGCTGAAAGGAAAAGAAATTGTGGTTCAAAAGCCACTATATATGCTTACCCAGTCAGCCATTGTTGCTCTGCAAGAAAGCATTGATGATGTCCATCGTTTTACTTGTCAAAAATGTGGGCGCCCTGCAACAGTCACCGATTCTGGTTTGGGAGCTGGCTGGAAGACAAAACGATTTATTTCATTTACCAGCAGTTGTGACCACCAGAACAGGTTCAATGTCGCTGAATTTATTCGCAGATACGACAACACTGCTTTCCGCTAAGCTCGATCATTGATTACTGAGCCGACCTAATTACTGGTCGGCTTTTTTGTTGCCGGTTCGGGAACTTTGATAGAATTCGGGCATGAGTCCAGAACCAGAGCTCCATAAACCTAGATTGCTTGAAACGGTGGAGGGAAATGTGAGTATCAAAATGAAGCTTTTCAGCCCGGATACACAATGGATAAAACAAAAAATTTCCGAGACGGGCTGCCCTATATTCTCTATTTTTTTACCCGGCCATGAAGTGGTGAGTGAGCTTATTATTCTCAACAAAGGTAATGGGATGGAACTGGACTTGGTCAAGTATTTAAGCGATGAAATAGATCTGATTAGGTATAACGAGGATAATCCTGACCTTTATGAAGACTTTATCCGTGAAACGGGGGTGGAGGGCAGTGAAGAGAGCCGGATTTGGATGAATCACTTCCTAAACCAGGACACAAGTATGCCAAAAGCCAGGTCCATTCAAATTGGCAGGATACCTACGATTAGCAGTCTGGTATCTGCCTTGCATGAGATGAATCACGTTAAACTCGAACATGTAATTAATCATGATATTTCCTGTTTCGAGGGAGTAATGCAAATATTCTTCGACGAAAATGAGGCCAGCAATCAGGCAATGGAGGATTTTGTGGAAATAGTGTCACTCCTCGGACTCGAAAGTGATTGCCTTCACCGTGCCAAACGGACCCTGGATGCTTTTTTCTACACCTACATTGTAAGTTACGAGTCTATTTTTGGTGAAGGAAGGTTTGATAAAGTGAGGGTGCTGGACCTGACGGAAGAAGATAAGAAGGTGATTAGGGAGATGGTCGACTGGATAAGCAAAAAATATACTTAGGATGGACTTGACATTGATAAAAGATTATATAAGATTGAATTATGAAAAAAGGACAGAGTTCCGCTAAAGGAATTAAAAATATCCTAAAATTTTTTAAAATGAACGAAAACACCATCAGTACCCTGATGGGTGGTGTGGTTATTGTGGTTATAGCTGGGTTGATCTTTAATTATTTTAGGACTGCAAATCTTAAGACTTGGCAAGGAATACTCCTAAACGAACAAGAGGCGGCGACGACCGACAAAAAGGATGAGGTAACGGATGACAAACTTATTGCTACCTATAAAGTCGTTAAAGGGGATGATCTGTGGCACATCGCAGAAAAATACTACAAGTCTGGTTACAATTATGTGGATATCATGAGCGAAAATAAAATTACCGGTAAAGGGGTTATCACGGCAGGGATGGATCTGCGTATTCCCAAAGTCGAAGCTAAAAAAGTAACTGTTGTAGAGGAACCAAAGAAAGAAATCGCAATTTCCGATAAGGGTGACGTGGTCAAACAGCAGGTGAAGGCAGAAGATAAAGCGATTGAGACGGGAGAGTATACGACTCAAAAAGGAGATTCTTACTGGAAAATCGCTGTTCGAGCTTATGGAGACGGCTACAAATGGACCAAAATCTACTGGGCAAATAGGTATACTTTTTCAAACCCAGACATGATTTTTGCCGGTGCCAAGATTACTGTCCCCGCTTTGGAGAAGTAAGTAAAGCCCAATCGATGCTATTTCGGGTAAAATAGAGGAGCTTGCCGAAGTAGCTCAGCTGGTAGAGCGACGGTATCGTAAACCGTAGGTAGTGGGTTCGAGTCCCACCTTCGGCTCCATGTCTTTCAAATTCACAAAGAACTCCGACGGAACTGGGGTAATAAGCACGGATCACGGTGAGGTAAACACACCGGTATTTATGCCTGTGGGAACTGCGGCTACCGTGAAGTCACTGGATGGTCAAGATATCCGCGGAACTAAGGCGGAGATCGTTTTGGGAAATACTTACCATTTGTTTCTGCGTCCAGGCGAAAAGGTGGTCTCCGAGATGGGTGGAATTCAGAGATTCATGAACTGGAATAGCCCCATGCTCACAGACAGCGGTGGTTTCCAAGTTTTTTCGTTAGGACTCGGAGCCAAAGGTGACGCTTTGTCGAAGATAGATGAGGAAGGGGTAACTTTTAAGTCTCATCTGGATGGGAAATTGCATAGATTTACTCCGGAAAAATCGATGGATATTCAAAAAGATTTGGGGGCAGACATCATCATGGCTTTTGATGAGTGTACTCCCGATAAGATAGAGAGGAAATACGTCAGACAGGCCCTAGACAGGACGCATCGTTGGGCTGAGAGATGCATTCGAAGATGGCAAGAAAATGACAAGAAAAGTGCTCAAGGAACCTCACAGGCATTGTTTGGAATAATACAAGGAAGTACAGACAAAGAGATGAGAGAAGAAGCCGCTTCTTTTATCGCTGGTATGCCTTTTGATGGGATTGCCATAGGAGGAGAAACAATTGGGTATAACATGGAAGCCACTCAAGAAGTGATTGGTTGGATTAAGCATCTATTGCCAAAAGAGAAGCCGATTTATACCATGGGCTTGGGAAGGGATCCCCAAAATATTGTAGATATTATCAAATGCGGTATCGACATGTTTGACTGCGTCGCACCTACCAGGCTTGCGCGGAATGGTGCACTTTATTATGGGGAGATACGGGGAGAAAAATTTGAAAGCGAATTTTCTAAAGGTAGATTAAATATTAGCAATTCGCAATTTGTAAACGATAAATCGACGATTATGGAGGGTTGTGATTGCTACACATGCCTTTCTGGATACACACGCGGTTACTTGAGGCATTTGTACATGGCCAAGGAACTTTCCTACTATCGTTTGGCCTCCATTCACAATGTCCGCTTCATGGTGCGACTAACTGAACAGATGAGGGAGAGGATGAAAATGATTAAATAATCATCATGGCGTCGCCGAAACTGAAGAACTTATATTTGTTTTTTATCGCCGCTTCGTAAGCTTTACCGATCAGACTGCTATGGAAATTTTCAAAATGAGTAGGGGAGTTCGGAGCACTAACCAGGGCACTGACGAGCATTAATAAACTCGTTTCCGGCAAGTGGAAGTTGGTGATCAGGCCATCCACAAATTTAAATTTGTAGCCCAGTTGAATAAAAATACTGGTCTCCCCTTCTCCGGCAGAAAGCAAACCGTTGTCGTCCGAAAGTGTTTCCAAAACACGGCAGGTGGTGGTGCCAACAGCAATAATTTTTTTACCTGCTCTTTTGGCTTGATTTAACCTTTGGGCGGTTTCTTCGGGTAATATGTAGGATTCCGCGTGTAAGGTTTTGGAAGCAACTTGTATCTCAGTGACAGGCTTAAAAGTACCCAGACCGACATGAAGTGTAACTTTTTCAATCTGAATTCCTTTCTTGTGGAGCTGGTCTAAAAGCTCAGGAGTGAAGTGTAGACCGGCAGTGGGGGCGGCAGCACTCCCCTTTTCTCTTGCGTATACTGTCTGATATTTTTCCCGGAGAATTTTCTCGTCCACATCAGAATGGATATACGGAGGCAGTGGTGTTTTTCCCTGCTTATCAATTTCGGCAAACAAGGCTGGTCCTGATGAGCTAAATTGAATTTGAATTAATCCCTCGTCGCTCTTTTGTTGGACAACGCCATAAAAATCTTGAGCAAAAACAATTTTTTGATCAAGATTAACCTTCCCTTTGACAATGGCTTCATAAGAGTCAGAAGAAAGTTGTTTTAACAGTAGGACTTCTATCTTTCCGCCGGAAGGCTTGGCACCAAAAAGTCTGGCCGGGAAAACTTTGGTGTCGTTTATGACCAAGACGCAGTTTTTATCCAGAATATCGGTGAGGTCACGGAAGATATGATGCTTAAGATTTTGATTTTTTCGGTCAACAACCAGCAGTTTACAGGAATCGCGCGGTTCGATGGCTTCCTGGCCTATCAATTCAGGCGGAAGATCAAAATGGTAATCTGACAAGTTCATGCTCATATTATCTCAGAGAGTGCGTAGTAAAATGGGGCATGATTGACTTAAAACAAAAAATCAATACTGACTTGAAGGCAATCGAGAAACGGATCCGGGAGACAGCGACGGAAAGAGATGAAAGCGCCACCCCCATGGAGTCTGCCCACGACCAGACCCGCCAAATTGCAAACCAACTTTACAACTCCTTGCTCGATGAAAGAAAAAAACTTCGGGATCTTAACGCCGGTCTGGAAAAATATAACCAAATATTTTCGGTACAAAATCTTTCCGAGGAAACGGTGAAAAAATATTTTATTGTCCCAAACGGTTTGGGGGGCGCCATGGTGGATGATGTGATACTACTTAGTGAGAAAACGCCGTTGGCTAAAATGCTGGGAGGTGCGCCAAGAGGTAAAGTTTTTGAACTAAACGGACAAAAATTCAGAATCGAAAAAATCGAAGAAAATGTTTGATGTATGATGAAGTATGGCCCTAAATGACAAAGACTTCGTCAAACTAGAAAATATTTTAGACGAAAGAGATGAGAAGATGCTTGGGAAAATGGAGGGAATGATCGAGAGCAATAACGAGAAGATGTTGGGAAAGATTACGACCCTCATGGACGAGAGACTTCTTAAATTTCACGAGGAGGTTACAGAACCAATGGTCAACAATATAGTTGAAGGAATCCACGATGAGATGAAAGCCATGGAAAATAGATTAGATGTGAGAATGGATAATTTTGAAAATAACCAATATAGAATTGAGAAAAAATTGGACACCGTTACGGATAACCACTCAGAAAAAATCGGCGAATACGAAAAAAGGATTTTGCACCTCGAGAAACGGGTTAGTGTTTCTCTTTGAGGGACTTGACTATTTGGACGGACATTTGTTTGTAAGCACAGTATTCGCATTCGTGGGCGGGAGATGGAATACTATCCGAGTTAAGAAGTTCCCGGATTTCTAAGAGCGTTAGGTCGACCCAGTCGGAGTTGCCTTCGTAGGGTAGGATGGACATTTCAAACTCCAAGCGACCATCGAATTTTGGTAAATTTTTCATGGCGTTGGCGTAAACAAAGTAGCCCATACGTGAAACTGGGAAGCCAAGTTTGCGGAAGACCGATCCATTGTTGCAAGCGTGGTTGCAAACAGACTGAAAAATAATATGAAGCTTGATATAGACGCAACAGTTCAATATATGCTGGGTTATCAACCTCAAGAGAAAAGCTGGTGGAAAAGAACTTTGACAAAAGAAGATTTGCAAATAAAGTCTCTTTATAATACATATATTAATATTGGCCTTCCGCCTGCTCCAATAGGCAACCCGGGAATTGCAGCCATTCAAGCCGCGCTCAACCCTGCCGAAACTGATTATTTATATTATGTTTCAGATAGCGAGGGACATCTGCATTTTGCCAGGAGTTTGCCGGAGCATCAGGAAAATATCAACAAGTTTGTTAGCTATTGACAAAGAAATGATCTTGTGATATAAAAGATGACAGTTTTGGTTTCAAGTTAAAAAGGCGTGCTTTGTGAGCACGCTACTTTTTCTTGTTGAATTTTTCATTCAGATGGTAAGCAATATTAAAAATAATCCTCAAGCGCGAGTCAGCCTGAGTAAAAATAGATATAAACTGCCTCCGCTCGATCTTCTTGAGGTTCAAAAAGAAAGTTATAATGAGTTTAAGGAAAAAGATATTACCAATCTCCTTGCGGAGATTTCCCCGATTGAGGATTACAGCGGTAAAAATTGGAATCTTGCCTTTACTGACCACAATTTTGACAAACCCAAAATGTCAGCCGGAGAAGCTATTGAGAAAGGATTGACATATGAAAGTCCGCTTCGGGTAAAAACAATTCTTACAAATAAAAAAACAGGAAAACATATAACTCAAACTGTTTTTTTAGGTAATATCCCTCAAATGACCGATCGCGGCACATTTATAATAAACGGTGTCGAAAGATGTGTAGTAAATCAGATTGTCAGAGCGCCCGGAGTTTATTTTACCGGTGAAATTGACCCTTTATCCGGAAGGCTCCTTTATAAAGCGGAAATCAGACCTCTTTATGGATCATGGCTGGATTTTCTTGTTGCCAAAAATGACGTTATTTATATAAGGGTAGACCGGAGAAGAAAGTTTCCGGCGACCGTCTTTCTTAGAGCCTTAGGGCTATCTCTTGATGAAAATATACTAAGTCATTTTGCAAACGTTAAAAAATATATCAGCGTAACTTTGCAAAAAGATCCCGCCAAAACACGGGAAGAAGCTTATCTGGAACTGTATAAAAAAATAAGGCCGGGCGAACCCCTGATTCTGGATAATGCAAGAGAACGGTTCAATAATATGTTCCGTAATTTACGTGTTTACAATCTTGGAGAAGTTGGGAGATACAAAATAAACAAAAGGCTTGGCTCAACTTTACAAAACAACAAAGAAAACTGGATAATTCATAAAGAAGATGTTGTCTGTATCCTTAGAAAACTTATAGACCTTATGGAAGGCAAGGGAGAAGTTGATAATATAGATCATCTGGGAAACAGAAGAGTAAGAAGAGTGGGCGAACTAGTCGGCAATACGGCCTTCCGCCTCGGGCTTTTAAGACTTGAACGAACCATTAAGGAACGGATGAGCCTTACGGGTGCTGTGGCTGATCTTACT
>LCJG01000006.1:0-20260 GCA_000998025.1 Candidatus Collierbacteria bacterium GW2011_GWB1_44_6
AGATCTTGGAGACTTGAAGAATGCCGTTTGCGTCGAACTCGGTGGCCATTGGTCTAGCCCTGTGGATGGCTTCCATGTAAAGGACGTACAGGGCATCTGAGATGGTGATGTGACCTTTGTGTTTCGAGATCAAACCGGAACCAAACAGAGCATCAACATCGATCTTGAAGTGGCTTGCCGCCAAACTAATAAGGGACTCCGACTGGGTTTTGCTGAGGCTCATGCCTCCGTTTTGTAATGTGTACATCGCTCCCCACATTACAAGATCAAGAAACTCGTTGTATGAGTCCCTGGTGCTGCCCAATAACAGCAGTTCAGCCGATGCAAATGGGTTTCCCGATTCGGACAGTGAGCCGATTACCTGACGCAGGTGTTTCCAGGGATCAGACAGAAGTTTGCTGACTGGCTTGGAATATATTCTCCTGACAGAATGAGTGGTGAAGAATTGGGACTGGAGCTTTGGAATCCAAAAGAAGATCAATTGTCCCACATATGGAACCTTCACCGGGTATTTGGTATAGCCGTGACACATGTATCCCTCGGGGGATTGAGGCATCCAAGGGTCGGTAGAACCAAGTTCTTTGCAGGTTTTCTTGGACGTTGAATATATCTGAAAATCGGGTATTCCTGCGCCATCAACGGCGGCGGGGTAGATCCTGATAGGAATTCCATGGTCGGTGAGGATCAGGTACGAATTATTGCTGAAAGGACGAAGAGCGTCCCGAAGGATGTCGATATAGGGGTAAGCTGAAGACATGGTTCCTCCTAAATGTCAAAAGTACCGCTGTGAATACGTCATACCGGAGATAATGCCAAAAGCGAATAGAATAAGAATTCCAAGCGTCAGCGGTAGGCCGACCGTGATCCCAAACGACTCAGCGAAAATCATGAACCCGATATTAACAATGATGGACAGAATTGTTACGAGAATTGTTGCGGTCATGGTTTTTATATTCATGACCACCCCCAGCAAAGCATTTACCAGAAGCAAGAGAGCAGAAAGAAATACGATCATTAACGTGCCTCCGTTAGATTGTCAAAGGATAAGCCTATATTACCATAAATGAAGGGCGTTTTTATTAGCGTTCGGGACGTTTTCTTGACGTTTGAGTTCAGGTGTGCTATTATGGGATATTCGCAATTTTGACATAAGGAGGCATGAGATGGAACCATATACCTGGTGGGATCATATTGTTGATTTCTATGATAAGTGGTTGAGAAAACCGTTGCTTGTTGTTTTGGTGGCCATAATTTTTTTAGGAGGAACCTTTTTGTTTTCTTTCGGTATTTATGGACTGGGACAACTTTTGATGGCAGGCAAATTCCTCGAGTTTATTTTGGGGTTGCTGGTTGCGCTCTTGTTGGCAGTGGTGTCAAATAGCTTTCGTAGGAAGTGATCGGAGGGGTAACACCCTCCCTTTTTGTGGCAAAAATGTGTTTAGATCTTGGAGACTTGGAGAAAATCTAACTCAACGGGCGTCTCGCGGCCGAAGATACTGACGAGGACGACGATCTTGCCCTTGGCCTCGTCGATCGCCGAAACAGTCCCCAGAAGGTCGGTGAAAGGTCCTTCGATGATACGGACGGCTTCGCCCACGGTGTAAGCGGACTGGAACTTGGGGGCAGCTTGTTCGCCGAAGGCGGTAATAGCCTTGACTTCGTTTTCCGGAAGTGGGGTGGGCTGATCGGCGGTGCCCACAAAGCCGGTGACCCCTTGAGTGGTGCGGACAGCGAGCCAGGCATCGTCAGTGACAATCATGCGAACGAGCATATAGCCGGGGAAAAGCTTTTCCTTGATGGTGACCTTTTTGCCTTTGCTGATTTTGATTTTTTCTTGAGTAGGGATAAGGATCTCAAAGATGTTGTGGGTAAGGCCCATGGACTCAACTCTGGTTTTGAGGGTGATGGCGACGCGGTTTTCGTGGCCGGACTGGGTGTGAACGACGTACCAGCGGGCGGAAGCGGGGGCATCTGTCGTAACAACGATGTGATTTGGATCCTCGACTTTTTGGATCAAGTCTTCAGGGGTTTGTTTTTGGTCCGTTACTTTTAGTTTCATTTTTTATTTAGCGGTTTAATACTGACTGTAAAGCAATAGTAAAGATATAGTCCAGGCCGCCTGAGTAGGCAGCTACAATGGCGGTGGTGATGATGACCAGTATGGTCATCTTCAGAGCCTCCTGGTGAGAAGGCCATTTTACCTGTGCCAATTCTAGCTTGACTGAGCGTAAGAATTCAAGTGGGCGAGACATATCGAG
Organism: Candidatus Collierbacteria bacterium GW2011_GWB1_44_6; assembly: GCA_000998025.1. Taxonomy (GTDB): domain Bacteria; phylum Patescibacteriota; class Microgenomatia; order UBA1400; family MFAQ01; genus UBA10133. Next base: position 2,259 of record LCJG01000006.1, read on the forward strand.
TTATTTTATCATGAGTGAGGCTTTTATTGTGTGATAAAATATGAGGGTAATTTTGACAATCTATTTTTGTATCAGCCCTTGGCTGAGGAGGAGAAGCAAAATGCCCGAAGAAATTTGTTATTTTTCTGAATCAATGACGTATTCCGAAGCAAACTTTGAGCAAGTCGTAAAAGACATCGTGGATACTTTGCCAGACGGATCAAATTCTATTAACGTGAATGTATATCTCGAAGACCCTTCATTGGGTAAGGTTGAAGCGGTTTTGGGATATCCTGTCCACTATCTTCATCCCATCGGCACAAACCTTTCGGGCACGTTTCGTTTGACCTACGGTGTTGGGAATTTGGAGTAAAGAGATGGACCTGAGTAAATTTATCCGAGTACAGAAGATAGATTCCACAGGGGATGCAACGCACCAGGAACTATTTGAGTCACTTATGGCCTGGTTTGAAGAACTTCATGGGAAGGTAGATATCCTGAGCCGTGTTGACGGAGAGGTGGAAGCCAGGTATCGCGCCCCTGAGGTAGTGGTGCCCGAGATTTCGGATGACAATCCCGATTTGCTCATCCTTTATATTTTTCCGGATGAATCTCTAAAAGATGATTCGGCAAGGATTGCCCTGGGGTTTGATAGTTCTTCTCGGGATGAGCGACAAGAATGCTATGTCATTTACGATGAAGACAAGCGGGCTTGGGAAATAAACCTGTTGTTTGATGGTGATTCTCAATATCCGATGATTTTTGTGGCAAGATAGTTTTGCACCGCGGTCGCCTAGGCGACCGCTTTTTAGTGGAGAAGTTTGACATGGTCGTGAAAAAAGTATTAAATGAATATGGCCCTAGGAGCTGTGCTAGGAGCTGGGAGGTTTTTCCTCCACAAGCTACGAGCACGGGGGACGGCGTTCCCTTCTGTTCTTAACAGTAAAGGGACAGTTCGCCCACCATTGATCGATTTCGGGGAAAAATCCCAATCCTGCCAGCCCTGGGACCAAGCCACTCTTGGCTGATGTACCGATGACTGCTGTCAAGAGAGGAACATCTGTCTGCTCATCGTGACCCTCGTATCGGAAGCAGGCTATATCTCTAACAATGGACAGTTTTGAGTAGGGGAAACTGAGCACAAAGTGTCCTTTAGGAGTTTTTCGCCAAATACTGTGGATTTTGGCAGGTTTTGCTTTTAGAAGACATTAAGTGAATTGGATTTATTTTTTTGAAGCTGTTTGACGGTTAGTTTATTTTAAACTAATCATCCTCGTGGTTGTGTTTTTGTTGTTTTAATTATTGAAATTGTGCTATTATTACGGGGTAAACAGATTTCTTTGAAAACTGGAGGAGGTTTGAATGTTAAAAGATAAGCTGTCGAGTTTTCTTTTTGGCTTGATGGTTTTGGCACTATTTGTTGCAGTTCCCGGCCTGCCCGGACTGGTGGCAGCTTTGGTCACCGGTATTCCTTCCCTCTTTGCTGTGATGATTGCGATTGTTGCGGGCATCGGCCTTATGGTCAGGTGGCTGTATCTGCGAAGCCGTTCCTGAGCCCTCTGCAAAGGGGGCTTTTTTGTGGGAAAAAATGCTCTCCTGTTGTGAAAGTTAGTGGGTGATTATTTTTTTGAGGGTTTTGGCTAACTTGGCCGGGTCGTGGCGAAGGCGGTTGAATTGGGGGGTGATAGATAGAATATCAGAAGTTATTACTTTGATATGTTTTTGGGTAAGGCTTTTGATATTTTTTTTGGACCAGCCAATAAAGTGAGCATGTTCCGAAGAATACGAGATTGCGATTTGGGGATATTTCTTTTTGAACTGGGTTTCGGAGAGGTGGGGGGTGATGATAAGGTCGAATGGTTTATCGTGGCTGGTATATTTTTGGAACACTCGCAAATATTTTAACGGTGAGAATTTATGTGTTTGATTTCGGTTACTGACTAAATTGGTGATCAATATTTTTTTGGCCTTGGACTTTACTAGCGATTCCTTGACACCGAGAGGAAGAAAATTGGCCAGGATGGACCCATAAAGACTTCCAGGAGAATAGATGATGTAATCGGCCATTTCGATGGCCAAAAGGGCTTCCGGGGTGGCTTGGACTTCCGGTTCCAGCCAGAGATTGGTAATCATGTTTTTGGACATGGATTGTTTGTCCAGCTCGTGTTCTCCTCGAAAAGTTTGACTGGATTGCGTTTGAAAATAGAGATTGCTGGAGCCGGTGGTGATAGGGATGGCGGTCCCACCAAACTTAATGCCAAGTAGACTTTCAAAGTGGTCTTGCACTTTTAGAAAGTCGTTGTGATATTTTTCCAGAAGGGCGTAGTAGACGGTGTAGCCGAGATTTCTTTGTCTGCCGTCAATAAATGAAATGAGGTCGATAAAGGCAGAAATATTTTTTTTGTGATTGGTGCTGGTGATTAGCGCGATTAAGTTTCTAAGCAAATCGGAAATGGCGATTACCTGATCGCGTTCATCAGAGCGGATAATGCCGGTCTTGCCGCCGGAGTCCATACTGGCACAGATGCAAGAAAGATCGGTAAAACCGGCTTGAAGAAGAGCCTGGATGATGACCGGTGCTCCGGTACCTCCTCCAATGGTGACAATTTTCGGCATTCTGTTTGATGATAACAAAAAAGAACCCCGCTGTCGGCGGGGTTTGTCTTATGGGAGCGTGTTTATGAAGCTGGAGATTAGGTGAACGATCACGGGATGAGTGAAGATGAAAAAGAGGGGGATGGCGGTCATGATCACAAGTCCAAGGATAGAAATAAAGTTGAAGCGTAAGTCGTTTGCTGAAAATGCCAATGAAAAAATGATCAGGCCAAAAGGAATACTGATATAACTCATAGCTTCAAGCGATGGAACCGTGGGGGAAAGAAAGAGTAAAAGTAACATGCATGCAGCGAGGGCAAGGGGCCATATTTTGTTAGGCATAATATATTTTTCTCCTGAATACAAATATTAGAGAGCTAGATGGGGTGATTTTATCATCAGGGTCGAAGGATATAAAAAAGTCCCCGCTCGAGAGCGGGGACGTTGGCTAGACTTCTTTGTTGGGGATGATGGGACAATATTGCAACACCGTCGGGTAATCCGGGTTGAGGGGTCGCGGCTCGAGGTGAGTTGGGTCTGCGTCGTGTACCTTGGTTGGCCTGATAATGATGTCAACGCCAAACTCATCAAACAGCGCTTCCGAAAGTGAGGTGATTGTCGCGAGAAGCTCCTCACCCTCAATTTCGAAAAGCCAGAACTTGGTCTCAATCGCCTGGAGTTCAGACGGTAAATCCTCGAGCTTGAATTCCAGGTACAGAACTGCGTCCGGCAAATACTTTGCCGTGTCGTCTGCGTCGGAGGCGTGACTCACCGGGTATCCCCATGGCGCTTCAACGGAGTGAGTTTTGGTGGTCACTCCGATGGCTGGGAAGTCGGTCAATGTAGTGGTGATGATATCGCCTGAAGTGTTCACCAAGGCCAATTCTTTCTTGTTGACGGCGAGCCAGGCATTGATATACTCCTGAACTCTGGTTGAGATCGGCTTAACGATGGATACAGGCATGATAACTCCCTTAAGACTGTGATTTTTTGCTTGAGTAGTTGGCTTAGAGGAGGCGACGGATACGGTCGGTGCCGACTGAATATCTTAAATTCTTTCTGGCAGCCGGTTGTTTCAGCCATAGGGTTGCCGAGGCGCATAGGGTCACGAGGGCAAGAGCAAGTTGAAAAACAACCTGAGAGATCATGATGGTATGGCCGCCGAAAGCTAGCCAAATAAGCCAAATCACACTAATCCAGAAAATGATGCCAAAAAAGGTCTTCTTCATTTGGTTTTCTCCTTTTCGAATTTTCAAGAACTGATCAGGGGAATTATACCAAGCCCATAATGCGAATGCAATTAAAAACCTCACCAACATTGGTGAGGTTTCTGGTGGGGGTTAGCAGGAGTCTTTGTCATCTCCCTCGTCTTCTTCCTCCCACAACAATTCTTCGATATGGATAACCATGTCGGAGACGCCGTTGGTATTTTGACCACCATAACCCTGAACTTTTCTAAGCGCCGTATTTCTGGCAGAGTCGTCCAGGCCGTCACCGCAGCTCAAACTGGTGACTCCGAACACGACCTGTGGTTGGCGTGATCCCCGGATATTTTTTATCATTTTCTTCGCCACTTCCCAAAGGATAGATTTCCATTTTTCGACGTTTATTTGTTCTATCACTTGGACAAGAAGATAGAGAGGTCTGCCGATTTCCTGATTCTTTTCATCCATGATTAGGACCGCATCCACATCGGGTCTTTCGTAGACGATTTCATCAGGCAATGTGGGTTGGATGTATCCCAGCTGGTGTCTGATTTTCCTGGGTTTTCCTGCTTCGATCATGCCGACTTCCATAATGTTGACCTGGCCGTTGATGATTTGTCCGGTTTCGATGTCGATGAGGGTGACCCCCTGGGCCTGTAAAAGTGCCTGTACTTGATAATACAGATCCGGTAAGCCTAGTTCGACGAGGTCGGAAGCGATGAGAGTGGGAAGTCTGTTGGATCTGAGTGTTTTTCTGTCCATGCGATCCTCCGGCGAAATTTATTTGTCAGTGAGCGTGTTTGTCGTAAATATAGCATACGCACCTAATAACAAAAAGTCCCGCGGTAAAGCGGGACAGTGGTCATTCTAGTATCAACTGGTTTAGGACATCCTCCGGAAGTAACTCTTTTTCGATGGGCTCAAATACGCCACCGATGACAAAAAGGACGGGAGATTCGTCGAGTTTGAGAACTTCGGCGAGTTTTTGCCCGACACCATAGCCCATTTTGGCCCAAAAAGTCGTTTCTTGGTTATTTAGGACTTTGATCATCATGATCGGACGTTTTTTTGGGTCCGTTTTTGAAACATCGTATATCAGCACGGCTTGGATGTCCGTTCTGGCATAGCTTTTTCTGGGGCTTGTGATTGTTATTGCTGGTGGATATTCATTCGCCTGAAACCCCATGGGTTGTCTGTTGGGTTGAGGGGTTTGTTTCTCCACATAGATAAGACCAATTCTGCCTAAGTGAACTTGGCCTTGGAAAGGCTGACAGCTTTTGGGATCGACCAGCTGAACACCGTTGGCTTGTAAAGCCATCTGAACCTGAAAATACAGAGTCGGCGTGGCGATCTTCACCACATTGTCAAAGGAATTTGTTACTTTGGGAGCCGGTTCTGGTGGTATGCCGTTCCAGATAATTTCGTCCGCCTGGTCGTGGGGTGTGGACATAGGGGACCTCCTTGTTGGGTTTGTCTATCAGGGTGCGTTCTTAAATTTGGGGAAGTATAACACAAAAGATATAGGGTATATGTATGGGTGGTTATTATGTGTAATATGGAGATATGCCCGAAAAGAGTGAAATGAAAGTATATTTTGGAGGATGGTACCAGCGAACCACGCTACATCTGACGGAGATTGCTAATTTTTTTACCGATGGCTACAGTGACTTGTCTCTCAGTAAAGAAAAGCTGAGGAAACTCCATGAAGGGCTTGAACTGAAGAAGGTCAGCCGTGAAGCGGGCTATCTTGAGTTTGTTAGGGCTGAGACCAAGGAGGGGATAGAAATTCACTATTACGAAGATGGACTTTATATCTTGCAATTATCCTCGAGTAGTGTGGATGAGGCCAAGGAAAAATTGGAGAATTACTACAATGATAAATTTGCTCCGGCAATTGCGTATATATTTTCCCTGGGTGCTCCAACTCCGAAGGAACTAGCGAACATAAAAACTGTTCATCCGATCGCCGTGGGAGTAATAGATAGGATGCCCGAGGATTATCTAGTGGAGTCAAAATTTGGTGAGGTGTATAGCAGTATAACTGCGCCGGAGTTGACGGTAAAGAAAACTCCGGGCTTTATTTTCTTGATTGCCAAGCCGGGTTACAAAGGTTTTGTCGAGGGTCTGGTGGAAATGCAGATATTTTTCCGGGAATTCAAAGACCAGCTACAAAAGTATCTGGACATTCACCGGAGGTTGTGGGAAGAGATTTCGGAGATAAAAGAAAGAAAACAGATCCGTGGAAAAGAGGTGGAGAAGATCAGATTGCAGCTGGATGCCTATCAAAAAACGATCAATCTGATCAGTAGCCGGATAAATCAAATGGGGTCATACGTCCACACCAGAGCCGACATTGCCAAGGAGATGAAGCTGGAAGAGCACCTATCGAATATTTTTCAGTACAAGTTTGACGTACTCACCAATACGCATAGCTATATCAAGGAAATTTGGACTATGACGGGGAATTACCTTTCCTCGGCCATAGCCGTGATTGCTGAGATCAAGGGGCAGGCGACGAACAAGAGTATTCAGAGTTTGCAGCTAATTACCACCTATGGTGTGGTGGGAGGCATCATCGGCTACCTTTCCAAGGATAGTTTGCCCAGCATCACCAGCCAGGGGATGATCTATTTTGGGTTGCTGATCTTGGTGACTTTCATAGTGAACCTACTCGTCAAGGTCGGGTATTCGGGAATTAAGTACAAGTTGAAGTTCGTAGAGAGAGTGAAGAATATTTAGGGTCCGTGCTTGACTATTGACCCATAACGTGGTATCATTTTGCCTATTGTGTCCTAGGAATCCGTTCCGATGGACACCCCCGACTAGGGGGAACCTTTCCAACCTAAAATTTCTATTTCGGAAGCTAGGCTCTGCTTAGATTCCGGAACCCACCTGAGGAGGTGTAGCATGCCCACCACAAACCAAAAAACCATCACCACAAACGAGCGACCCCGGGACGATGTCCCGACCATGATGGGGAAACTTCTGGCCAGGATCAACTCCATCGCAGGAGAAATCCACAAGGAACAGAAGGACATGATGTGGGCGGAAGCCCAGGAGTATGAGAAGAAAAACGATCTCGACTCCCTCATCACCCTCTACAAGCGCATCGGCGGTTACATTCGAAACCTGCCGGCGATAGAGGCGGAACTGAAGCGTGTCGAGGCTGAACAGGCCGAAAAGGCTGCGAAGCGTGTCGAGGCTGCTCAGGAGAAGGCAGAAGAAGTCAAAAAGTTCAAAGAGGCAACTGCCCCCGTCATGGAAGCATGGGAAGAGGCGAAGCTCGCCTATGCCCTGGGGGTCAAGGCCGAAAACGCCAAAGGACACAAAGGCCAAGCGGCGTACGACGCCGAATTCTTCAACAAGTTTCTCTCCCTTTGGCTGCGCATCGAGAAGATGCGGGTTGAAGATGCCTCCAAATTGATCGAGGACATCGTCGCTCAGACGGACGAAGTCCGTTACTTTGAGCAGAACTGGTGTCAGCATGAGTCGTGTGGCCTGGCGATTCCTGCGCAGATCATCCCAAAGAGCGGTGGGAAGGCTTTTAAGCCTAAGTTCTGCCAAAGCCATGTGCCTGTGAAGCAGGATCAGCTTGGTTCGAAAAAAACCCCCTTCGTATCTTCGGATCTCTGGGCACCGAAGACAGTACGCCAGAAAAACGTTGCTCTCAACAGCCCTGATTCTACGCTTTCTCCCGAGGCGAAAGCGAAACTGAAGGTCGCCAAGAAAAAGGGCGGGCGGAAGGAAATGGAAGAGAAGAAGGCTGCCCAAAGAGCAGCTCGCGATACTCAATTCCGTTCGCCGGCTCCGACTACAGCGGTCGATCCGTTTGAGGCTGATCAAGAGGCGGCTCGCAAGCTTGAGGAAGAGCGGCTGGCAGCTGAGCTGAAAGCCAAAGAGGAAGCAGCCGAATTGGCGAAGGCAACGGCGGAAGCCAAGGGTCGTACTGCCGCAGCTGCGGCTACCCCCACCGGTAAGGCTCCCAAAGCCAGAAAGTCCGGCAAGGCCATCAAGGGTGGTCAGGCTCCCGCAGAGGGAACCCAGCCTGAGGCCAAGAAAGTCACCAGGCGTAAGGGCGGAAAATAATAACCGCTGAAGAAGCAATGATCCCCGATCAGAGATGGTTGGGGATTTTTAATGATAAAATATCTCATAACTTACTACCTGCAAGGCCTGGCCTTGCAGGTAATAGTAATCTTTGAAAAACGAGGTGAGAAATGGACACTTTTTTAACCTTAATTTTGGCTGGTATCCAGGTACGGATAGGCAAACAGAACTCAGCCGGTGATAAGGAATGGGAGCGTCTTGAGCTTGAAATCCAGAACTTGCGTGCCAGAATACCGTTCGCTTCTGAAACAGATACAACGGGAATGAAAGTAACTCTGGAAATGATCGATGAGCTCGCAAAAATTCCTGGAGATCAGGGTGTTGTAATCAGACAGATTCTTAGATAATCGTTAGTTTGGATCCCCACGCAGGTGGGGATTTTTTGTGGCCTGGAGTGTAAAATAGGGATATGGAAATACACTACTCAGATCGAATTGATCCGGAGGAGTTAGGAGAACAAGTGGAAAGAGAGCTAAACCCTTCTGGTAGGGGTGGTGGAGGAAAATCACATAAAGGTGAGGGCTTTGGAGGTGAGCATAGATCTGACAATAAAGCGAGAAGGATAGCAGAAGAAACGAAGGGTAACAGTAAAGAATTAGCTTTGGCTAAACAGAAAGTAGTAGAAAGAATCCAACTTATCTTAAAAGGTGAAACAAACCCGTCTTTACACAAAGGAATTAGGAACTATTTTGAATGGGTAAGATATGGACTTTTGGCTATTGGTGACAAGGAATCTGAGAAAGAAATAATGGACGACAAGGACCTGGACATAAAATACATTAAGGGGAAAGGTGCGGGTGGGCAAAATGTTAACAAGACGGCCACTACAGCCTCCATAAGACATAACCCAACCATGTTTTTTCTGAAAAACAAAAAAGGAACGGTCCAATTTTTGAATAAAGAGGCCGGGAAGGAGATTATGTATGGGAGACTAGTGACTCACATTAGGGAGTGGAAAAAGGTGGTTGGCAGTCAGAACCAAAAAGAGGTTTTGAGAAATATGCTGGAAGAAGCTGTAAAGGGAAGACCGATGGAGGGTAGAGAAGCGGATGTGCTGAAAGATATACAGAAAAGATTGGAAACGGGGCGGAATTTACACTAAAGCCTGGTTGACTATTACCTGCAAGTACCTGCAAGGATCATCCTTGCAGGTACTATAGGTGAGTTTGAAGGAGGATATTTAATATTCGTCGTGGGTGATGAGGTCGGTAAAGACAATTGTGTCGTCTATTATTTTGAATACGATACGTAAATTATCTTCAATCCAAAAAGAAAAATCTTCTTTCCTTATGCCGCTCAACTTGTGAACTTTGAGCGATGGATGCTGGATGTTTTTGGAAAGCAGAGTGATTTGTTTGTGGAGCTTAGGCTTAAGTTGTGGATTGCTTTTAACTTTCTTCTTAAGTTTTTTGACAAAAGAAGGAAGATACTCAATCTTCATGATTAGAGTTTATTTACAAAATCGTCGATATTATTGATTCTTATAGTTTTACCGGCATAGTAATCTTTTTCCGCTTGTTCGCTAACCTTTTCTTGTTGAGGTGTCATTTTGAAGGTAGGGAGGTTTTTTTCCCAAGTATCATTGATCGCCAGATGTCTAATGTATGAAGCGACGGTGAGGCCGATTTTGTCGGCATTGGCTTTCGCTTGGGCATATAACTTGGCGGGTAAGGTGACTTTGATTTGGACTGCTTGTGTGTTGGCCATGGGGATAATTATAGCACCAAAAAGGGACCTTTGAGTACCTACGAGGATCATCCTTGCAGGGGGTTTTGACAATAAAAATCGCCCCCACATTTGTGAGGGCGAGTTTGCCTTTCGGCGGACGCGGATGGCGAGTTACCGAGTGCGGCCTTTGTAGCCAAGGACGACATAGTCGGCGAGATTCTCGTCGTGTTCGTCGACTTCGGCTTCAGCGGCAAGCATGCGTCGGTAGGCTTCGCGACGGCTGGTCAGTTCGCGCTTGGCTTTTTCGTTGAGTTCCTTCCGGAAACCGGGGAACTGGTTGTCCAGAGCGGAAACCATGCGCTCAAACTGCTCATCCGATCCTTCTTCGCGCATTTCGGCGTCGTGTTCTTGAGCAGCCAGAAGCTCGGCGGCTTCGAGGGCGGCCTGTTCGGCGGCTGCTTTTTCGGCGGCCAGTTCGGCGTTGCTGACGAACTTTTCACTGCCGTCGTCAAACAAGCGGGTGACGCCGATGACCGGCGTGAAGGGAAGGTTTCCCCAGTGGCGATCGACATCAACATATTCCAAAGCTTTATCAAATTTGGCCATTTGTGTTCTCCTTCGAAGGGGTTGAGGATTTTTTGGGAGACGCGCGTCTCTCAATGTGCGATACAGTTGATGAGTATATCACAAAAGCACGAAATGTCAATACTATAGGCGTTTAGTCTTACTTGGGTCGGTACCATCGACCCCTGAATATGGGTGGCGTGGTGTGGATGACCTTGGGGCCTGGGGGGTGGAGATAAAGTGGAGGAAATTTGCGCCTATGAAGAGAGCAAGAACCAAAAGTCCAAGATTTAGAAACATGAGTAGTCTCCCTTATGTTAGTGAGCGTAGTTTGCTGATTTCTTAGCAATTGTACACCTTCGAGGTATAAAACCTATATATTGACAAGGATTTGTTCTATGGGTAAAATACCTATTTGTAATTGCACTTTTAAGCCCCGCAGTGCGAGGCCAACAGCGTCGTTCTTTTATTACCCCACAGGAGGATATTGAAGTTGGCTACGGCCAAAATCAAGACTGATCTCGTGGAAGCGGCACGCGCTTTCATGAGCAGTGATGGCTTCAAAGCTGAAGTCATCGTGGCGATGCCGGCTGAAGTCGTGTACTCATTCGAGTCCGCGATGGAAGAGGTGCTCGTCTCCACCGAAGGTTTCAACACCTTCAAACTCCAATGGATCGCCACATACCGCAATTACGCGCGGGCGTGGGCGAAAAACGATTTGAGCCGCACCTGGGCACTGGCCCTCGAAAGTGCAGCTAACTTCGTCGGGCGCGAAATCGAAGCGGGGCACGATGGTCAGGAAATCTTTGACCAGCGCTACCGCAGCGAGTTCGTCACCCACCAAGGGCAGATCGATAAAATCCGCCGTATCGGTTACGGTTTCGATCTGGCCGCCGCCAAAGAGGTTGAGGAGCTGACAAAGCTCATCGCCAAATTGGACAGCGTAAAGACGGTCGTGAAGACCGCGCACCACAAGAAGCCGCACAGCTGCGAAGCTCGCGGCAAGCACGTCGGTAAACCCGCTAAGGGTGGCGGTAAGAAGCGCGGCGTGAAGGGTTGCAAGAAGAAGCGCTAGAATTTTCAAAAAATAAGGCCTCGTCATTGACGAGGCCTTAAACGTAAAGTGAGGGTTGGGTCATGCAATATCCTTGAATGCCTGGTAGAACCAGACACACCCCAGTAGGATTGAAGTGATTACAAAAAGGGATAGTAAAATCGCGGCGCTAGTCAAAGGGGGACTCCTTCAGCTCGAGTCGGACTTCGAGGCGTCTTTCCCCTTGGTCGTAGATCACCAATGAGATGTCGGAGCCCAGAAGAGGCTGCCAGTCTCGGAATATGAAGCAGTTTGGATTGTCTGCTCCCAGCTCGGTTTGGACGCTGAGGATTTTCGGTAATTTTTTGCCGGTGAGCCGCAGTTCTGGTCCGCCGGAAGTAAGCCTGACTTGAGCCTGGCCGGAAAAAATTGAGGCTGTTTCATCGTCTTCCAGTTCAACCCGTTCTTCTGTGGACGGGTTGATGATAGTAAGGTACATGATGCACCTCCTTTCAATGTGTGAGATATATTCCGTGCATAGCACGGTTTGGTTTCTAAACCCATAATATATCACAAATGAGGCTAATATGCAAGAGGTGCGAGAATTGTGGCGTTGTTTGCTGGTTCTTTATGATTTGTTTTAGAATCGGTGATTATTATCTTGCTAAATAATGATGTCTTAATTAGTAGAGAGATACTGTTGACCCAGTAAACACAGCGGATTAATTTGAACAATAAAACCCCGCCGGATGGCGGGGGAAGAACTAATCTTCTTTGTGCTCGGAGAAGTATTCCATAACAATTCCGGGGAGCACATACGTCGCATCGGTCGGGTCGTCGGAGTCGTTGACACCGGCGATGGAAAAAACGTATTTACCGGTGTACTCGTGCTTGCCAAGGTACTTGGCGGGAGTTTGTCCGTTTAGCCAGTAATATTGATCTCTGGTGAGCTTATGAGGATTGACGCCGTCTTTGACTTTATGGTGGTATAAAGTCTTGGTCGCTAAAGTTACGGCACATCCCATGAGGAAGAATGCAAGGACAATGAACGAGACATACACCAAATTGATCAGAGAATATGGATTTGGGTCAGTAAAGAGCAAGAAAGCAACAACTATCGTGCCGATGATGGGGTAATAAACCATGGGGGATTTGTGATACTTATATGGCGAAGTCATACTGCCTCCTAGCTAGTTGGTTTATCGGTACTTGACGGTGGTATCAAACAATTTTCAATTTACTTTCATCCTATATTTTATCACCTCAAAAAAACCCGCCACAAGGGCGGGTATAGAAGTTTATAGGTGTGAATACATTTTGATCGCTTTAGCACATGTGGTTTTCAGTGCTTGGATGAAGCCGTAATCAAGTGCAAGCTCGTTGAGCTCCAGTGTTTGATAATCGAGAAATCCGAGCACCACCTGTACGATGGCTGCCTTTGCTGTGGCTTCCATTGTCATACTTTTGTAGTGCCAGTAGTAGTGCATGTTTACAGGTTGAGGGGAGAGACCATTTTCCCTGAGATACTGGCGGTCCGAGAGTATCGCTATTAGGGCATTGTTAACGTACAGCTCAAGATGGTCGGGAATATTTGAGACGTTTGTGAAAGCTGTCTCTACCGCTGCCATAAGGTGGCAAATCGGGGGAACCGTGTACAGCAGTTCGAGAGATTTTGCTTCGGTGATGCCTTCAGCGACAATCCTCTCTGTGGAGAGTTTGGTGGCGGCCTCAAACTCGGCTTGACTGGAGTAGGTGATTTTGGTGCGGGTGCCGAAGCAACCACCAGTGGATTCATCTTTTTCAAAAATGACAATGTAAGACATGTGATCTCCTTAAGTTCTGGGGGTTTTCCCGGTTCTTTTAAGGTAACTCTGGTGACAAGAGGTGTGCTGGTAGGTAAAGATCTCGACCGAAGCCTTGTCGTTTTCTCTCACAATATGGCTTTCGTGGACGACAATGCTTCCCGATTTGACTTCGCGGATACACCAGTCGGCGGTATTTATTCTGTCCCAGGAGGCAATTACGTCGGATAGGCGCTGACCAACGAATGGTCCCAAACCGATGATTCTGTTTTCGTTGCTACGGATGGCGTCGTGACAGTTGCGAATGGTCCATTGAGCACCGCATTCCGGGCAATGCACCGTTGTTGATGGGATGCTGTTGGCGAAGGATGCCCACATGGGAAGCTGTTCGGCATGGTTCCGAATTAAGAATTGATTAAAATCCTGGTACGCAAGCACGCTAGGAATATTGGGAAATATTTCTGCGGGGATGTCACTCGTAAATTGAAGAGTGTTTCCACATGAGTCAAATAGAAAGCGGCCAAGAACGACCCATTCGTTCAGCATTTCTCCCCTGCGGTAACGAGCATCATGTCTGGCCTTGATCAGTTCGTTTAGGTTCTTGAGCGACATAATCCCGATGGACATGGCGGAGAAGGAATCGTAGTCGTGTGAGGGCATGGTTTGAACCTCCATTTTTAGAGAGCGGATAGTTTTGGTTAGCGGTCGGCGATGTTCCTGACAATAATTTCAACGGTGACGCCTAGCGCATACTCGACGCCTTTGATAAAGCCTTCGGCCTTTTCCATACCTTTGTCATCGTAATAACTACCAAAGGTGGCGATGGTCTTGCCTTCGGGGGTTTGGAGCTCGATTTCATAGTAGTCACCCTCGCATTCGGCGTCGTCTTTCTGGTAGTGCTGAATCTGGACGATAGTAACCTTTTTCTTTCTGGCCATATAGTCTCCTTGTTAATGAACGTTCGTGAATATTATAACTCTGGACTTTTGAGTCCTATCTGGGATTTGGCAGGGGTGCCAGGGCTCGAACCTGGAAGAGAAGTTTTGGAGACTTCCATGATACCATTTCATCACACCCCTAGATGATCGTTAAGCGTATTATAGATGGCTTTTAGGTTGCGGACAATGCGGCAATCATAATATCGAATGCTGATCGTACCAAGATAGCCATCCCTTTTTCTTTTTGAAGTGTGAGGCTTCAGATAGCTTTGTAGGAATTGTGTTAACGGAATACCTGTTGTGTCAGACCAGAACCTTTTTATTTTTTCATCATTGTGATATTCGTGGATATGTACCAAGCATCTGAATTTTTTTTCGTCTATGTCATCGAATGAGTTTCTAAATAGATAAAGAAAGGAGGAGATCATCTTTGGGTCAGAATTTGTAAACCCAACTCTTGCTTCTGTTTTTGAACCTTCAGCCCAATAAAGTAGAGCACAACATAGCAAGTTGATATTGGAATCAAATCTAATTTTCGAAAGAAAATAAATTGCATCGTGGTTGTCTTGGTCGTTTTGAATTTGGGATTTGTTTCTTCTTACTTTAGCGGCCTTGTTCTGACCTAGAATCTTTTTATCTTTGAGACGTTGTTGAGCCTCGACATCTAATAATACGTTTATCATCCATGACGAAGAGGTAGACTTTGCTATATTTAATTTTTGAGCAATTTCACTTAAAGAATAACCCTTTTGTCTTAGCGCAACCGCCATTTTTCTAATTGATTTTGAATAGGCCATAAATGGTTATATAACCATATTAGTATGTGCGATATATAAATACAATTGCTTTTGATATATATTTAAAGCATGGGTGGAACGGGAAATACTCCTGCCTCGGCGGGTAAATTTGAGAAAAATGAGAAAACTTATGAGGTGAGATTTTTTGATGAGAATAGCTTTTTTGATCTAAGGGATTTGCGGGAGATAGTTCAGAGCCCGGGAGTGCAGTCGTGGATGAGTAGCGTTCGGAACATGACACATAAGCATTATGGTAAGTGGATGAGAGAAAGAGGGGAAGGAAACAATTTTCTCTTCGCGATTGCCGGCGCCGACCCTTCGGAGGATACTCAGGGCGAGTCTGGGGTTCAGAGGATTCATGGGTTTATATATTTTTATCCCTCGGACAAGTTACACGGTGCAATAGAAATTAGTTATGCCAAGCGCCCAGGGGCTCCGGGTGGATTGATTTCATCGGCAGTGAAAATTGGCTGTCAGCTAGTCAAGGAACGGGTGGGTGAGATAAAGATAATGGGGGAGATTGAAAAGAGCAATTTGCCATCGATCGTAGCAATAGAAAAGGCGGGCTTTGTAAAGACGAGAGATTTTGATAGATATGGAAATGGCTACTGGACACTGGATTGGAAAAAGTTAGTTTGAGCGTATTTCCGAAGCAGATTCTTTAGTTCGGGTGATGAAAATATCTTAAACCCCCGCCTCGATCGAGACGGGGAGCCGTTTTTAGCGGCTTTTAGATTCTGCCTCGGAAATCAGTTCGTTCTGAATTCCCCGAGGAACATGTTTCCCAGCCGCAGTCTGCGTATGGCAGACGGGACAAACAATACGCACTTCTGGGTCCCAGGTTTCGCCAGCGTAAAGAACCGCCGTATTGAAGACGTGGATGTCGGAAACGGTGACCCGTGAAATTTTACGGCAATGATTGCAAGTGAAATTCTTGGACCAGCGTTTATTAACCGGAGTGCTTTTCTTCCACAGTTCGTAGGCGGCGATTAAGACTCGTGTTTTGGCGGCTGGAGGGAAGGCGTAATCACCGCAGATAGAACAAACGATCACAACTTCATCATGGGCTTCGTTGTCCATACCGGAGTAGAGGGTTTTGTGCTGAAAGTCGGAGAAGTCGGAAACTTCAAAGCGGGAGTTACAGGATTGGCAGACGCAGACAACAGGCAGAAGAGACTTATCTGGTTCAGACAGAAGCTTGATGGACATGTGATCCTCCTGAAAAAGAGTGGGGAAAGCGGGAAACTAGAATGGGAATGTACGTCTCAGTATAGCGGTAAATTTTGTTGGTGTCAATAGGACAATAAGTATGATTAAGAATTGCGTGTTGCTATGAATATAGTTTGAGTGCTATTCTGAATATATGGCTATCAAAGATTTGCTCACAAAATTTAAAAAGAAGAAGACCGTCGAAGATGTGGATGGAATTAAAGATGAGAAGAGTGCTTCTGTGGTAGAGGCTTCGACAGCCAAAGAAGAGAAGGCCGAGGATGCCGTGGTGGTCAGACCTCCAAGGATACATAAGAAAACCAAAATCAGAATCGATAAGGCGGCTCTGAAGAATCTAAATTTGGTCATTGTGGCTTATTCTCATGTAGAGCGAGATTTTTTTCCGACGCAAGACTCGTACGAGGCAGAGGTAGAAGTGGAAGCCAGAGCGGCAGAAGTGGCCGATAGGGTAAAAGCTTTAGGTATACCGGTAAAACTCTTGGCCGGTAACCAATATTTTTTAACTAACTTACTGGTAGATAAGCCTGACGTGGTTATCAATCTGGTGGATACACTTCGAGGAAAAGATAAACTTCAAACTTCGGTGCCGGCGGCTTTGGAATTATCTAATGTTTTGTACACAGGTGCCGGTATGGAAGGATTGGTAATAGGTAATAATCGCAATCTGACAAAAAGACTTTTAATGGCTTATGGTATTCCGACACCCGCCTTTCAGTTTATCCGCCGCGCCGGTACCGCAGTGAATGAAGACCTTGGCTTGCCTTTGATTGTGAAATTAAACGAAAGCGGTGGTAGTGTGGGGATCGACAACAAAGCTGTCAAAGAAACAATTAAGGATGCTCAGAGAAAAGTGAACAGCATGATTACGACGTATAAGATCCCCGTAATCGTCGAACAGTTTATTGATGGTCCCGAGATTACTGTAGTGGTCTTTGATGATGGCACCAAGAAAAGGGTGTACATGGGCCAGAAAGTATTTAGAACCAAGGCCGATGGCAAGCACTATTTTACGAGTTTTGAATCTTACGATGACGCCAAAGCGTATACCTACAAACATGTAGAGGAGCCTTTGGCGACCAAGATTTCTCAATTGGCAGTTCGAGCTTTTACCGGACTTCAGCATAAGGATTATGCGAAGTTTGATGTTCGGGTTGACGATGATACGAACATTCCATACTTTACTGACTCAAATCCAAATACGGCCTTTGGCCCGGATATGGGTTTGCCGATGACGGAGGTTCTCTCTATGCACGGAGTCAGCTTCGACGAGGCTCTAGGAGCCCTACTTTCCAAGTACGCCAGGCATCTGGGGTGAGTCTACGGTGGTAAAATAGCTGGATGAAGCCGAAAATAAGTTTTTCCAGAGTGAAACAGCTGACAGGGTCATATTGTGGCCCCGCGGTGATGCAGATGTTGGCTTCCAGCCTTGGAGTATCCGTATATCAGGAAACACTGGTGGATGCATGTGAGGCGAGGAAAACCGTGATGAAAGAGGGCATATCCTTGATCGATCTGGCCAAAGGACTTAGAAAGTTAAATCCGGACCTGATTGTTTGGGCAAAAATGGACTCAAAAATAGAAGATATCAAGGAGATGCTGGATTTTGGTTACCCTGTAGCGGTAGATTGGCAGGGAATTTTTACCGAGGATGAATATGGAGACGAAATATGGAACAGGAGCGACAAATTGGTTTCGTGGTGGGGTAAGCAGATGGGGGAGCCTGTTTCGGTTGGAGAACAGGGACATTACTGTATCGCGGTAGAGATAAACACAAATAAAGGGTATTTAAGATTTGCCGATCCATATGGCCACTATGCCGGTAAAGACCGTTTTGTGGCCTTGTGGGAGTTTGAAGAGAGGTGGTGGGACGATAGGATAGATAAGGACGAAAAAGGTAAAAAGAAGTATGTTTTGGAGAACAGACTGATGTTTGTGGTGACTAAGAAAGGGGATAAGACGCCAAAAAAATTGGGGATGGTAGAAGTTTAAAAAAATCCGCTCGTGAGAGCGGAGTTTGAGCTAAAAAGAAACAAAGGAGATATTTGGACAGCGTAACCATAGCCTTATTGTTTGGGCCATGAACT
>LCJG01000006.1:20322-24281 GCA_000998025.1 Candidatus Collierbacteria bacterium GW2011_GWB1_44_6
CCAACAATGAAGATCGAGCCTCCCTGCCCAAAGTCGTCCAGATCGTATGCCTGGAAGTATCGTAGCGTTCCATCGAGATCGCAGATACCCTCAATGACGGCGAGAGAATCGTCCACGTTTTCAGTTCGAATACGGAGACTGCCATCCGTGCAGGATTGTAGACAGGTGAATGAACTGAGGGAGTCACCAATTTTCTCGGCAATAAAGTAACGGAGATCGGATTTGGTAGCCATTATTCCTCCTTTGAATGTACTGAGATGACTATATATTAGTGTAATGTCTACAATAAGTCAAGTACGTCTGGGGTTATTTTAGCTTGGAGACCTCTTTGTGCTCGGTGTGAACTCTACAGGTACGGCAGTGCTTGCTGATGGTCAGCTTTTCTGGGGTATTGGTTTTGTTGCGCTCGGTGATGTAGTTGAAATTACCGCATTTGGTGCATTTCAATCCCATGTGTTGTCTTGGACCTTTTTTTGCCATTTTTTAGTTGTTTTTAGTTAAATTGAGTCGTACAGGGGATATTTTATCACGAATGGCTTTGAGCGTGTACACATGAGAGCACCCGCAAGGATGATCCTTGCAGGTGAATAGGGGGAGGGATTGACAACTATGGGGTGTTGTGGTATATTACTGATATTCGGCAGTAAGTCGCACATTACCCCCAGCGGCCGACAGGGGCACTTTGAAAGCCTCGGGATTCATTCCGAGGCAGGACAAATTACAGACCAGGTTTTATGCCTGGTCTTTTCTTTTGGGAAAATTGAGCTTGGAGACTCCTTGGGGAACAGGCACGATTTGTGGTTTGACAGAGGTAGATTTTTCCTATACAGTGGATGTAGATACTTGTAATTATTGTTACAGATTTACAAAAAAATGGAGAAGACATACTCGGTAAATGAAGCTGCAAGACTATTGGGGTATTCCAGAAACAGTATCTATGGATTTTTAAAAGATGGAGATATCAAATCCGTAAGAATTGGCAAGGGAAAGTTTCGGATTCCGCAATCGGAGATAGACAGATTTGTGGGAGGTGGGGAGAAATCCGTCGATTACGCTCGAGATGACAT
This sequence comes from Candidatus Collierbacteria bacterium GW2011_GWB1_44_6, assembly GCA_000998025.1. Classification (GTDB taxonomy): domain Bacteria; phylum Patescibacteriota; class Microgenomatia; order UBA1400; family MFAQ01; genus UBA10133. The sequence continues at coordinate 21,390 of LCJG01000006.1, forward strand.
GGCCGAAAAGATGGAGAACAAGAGGATGGTGGAGAGAGTGGTAGCTAAGTCTAAAGAAGATTTTCAGCCGGAGGCACAGGGTCCCTTGATTCTGCCCAATCCTCGACCTGGCAAGAGCTTGGAGGAGCTCAGCGGTGAGCCACCACTATATACTTTGAGGCTCTGGTTTGAGGAAAGAGTCAACATTCCAAGGCTATTTGATTGGTTTATTGGTTTAAGCTCGATAATTTTGGGAATCTCAATGTTTCTTCATTCTAAACAAGTCGATCTGTTGCTGGTTGGTAGGTTTTCAATTTGGTTTACACCGATTAGGCTAGCCTTGATTCTTTCCGGACTAGGTTTAATCGTGGCCGATATGATTCAGGAAGAGTATTTACGATACCGGAACCTAAGTAACTATTTTCGAATAGTGTTGTTTGTGACTTACTTGGGACTGTCATGGATTCTTTTTCAGGGAAATGACATTGATGGGTTCCTTATCTACGGTTTATTTTCTTTAGCTATCCTTTTGGAAGCAGCGACGGAGGTTCGGTCTTCTACAGCATATGCATTGTATATTCAGGGTTTGTTCCTGGGCACAGCTCTCATTTTTCTTTTTTATCCGGCAAATTATAGTTTGTCTCCGATAGCGGGAGGATTATTCACCCTTTTAAATGGATTTAAGTGGGTATACGTGTTGTTTGTGATTGCGTTTTCATTGATTATTCTTTTTGGATTACTTTGGGATAGAAAAGTACTCAAGATGGCCTCTGGATTTTGTGGGATACTCCTGACTTTATTGGCTCTACATTATGCAAATAACAATTATTGGGACAGAGCATTTTTTGTTTTGCTTGCTGGGATGATTGGGATGATTTTGCCTTTCTGGGAAACCTTTAAACATAAATTTGAAATAGACAGACCGATGGTCTTTCGGATGTTTGGCATAGTCCTAATGTTTTTCTCGCTGGTGGTGGTCCTTATTTCTATTACCCAATCGATACTGATGAAGGACGCTAACCGTAACTTAGCCGAGAAAGCTGACTTTGGGAGGATTACGGTAGAGAATGCTGTCATTGGTGGGTTCTCGGCACTGGACGGTATAGCACAAAACCCACTGTTCCAAGCTGCGTTTAAGAAAGGTGACTTACAGGGTATGGATAGCTTTACCAAGGCAATATTTAAAAATACCAATGATTTGGGAGTAGTCATCGTGCTCAATGAAGCCGGTGTGGCAGTTTCGTCGTATCCTTTTTCGGAAGACATAGTCGGCTCTTCGTTTACAACGGAAATATTTTTTAGAAATACGATAGCCAACAATCAATACTTTTCGAGAACGATCGAGCCCTTGTCGAGTGTTTCCAAAAATGCCATCATATTGTCTACTCCGATTGTGGAAGCGGGAAATGCGGTGATTGGGGCCATCGTCGCCACGGTTAGTCTAGACGCACTCGGTGACAGCTTGCAAGATATTGCTACTTCAGAACAAGAACAAAGGGTGGCTCTAATAGATGTAGATGGTAGATGGCTGGTAAGTTCGGCAGGCGAGTTGATAGGGGAAAAGATAGCTGAGTCGGACACAACAAATCTGTTGTGGTCCAGAACTACCGGAGCGGAGATAGGCTATGACTCACTGGGCAAGTACACACTATTTCGATCCAGTAAATCCAGGGAACTGGGGTGGACGGTAACGGTAACCGAGCCAATCTTCCAGATACTGAATGTTAGCCGTTCGGGACTCATGATTGTTTTGTTTCTTTTATCCGTAGCTGTTTTGACAGTGTCGTTCTCGTTTGTATTTTCTAAACCTAAGAAACAGGAGTAAACATGACAAGTTATCTACCTGTCACCGGCAAACAATTCAATAAAACGCTTAGAACGGTTTTGTTCGTGTTTTTGTTGATTACGTCGTTATCGGTTGCGGTAGTCGTTGGAAAAATATCACTAACAAAAGTTCCGATGCCTATCACGACAACGGTTTCTGGTGAGGTGACCGAGATTACTCCAGGAGTGCTTCGAGATAGCAATTTTGATAAACCGTTTTTGATGGCTGTACTACGAGATGACGGCTCTTTTTCTTTTGCCAAGATTGAGAGTGGAGCTGTCTCGTCTGAACGGTTTGTTAACGAGGTGGAGTTGCAGTATCAGAATGGGGATTCCGGACTGGTGGTGGAGAAGAACGGAAGGGTAGATGTATTTGTGACTAGAAAAGGTGCCAGGGAGGTGGCTACCTTGGTGGTGCGAGGTGTAACGGGGGTGACTTTACCGGACAACACGATCTTGCCTGTCCGCCTCATCACCGGAAAAATTGTCAGAGGAAAACTGGTGGGGGACTTTGAGCTATTGACTTTAACGACCAACAAAAGAATTTTGGGTAAATTTGATACTCGTGGAAGATTGGTAAACGTGGTGGTAGAAAATGCCATAAAAGAACCTGATGCTACCTCCTCAATGATTGCTAAAGAGATTTTGAAACTGCAAATAAGCATAGAGGGAAAGTCGGACAGTCGAGTACTGGCGACGACAACGGATGATATTCCGGAAGTTGTTCCATCACTTGCCTTAGATGGATTGGGAGTGGTGGCTTCTTTCTTTCAGGTTCGTCAGAACATTCCGGATGGATCGCTAACGATAGAAACCAATACCGTTCCTGGATTTCCCGCTACCGGAATAACTACTGCGGGATTGACTGGACCTGCAGGACCGCCCGGACCGGCCGGAGGCCCCCAAGGCGAGAAGGGGGACAAAGGAGATAAGGGAGATCAGGGAATAGCCGGAGCTTTGGGACCTGCCGGTGCAGATGGTCTAGCAGGGGCTGATGGAACTTCCGGAACAGAAGCCGACACACTTGCACCTGTAACTGGTAGAGGAGCCAGTACGAGTACTGTAATTACATTGTCTGGTGGTTTAAAT
>LCJG01000007.1 GCA_000998025.1 Candidatus Collierbacteria bacterium GW2011_GWB1_44_6
GTCGCTTCAAATTCCGCACTTCATATGGACAAAACATGATTAGTCACACCCTGGAAGAAACCAGAATTGGTATCAAAATCGCCAACGAAATTGGGGCCAATGTCGACACAGTTAGAATGGGTTGTCTCTTGCACGATATAGGTAAGATCATCGAAGGCGAAGGTAATCACGTCGAGCTTGGTGTCCAATATCTAAAGAAATTTAATATTCCTCAGGCCATATTGGACTGTGTTGCCCAGCATCACGAAGATGAAGAATTCAGCTCCAACGAATCTGTCATTGTCTACATTTCCGATGCTATTTCCGGTTCCAGACCGGGCGCCCGTCACGAGAACACCGAGGAGTACGGTAAGCGCATTAGACAGCTTGAAGAAGTTGCCAGAAAGCATCCTGAAGTCGATGACGCGTATGCGATCTCTGCTGGAAGAGAGATAAGGGTCATTGTTAATCCCAGTAAAGCTGGTGATGAACAGCTCACGATTTTAGCTCAAGCTATTCGCGATGAAATCAGAGATACTATGACCTTCCCTGGCACCGTCAAGGTTAATGTAATTCGGGAGACGCGAGCTTCAGAAATCGCCAGCTAACTCGCTCCACAAGATTTCTTGCGTCTTTTGTATTTTGATGGTAACATCAGCTAAATTATTAATCTGCCTGCCTAAAAAGTTAAAAATGACCAAACAAACCCTAGTCAACATCGTTAGTAAGAAAGTCCATCTCACCAAGAAGGCTGTCAAGGAAGCGGTTGACACTTTTTTTTCAGAATCTATCAACGCTCTAAATAAAGGAGAAAAGGTCGTTATCTCAGGCTTTGGTACCTTCTATGTCGGCAAAGTGGAAGATAAGCAGGTGGTTCCTTTTGGAAACGAATCAAAACGGCAAGTAGTCAAGGGACACAAGGTCATCAACTTCCACGTTGGTAAGCCCTTGAAGAAAAAAATCGCCTAAAGTGTCCAACGTATTCATCAAGACTTTCGGCTGCCAGGCCAACAAATCCGACTCCGAAAGAATTCTTGGTGACTATTTATCCCGGGGTTACCGGGAGACTGCAGATTGGCATGAGGCAAATGAAATCGTCGTCAATACTTGTTCTGTTAGACAGTCAGCCGAGGATAGAGTTACCGGTTTCCTTTTAAACGTCGAAAAGTATTTTTCAGGTAAAAATAGGCCAAAAATCATTCTCACTGGCTGCATGCTCCATTTCAACGAAAAGGAAATCAAAGAACTACTTCCTCAAATAGATGAAATCCTTCCCGTGGGTGAAGTAGGCTTCAATCAAAAGGCCATAAGAAAAGATAAAATTAGTGCCTATGTCCCTATCTCCTCAGGTTGCAACTCTTTTTGTACTTTCTGTATCGTTCCTTTTTCCAGGGGCAGGGAAAGGTCGCGTCCATTGGAAGATATTGTCAGCGAGGTTAGACAGTTAGCCGGCGAAGGTTACCGGGAAATCACCCTACTAGGCCAAAACGTCAATTCTTGGGGTTTGGAAAAAGTTGGTGTTGCTCTAAGAAAAATGTTCATGGACAAAGAAAAATTTTCTGTTGAAAAAATTCCCTCAAACGACTCCCAATATTTCAAACCTGAGGATACTCCCCCGTTTGTAACTCTTCTTAGGGCTGTCAGTGAGGTGGAGGGTGTAGAAAAAATAAGTTTCTTTACTAGCAACCCTTGGGATTTCTGGGACGAGTTGATCGACGAAATAGCTACGAATTTAAAAATTGATCGATTTATTCATCTACCCGTCCAGTCAGGTAGCAATCGAATTTTGCATCTAATGAATCGTGGTTACACCAGAGAGTCCTACCTTTCTTTAATAAATAAAATTAAGACAAAAGTGCCGGATGCGGTTTTTGGAACAGATATCATTGTTGGTTTCCCTGGTGAAACAGATGCCGATTTTCAAGATACTCTAGATTTGATTACCCGGGTAGGTTTCAAAGCCGCTTTCATTGCCAGATACTCGCCTCGACCGGGTACAGTATCTTCTCGATTGTTCCCAGACGACATCTCAGCCAAAGTAAAAAAGCAGCGCTGGGAAATACTGGATCAAATCGCCAACAAAAACAATTTAAGCTCACGCCCCATCGTCCCGTAAAATGAACAATCCCACCCAAACAGTTTTAGTCATCTGTGGCCCAACAGCCTCCGGCAAAACTTCCCTCGCCCTATCAATTGCAAAACATTTGATTTCTTCATCGTCATTGCGAGCGAAGCGCGGCAATCCAGCCTCTTGTCATTCCCGACCTGATCGGGAATCTATAACAATCTGTTCAACTGTTAACATCCTTTCCGTCGACTCTCGCCAGGTGTACCGTGACCTCGACATTCTCACTGGCAAAGACATTCCGGAAAATCTTCCTGAGGGTATCAAAATATATGGTCTTGATATTGTCGACACCGATCGGTCATTCAACTTAGCCGATTTTGTTCAATACGCTCAATCCATTATCCGGAAATCGCTTGACGAAAAAACGCCACTCATCATCGTCGGAGGCACTGGACTGTATTTAAAGGCTATTACTTCAAATCTGCTCAATGTACACGTACCACCAAACCAAAAAATCCGTCGTGAAATGGAAACAAAAGATTTAGCCTCCCTTCAAAAAATTTCGAACCGAAGCAATCCATCCCCATCCGCCATATCTTCTGCACCCCACTTCCTCTGGATCGGCCTAAAACCAGACAAGGACACCCTCAAAGAGTATATTCGCCATCGAGTTCTCGACCGTTTAAACTCTGGTGCAATTGACGAAGTAAAGAATCTAATCAAAAATTATCCGGACAACAATCAATCAATTTTTACCTGCCTTGGGGTCAGAGAAATTAAAGATTATTTAAATCAGAAAATATCCAGAGAGCAGTTGATTGATTTGTGGACCAATGCCGAAATTGACTACGCCCGTCGTCAGATCGTTTGGTTCAATAAACAACCAAGTATTGTTTGGTATGATAGAAGCAGTATAGATAATAAACTAATTTCCAAACTAGCAAAAGTAGTCTACCAAAATGACAAAAAATAAACGGGTTAGTATCGATATCTCTTTCGGAAGTATTTTTTGGATATTGTTTTCCCTAGCTGCCATTTTTGTTTTAGTTCAGTTAACGAGTGTCATCGTTCTCCTTTTTAGCTCTATCCTCATTACTCTGGCTATCTGCCCCCTGGTAGACTGGTTGGAGAAATACAAGATAAAAAGGGGACTTTCATCTATTATCATTCTCTTGCTAATTTTTAGCGTTGTCATCTATTTAGCCATCTCCATCGCCACCCCTCTTTTTGACCAAACCCAATTATTCCTTCAAAGACTTCCGGGAATTATCGACGCAGTCAGCCCTATTAAGTTCATTGATGGTTCGTTAAACGCCCAGTTCGCAACTGTTCCTGGAAGGGTGCTTAATATCGCCCTTGATACCTTCTCGGCCTTTATCACCGCTTTCACTGTCATCGTCATCAGTTACTACATGATCCAGGAAATGCACAATCTAAAAAGTTATCTAAAGTTCTGGTTCGGTGAAAAAGGCGAAATATACAATGCTATTGCAGAGAAACTCGAAGCCCAAATTGGAAATTGGGTCAGAGGGGAGCTGTTGCTCATGCTTGTTGTCGGACTACTGAGTTACGCAGGCTACCTAATTATTGGCATTCCATTTGCCTTGCCACTTGCCTTCCTCGCTGGTCTCTTGGAGCTAATTCCCAATATTGGGCCAACTATAGCTACCGTCCCTGCTATGTTGGTTGGTTTTTCCATCTCTCCCAATCATGGCATTGCTGCCTTAGTTGTCTCTCTTATTGTTCAGCAGTTGGAAAACAATCTTATCGTCCCTAAAATTATGCAAAAAGTCACCGGCCTAAACCCAATCGTCACTATCGTAGCCATCATGATCGGTTTCAAGCTAGGTGGCCCACTCATGGCCATTTTGGCACTTCCTCTAGTGCTCTCAGCCCGTGTCATCATGAGCCACATTAGGTTCAACAAGGTCACCACCATCCCTGAAATAGATTAATGAAAAAGTTTTCTTGTACCCTGTGTCCGCCGAGGCGGATCCCTAGGACAATAAGCCGGATTCTGTCGTGGAGGAATATCTATCTATGCTCGAGACTTTAGGGACGGAAAAGGAACCTTGATCCCAATTCGTCGATTGCAGCGGGGCGGGTTACCACCCCCGTACCGTTACTGGTACAGGGTCTCCACCTAACGGTGGAACGTTTCACCTTTAATCGTCTCTGTGGCCCTGTCGCGCCTTGTAGGTCGCCCTACAAAGGGCCAGGTTTCCCTGGCCACCCTTCCTTTTAGCTGTCCGGACTTTCCTGTCGCCTGGGCGACCATTCCTCTCGTCCTAGGGATGGCTAATTCTACCACAAAATCATCCAAACAGCCCCATAACAAGCCTATAATGATATTATAGGCGTACGTTATAAGAGGAAGCGCACAACGACATATCGATAATAAACATTATCGATAGGAGGCGGAGCAAGCTCTAATAACATTCATAAATTTGATATGATAAAGTCATGCAAACAAACGTCGTTTATTCGTTAGAAAACTCCTTCACTCTAGCCACCAATCAAGTCATGGTGGGCATCGTCAGCTTTCTCCCCAATATCCTTGGAGCTGTTGGGATTTTCTAAAAAATGCTCAAGTTTCTCAAAAAATAGAAGACATTATCGGTGAGGTTGTTAAGTGGTTGGTTATCACTCTCTTCTTTGTGGCAAGCATCAACGTCCTCGGTATCACCGCCATCAGCCTCTTCTTGAATGGCATTATAGCCGGCATACCTACCCTCATCGCTGCCGTCATCACTCTAGCCATTGGAGTTTTTGTGGCGGGTTTCTTAGAAAAAATGGTCAAAGGTTCTCTGGGCTCTGGAGATCCCTCCATGTCACGTCTGATTGGTAAGGTCGTGAGTTACGCCATTATGACCTTCTTCGTCCTGGCGGCCCTCTCCCAGCTTGGCATCGCCACTTTCTTCATCAATACCCTCTTTGTTGGTTTCATTTTAGCTATCGCTCTAGCACTAGGTATCGGTCTGGGGCTTGGTTCCAAAGATCTCATAAAAAAGCTTCTAGAAGACTGGTACAAAAAGATCGAGAAATAGTTCAAAATCGTCTTATGGGATTGACTTTAGGTCCGTGAATTGTTACAATCTCTATGTTGGTATTTTGTACTTGAAAAGGAGAGCGTAGAATATGGGACAAGGTATTGGCGGAACCCCCGGTGTACCCTACGAGAAAGACGTAGAATATTGGGTTCGCTTCCTGCGTGAACAATGGGTCGAATCGGCCATCACTCAGGAAATTATCGATAAAGTGCGCGCTTCGAAGACCATGTTAGAAGCTCGCAAGGTTGCTATGGAATTTCACGATTCGATGTTGATGTTAAACAATCTCCCTTGATACTTAACCAAAGCCGGCTTCGTACCCGGCTTTTTTGTCACAAAAAACCCAAGATCGATTGCTCTTTCTCGGGCTTCTTGAGTGGGCAAATTACTTTGCGCCGATTTTAAACATCTTTGTTCCACAAACTGGGCAAACAGCTTTCACGGCTGGTTTACCATTTTTCATGGTAACTCTCTCAAAATCAGTGACGTCTCTTTTGGCTCTACATTTTACACAATAGATCTGCATTTACTTGGTTCACCCCCTTTCTTTTTATTAGTGCCTGGACAAATAACTCCAAATAGCTAACTCCAAGGCTAGGACAAGCATAGTTAGGATCCCGGTCTTTGTCAAGTCTGCTTTAAAATATTTTTTTTCACCTGCCGCTAGTACGACAGTCTTTTTTTCCGTTTTTGTCTTTAGCCACTCGTCTTTTATTACAAACCCTTCGGTCTTTAGTTTTCTTTCGGTGGTTCTCAGCTTTTCCTTCTTCGTTTTTCTCTGTTTAGGCATTTTATATAGTAAAATTAATGATATGGTCCCTACCTATTTATTTTATGCGATTTTTGGTCTTTGGCTACTCATTATAACCATTTTGCTCATCCGCACAATGGTTCATTACAATCGTCTCACATCCAACGTATCCAAGAAGGACCTTATCTCTGCTCTCAATCATCTCATATCAGTCTCAACTCAAAACACCGAAGATATTAAGTCTGTCTTCGAGACCCTCTCCCGGGAAATCAACCAAAATAAAGAGCACTTTCAGAAGCTTGGATTCAAGCGCTATAATCCATTTACGGACACTGGAGGAGACCAGAGTTTCACAGCTGCTTTTCTCGATGATAATGGGAATGGTATTATGATAAGCTCATTACATAGCCGGGAGAACACGCGGCTCTATGCGAAAAAAGTCGAAAACGGAAAAGTGACCAGCCAGGCTTTAAGCAGGGAAGAACAAGAAGTTATCAACGAGGCGCTAAAATAATATAATAAAGAAATGATTTTCACCCCCAAACTCATAATATCTCTCGTCATCACCTTCTTTCTTTCCGGTGGAATTGCCTATGCGGTAGTTCCTGCGGGTGGCGGTGGACTTATATCCCCAAAGGCCGAAATACCATCAGGTGAAAAGCCATCAGGTCTTTCGCAGTTTGCGGCCGAGCCAAAAACTGAAGCCTGTCCTCTCAACGGAAAACTCTACTCCAAATCAGAAAAAGCTCTTTGGGAAGCGAGACGGCCAATTCTAGCTATGATAGAAAACCACGTCGACGCCCGGCCACAGTCTGGACTGTCTTCGGCAGACATTGTCTACGAAGCTGTTGCCGAAGGCGGCATTACTCGTTTCATGGGTGTCTTTTATTGTGGCGCTCAGAGTGATGCTACCAAGGTCGCGCCAGTCAGAAGTTCCCGCATCTATTTTGTAAATATCGCCGCTGAATATAATAACCCAATATATATGCACGTTGGCGGAGGCAACTGTAGCCGTGACGAAGCCAGCAATCAATGCACCTCAAACAAGAAAGCCTGGGCTCTTGAAGAGCTGGTTAAGCTTGGCTGGAGGAAGCCCGGTGGCAACGACTTCGATACTATCGGCGATATCGGTGTCCCGGTCATGAAACGCGACTACGATCGTTTGGGGGCAGGCAAGGAAATTGCCACAGAGCACACCTATGTTGGTTATTTATCTTTCGCCTGGAAAGAGGCCGAAAAGAGAGGTTACGCCAATGTTGATGAAAAAGGCAAAACTTGGTTATCTGGTATCAAACTTTGGAAAATAGACACAGTCGCCGTGTCTGGTCAGCCCGCAAAAGCTATTAGTTATGAATTTTGGAAAGGTTATAAAGACTTCCAGGTCGAATGGAAATATGACGAAGCTTCCAAACAATATCTACGAAACCAAGGTGGTGCTCCACATACCGACTTAGAAACAGGAAAGCAAATTACGACCTCAAACATTGTCATTCAGTTTGCCAAAGAAGAGGGACCTCTTGACATACACAAGCATATGTTTTACACCGTTATTGGTGAAGGGACCGGTATTTTGTTCCGGGATGGCCAGGCTATAGATGTCAAATGGAAAAAAACTAAACAAACAGATAGGACAATATTTATGGACAAATCAGGGAAAGAAGTTAATTTCTCTCCTGGAGCAATCTGGGTAAGTATTTTACCCGTCGGCGACAAAGTCGAGTACAATTGAAGTATTAATTAGGCCTGCCCTTTAAATGGCCAAACTATCTGATTTAATCATTTCCAAAGTAAGAGTTAAGCTCTTAAAAACATTTCTTTCTCAGACGAAAGAGATGTTCTATGTCCGAGAGTTAACGCGGCTAGTCAAAGAAGAAATCAATGCCGTTCGGCGTGAACTGGATCATCTTCAAAAAGCTGGTTTCTTGTCCAGTGAAAAAAGGGGGAATCGCCTCTATTATTCAGTCAAAACCTCTTACCCACTGTATCCAGAGTTGACCAATTTAGTGATAAAATCCACCGGCTTTGGACGTTACATTATCAAAAATCGCAGCAAATTAGGCTTCGTAAAATACGCTTTTGTCTCACAAAAACTTTCCAGGGGATTAGTCCGCGACAAGGATGAAGTCGATTTGATGATAGTCGGCAAAGTCATCATGCCTCAAATAGCCATCCTCGTAAAGCAACTGGAAAAGATGCTAAATACAGAACTAAATTATTCATGTATGACCGAAGAAGAATATAGTTACCGAAAAACTCACAAAGACCCCTTTATTATGAAAGTTCTCTTACAGCCTCGGATCACTCTCATAGGGGATGAGATACAACTTCTTAGTTAATGTCAGTCCAAAAAATACTCAAAGTAGGCAATTCCTTAGGTGTCACTCTCCCATCTACCTTTGTGAAAAATTTATCCCTCAAGCCAGGCGACTCAGTGGAGGTTACTCAAGATGCTGGAGATTCATTGACTTTGATTTTTATCGATAGTCACCAACTGAGTCTGGGATTAAATCAATCGAAAAAAGTGTCAAAAAAACAGATATAATTCCTTGATGACTTTCTCCAAGCCTCAAAAAGTATCCCTCGCCACCCTAATTCTTACCCTTATTGCCCTTTATATTATTTTGCCGGCAAAAGTTTTCGGCCTCGATATTCCCCGCATAAACATCAAAATCGGCACTCTTGACTTTGGAAAAGAAATTGAACTAAAACAAGGCCTCGATATCAAAGGTGGCCTTCAAGTGACACTAAAAGCTGATATGAAAGATATTTTGTCGCAAGACCGGCCCTCTGCTCTAGAGTCTTTAAAAAATGTGATTGGCCGTCGCGTAGATTTATTCGGAGTTTCCGAATCTGGGGTCAAAACCGCAGTAAGTGGAGACGATTATCGTTTAATCCTCGAGTTACCTGGTATTACAGATGCGCAGCAGGCTCTATCCCTAATTGGACAGACCGCGAAGATGGAATTTGCCTTGCCTCTATACACTCCCGGAAAAACTGCTTCCGATGCCGCAACTCTTTCTAGCTTTACTCCAACCGACCTAACCGGAGCGGATCTTCAAAGAGCTACGGTGACCTTTGAGTCACAAGACAGGTCTCCGGCAGTATCACTCACATTTAAAGAAACCGGAAAAACTAAATTTGCCAAATTAACAAAAGAAAATATCGGCAAACCAATAGCGATTCTTCTGGACGGTTATCCGCTCACCATGCCCACTGTAGAAACTGAAATAATCGACGGTAACGCCATTATCACCGGACAGTTCTCCACCGAGGATGCCAAGGCTCTCTCGGTTCAGCTCAATGCAGGTGCTCTGCCGGTACCAGTCACTGTCTTGAGTCAGAAAAATATCCCTGCTACCTTAGGGCAGGAGTCTATCACCAAAAGCGTCGCGGCCGGAGCAATAGGCTTATCCATGGTAGTGTTTTTTATGATTGCCTATTATGGTTGGATGGGTGTCATCGCATCTGTTGGATTGGTTCTCTACGGTATTTTTACTCTAGCACTTTACAAGCTTATTCCTGTCGTCCTAAGCCTCCCTGGAATCGCCGGATTTTTGCTGTCGGTTGGCATGGCTGTTGATAGCAATATCTTAGTCTTTGAGCGGTACAAAGAAGAAATTCGTGCCGGCAGAGATTGGCGGGTTGGTTTGGAGCTGGCTTTTGGTAGAGCCTGGGACTCCATCAAAGATGCCAACACAGCCACCATCATTACCGGATTGATTCTTTTTAATCCCTTAGAGTGGAATTTCTTAAACACTTCCGGTTCTGTTAGAGGATTTGCTTTGACACTAATTCTTGGCATTTTTATCTCCCTCTTTACTGGAATCGTCGTCACGCGCAACCTCCTCAGGATATTCTTTAAAGGCCAAACAAACAAAATATGAACTGGATGAAACATCTTCCTATTTATTTCTTGATCTCAGCCATGGTAGTCATTCCTGGCACCTATTCCTTAATACGGTATGGCCTCAAGTCGTCCATCGAGTTCACTGGAGGCTCCCGCCTGACCTTAGTAACGGTAAAATCTTCACCGGAAGATGTTCTTCAAGCATTTATAGACTATTCTCCCATCCTAGAAAATTCGGAAAATAATTCTCTCACCATCAAATCCAAAGAAATTTCTCAGGAAAACACCCAAAAAATTATCGACGGACTTAAAAAAGAAAATCCGGATGTCAAGCTGAGCGACTTCGAAACCATTGGACCTGCGCTAGGCCAAGAAACCATCAAAAAAACTGGCAATGCTTTAATTGTCGCTTCGGTACTCCTCCTCCTTTATATCAGTTTTGCCTTTAAGCAGCTAAAATATGGTATTTGCGCCGTCCTTGCCATGTTTCATGACTCGGTTGTTCTGCTCGGCAGCTTCTCCTTGCTTGGTCACTTCCGTGGCGTCGAAGTAGATCTGCTTTTTGTCACTGCGGTTCTCACGATTCTGTCTTTTTCAGTTCACGACACAATTGTCGTTTATGACCGTATCCGTGAGCTTTCTCACAAGAATAAAAATGTAGATTTTGTCTCCCTTGTAAATCAAGCGGTTACAGAAACCATGACCAGATCGCTAAACAACTCACTCACAATTATCTTCATGCTTTTAGCCTTATTCCTTATGGGCGGAGAAACAACCAAATATTTCTCCCTGGCTCTCCTCATCGGTACTGTCACGGGCACTTATTCCTCTACCTTCACCGCTGCCCCTCTCCTGGTCATTTGGAACAAGTTATCAAGGAGAAACTAACACCACACTCACCCCCAATTTTTCGGCGACAAATTTTGCATGTTCCCTGTCAAGTATTATGATATCCGGTTTATTTACTCGCGCAAAATCCAAAAAATGAGGATCCCTGTCTTTTGAAACTATTTCACTATATTTGCATAAATATCCGGATGGACTTTCTATCCACAACTGCTGTAATTCTTCAGCCGCCAAGTCGATCAGTTGTTCGGAGTCACCTGCCAAAACAGTACCCCCTTCCGCAGTTATCTTCTCGGCGATAGCCTCAAAGAACTCGCAAAATTCCTCATTTGCCCCTCGATACTTTTCCGCTATCGGGTAACTGGCCAGCTCTATCATCACCCGCTTATTTTTTAGATCAATTCTGTCGAGCAGTTCCAGAGTTTCCGTTATTTTTATCCCTTTATGTATTACACCAGCAATCGTTGGGAAGTACTTCTCCCCCTCGGATTCTTGCTCAATCATTCTTCAGCTCTCGAATTCTTTTTAGTAAATATTCCCTCTCGTTTTTCCCTGTATCCTCCAGAACTTCTTCAAACAATTCTTTTAGAATTTTTCCGATAATTGGTCCGGGCTCAACTTTCAATACCTCCATCACATCTCTGCCATTTACCACCATGTCATTAATTTCCATCGGTTCAAAAAGCTGTTCCCCAATTCTTTTCTGAAGTTCCATAAATCTCCAGCTGGTAGTCTTTGCCCCACTGCCTTTGCGGTCTGCTATACGCAGCATCACCATGTCATTGATATTTTCTTTACCCACTTTTCTAATGAGTCTCCGAATGGCCGCATCGGTCATGTCCGGCTGATACGCGAACATGTGCCATCTCACCAGAGTGATTACTTTCTCCATCTGCTTTCCATTAAATTTCAGTCGTTCCACAATTTCTTTGGCGATTTTCTCTCCGACAACCTCGTGTCCATAAAAAGTAACCATCCCTTTGGTCGGCTGAAGGAATCCACAATTGGCGCAGGTGGTCATTTCTTCTGACAAATCGCGGAACATCTTCCCGCACTTTCGACATTTGAATCTCTGGCTTCTTGGCTTCCCGATGTCATGGATCAAGGTCGCAAACCGAATGATGGGATCTGAAGATGGACACTCCCGCAACGACTCTAACATGTGCTCCAGAACCGTCAGCCTGTGGTGTCCTCCTTGCAATACGTTTTTACACTCCAGCATCTCAGGTAAAAACTGCTTAATGAGCCCTGTCGAAAGGAGCATCAACACCCCATCAGCAGGGTAAGGAGAACCCAAAATTCTCAAAAATTCTTCCCGGATTCTTTCCTTACTTATTTTTGCTAACAATTCGGACTTTTCTTCTATAGCTAGTAGTGTTTTTTCTTCTATCGTAAATCCCAACTTTGATGCAAATCTTATCGCCCGCATCATCCTTAGTGCATCTTCACCAAATCTTAGCCGGGGGTCTCCCACCGCTCGAATCAACCCTTTCTCAAAATCAGCAAGTCCATTCACCAAATCTATCAACTCCCATGCACCCTCAGATCTTTGATCTAAGACCTGAGATCTTCCTCTTCCCACGACCATCGCATTCACCGTAAAGTCTCGTCGGGTCACATCCTCTTCCAGAGTTTTCCCCCAGGAAACATTGTCAGGCCTTCGGAAGTCGGAGTACTCTTTTTCGGATCTATAGGTGGTTATTTCATAGAGTTCCTCTCTTCCGTTCACATCCACGTTATAAGAGACTGTGCCAAAGTCATTATTATAAAAAGGACTCTGCATTTTAAGTAGTTCTAGGCTTTCTTCAGGAGTGGCATTCGTAGTTAGATCACAGTTTTCCGGAGTTTTTCCCATCATTAGGTTTCTCACCCCACCACCGACCAGATATATTTCAAAACCTGCTTCAAGATACTCACCCATCACCTTTTTCAAAGGCGTCGGCATCAACATTATTTCATCCGGTAATAGATCTCTCTTGTACACGCTTAAATTTTATCATTCTATTCAGAGTAGAATATGCTAGTGGAAATTACCATTGAAGATATATTGCAGGAAGCTCGGACACATCGAAACGATATTGACGAGACTCGCTTAAAAAGAGTGTTCGAATATGCTTTGGCAAATCATGCCTGTCAGACCCGAAAAACAGGCGATCCCTACATCACCCACTCGATAAACATTGCTCATACTTTGGCCAGCTGGAGACTTGATCAGCTAAGTATAGAGGCAGGCTTGTTGCACGATCTTCCCGAGATGTCCGGTATCACCGTTCATGAAATAGAAAAAGAGTTTGGTCCGGAAGTTGCCCAGCTAGTAGATGGTGTTAACCTGGTCGGTCAGGTTAGACTTCGTGGTAGCCGGGATGTGGAATTTTTGGAAAATCTCCGCAAAATGTTTGTCTATATGGCCAAAGACTTAAGGGCTATTTTAGTGCGCCTTGCGGATAGACGCCATAACATCATCACCCTCGAAGGGCTACCCATTATCAAACAGAGGCCGATTGCTTTAGAAACCCTGGAAATCTATGCGCCACTTGCAGGGAGATTGGGAATGGGAAAAGCAAAAAGTGAGTTGGAAGATCTTGTTTTTCCTTATGTTTACCCCGACGAATTTAAGTGGGTTCAGCAAATAGCACAGCCACGGATAAAATATGCCAGAGAAAATACTCCAGAAATCATTAATCGGTTTCGACAACAGCTCTCGAAACATAATATTCAGGCCAAAGTTGAGGGTAGGCCCAAACATATGTATTCCCTTTACCGGAAACTGCAGAGGCCATCTATCAACTTCGACATCAATCTTATCAATGATCTCATGGCCATAAGAATAATCACAGTCGATACAGCTTCTTGTTACTCCGCTTTGGGCGTAATTCATCAATATTGGAAACCGATCCCAAATTTGGGTATTTCCGACTTTATCTCCCAGCCAAAACCAAACGGCTACCAATCAATCCATTCCAAAATTTTTGATAATAAGGGCCAGATTGTGGAGATTCAAATTAGGTCTGAAGATATGCACACTCAGGCAGAGTTTGGAGCAGCGGCTCACTTTGCCTATTCCCAGGCTAAAACATCCGGGGTTATTGAAGAAAAACTTCAAAAAGGAACTTCTTTTAAGATTGGTAGCAAGTATGATTGGGTCAAGCAGTTAGTAGGATGGAAAGAGCAGATGTTCTCCGAGAAAGAGGCCGTCAAGGATTTTAAACTGGACGCCTTGTCACAACACATATATGTTTTTTCACCCTTAGGAGATGTTTATGATTTACCGGAAAATGCCACCCCGGTAGATTTTGCTTTTACGGTTCACTCTGATCTTGGTTTTTTCATTCAATCGGTCAAAATAAACAAGAAAATAGCCCCCATTGATGCAATACTAAAAAGTGGTGACATTGTTGAAATTGTCAAAACAAAATACCCCAAGAAACCAAATAAAAACTGGCTACGTTTTGTCAAAACCAGAAAGGCCAAGATAGAAATCAATAAGGCTCTCGATGCATCGGGAACATAGTAAAATGTGAGAGCCCCATGAACAATAAACTACGACCACTACTTAATTCATTATCCCTGATTGCTCTGACTCTGTTCATTATTTTTTCCCCAGTGATAGGCAAACCCTTGGGTCCTATAAGACCAGAGGTTAAGGCGGCTTATGTTTCAGAGCCAAAGTCCCCAGTACCCCAAAATATTCCGTCTCCAAACTTCACGGCCACCGGTATTTTTGTCATAGATTTAGACACCGGTCTTGTTTTGTTCGACAAAAATCCTCATACCAGACTTAAGCCTGCCTCGCTTACAAAAATCATGACCTCATTGGTAGCTCTAGATTATTTTTCCGAAAGCGCCGTTTTAAAGGTAAATAATGGCTCAAAATCACTCGGGAACACTGCCAAACTCCTCAAGGGAGATGAGCTTAAAGCCTCCGACGTCCTCTATGCTCTCCTTGTTCCTTCGGGCAATGATGCTGCTGTTACTCTTGCCGAAAACTACCCAGGTGGTTATCAGGCTTTTCTTCAAAAGATGAATCAAAAAGTAACAGATCTTAGCCTCACCAACACCCATTTTTCCAATGTAAGTGGTGTCGAGAGCCTGAACCACTTCACTTCAGCTTACGACATTGCCATGATTGCCAGAAGTGCTTTAAGGCGAAATTCTTTTTTATCCATCGTGTCTACCAAAAACATCACCATTAATAGCCTCAAGGGCCACAGCTACCCGCTTGTCTCTACAAATATCTTATTAGGGAAACCAGGGATCTTAGGTGTCAAAACGGGTTGGACTCCCGAGGCCGGAGAATGTTTGGTTATTTTAGCTACCCGGAATAATCACCCGGTTCTCATCAGTCTTCTCAATAGCAAGGATCGTTTTGGAGAGGCAGAAAAAATGGTCAATTGGATTTACAGTAACTATTCTTGGCAATAGAATTATTTTTTTTCTATCCACTCTTCACTTATCGCGGAAACATATGCGGTAAATCCCTGATCTCCAAGGAAGACATAGATCGGCATAGCATATTGTTGATTTTCGTTTGAGTCATAATATCCCAGAAAGATTCTTCGGATCTTTACTTCGCCGGTTTTTGGGCCTACCGGGCTGACAAACCCACCACCAGCAGATAGTTCGGCCCAAGCCTCTTCTCCCGTTTTAATGGGATAGGTACCGCTCTTAGCGTAGTCGATATCGGTATATTCATAGTCCATCGAAATGATTTTCTCATTTTGAATTTTCGATCCGGTCACTACTGTCCTGATTAAACCCTTGGTAGGATCTGTTCTGTAAAAAGGATAGCTAGCGACTACCTCCTTAGTCTTACTTTCCGGGTCAATTTCATCAATATTTTTTCTGAATATGTCGATTTGGACAAAGTCGGCGTCAGACAAAGAAAGCGCATTTACCAGTCTGCCAACATCATTTTTCAAGTAGGTTACTTTTTCCACTCCCACAGCGTCTTCATTCAATAGGCCAACTCTTTTGAGATAATTTTCTGTTTCAGTTATCACTACTTTGTCCGAGATAAAGTTACCCAAGGTCGCTAGCGTGGGATTATTTTGCCACTGGCGGGTCAATTCAAAATGTCCGGTGATTATGTTCATCTCCAATCTGGAATTCAACTGATCCTGATTAGTCCAGACGTAGTTTGTCTCAGTAGGCTGTAATGGTTTAAAAAGAAAACCAAGCGCTGTAGCAGTTTCAATTGCCCTGTCTGAGTCAGCAAACCCGCTTCTCCTTGTAGGCGCCCAGTAGACTCTCATTCTGTCAGGGAAAGCAGGAATTGTTCCGGTGGGGAGCTCCAGCAATATCTTGGGTCTGTTTTTACTTTCAGGAAAATTTACAGCTTGAATTTCACTAAATTCCACTCCGGCAGGGGGAAGGGGGGGTGGATTGAGCAGTTTGTAATAATTTACTGCCCCCACACCGATATACCAGAGAATTGTGATAACGACAAATCCAATACCGCCCCATTTAATGGCTTTCCTGGCGGTAACGGATGCTTCGGTTAGTGTTGCCATAGACTTAATCAAGTATACTATCCATATGGCCGATACGCACGTCAGAACTCGTTATGCCCCTTCCCCTACGGGAATTCCTCACATTGGAAATACCCGCACTGCTCTATACGCATATCTGCTTGCAAAGAAATATGGGGGAGAGTTCCTCATTCGACTCGAAGATACGGACGCAGATAGAGAGGTAGAGGGCGCCGCAGAAAAAATTTACGAAATAAATGAGATTCTTGGTCTTATTCCAGACGAAAGTCCTACAAAAGGTGGTTCTTTTGGTCCCTATATTCAATCTCAAAGACTAGAAATATACCGGAAATACGCCCAGCTACTAGTAGACACCGGAGCTGCCTACTATTGTTTTTGTTCCGAAGAGCGACTTAAACAACTTCACGAAAACAACCAATTTGCTAAATATGACAAACACTGTAGGCATTTAACGAGTGCCGAAATAAAAAAACAAATTGACTTGGGAGCTCCTTTTGTGATCAGAGCAAAGATGCCAGAAACTGGATTTACCACTTGGCACGACCTAGTACAGGGCAAGCTTAGCATGCCAAACTCTGAGGTTGACGACAAGGTTCTGATAAAGAGAAATGGTGTTCCCGTCTATCATTTTGCAGTAGTAATTGACGATCATCTGATGGAAATATCTCACGTCATTAGAGGAGTTGAGTACATCGTCTCCACACCCGTACACCTCTATTTATATGAAACTCTGGGCTGGGAGCCGCCCGTAATGGCTCATGTTCCTTTACTGTTGGGCCCTGATAAGAGCAAGCTTTCCAAGCGGCATGGGGCAAAATCTGTTTTGGGTTATATTGAAGATGGTTATCTTTCGGAAGCCATCAATAACTTTCTTTTGTATCTCGGTTTTTCCTACAAGGACAATTCTGATCTTTTAACTCTTCCTGAGATGGTAGAGATTTTTGACGAGAAAAAGATTCAGAGACAAAACGCCATCTTCGATATACAACGTCTAAATTACTTAAATAGCCAATGGATAAAAAGACTTCCATCGGAAGAACTGTTTCACAGACTTAGCGCCTTTATCCCTTCCGACTGGCCGGATGAGAAAGTCAAACAAATTCTTGAACTCGTCAAAGAGCGCATGTTTACCTTAAGGGACTTTGCCCCAGCCGCAGAATACTTCTTCAACGCTCCCACGGTGAGCTCCGAGTCCGTCTTAGTCCAATCCGGTCATTCTGAAGAAGAAACAAAAAAGTGGTTCAACATAGCCATCTCTACCATCGAGAGACTGTCCTCCACCTTCACTTCCGAAAACCTCCACCATGAACTAGCCGCAGCCCAGACAACTTCTGGTTTTTCGCCCAAAGAAGCCTTTATGTCTCTCCGTGTGGCTATTTCCGGTCGTTCGGCGACCCCACCTCTATTTGATTGTATGGTCGTCCTGGGTAAAGAAGAAACCCTGCACAGATTATCTAAAGTTTTTTCATAAACATGCCAGTCTCCAATCTTGCTAAATCACTGCAAAAACTAGAGAAAAGATCTGGTGTTCTAAGAAATAGGCTTCTAAAACATAAGGCTGCCAAAAAGTTTTTTTCCAAATCGTCCTTGATTGCCTACAATCTTCGGCAAAAATCCAGTCATCTTCTAGCCGGTGCCGGTTTGGTTGGAGCTCTTATCACCATGCCTGCACCCACGAGCATGGTTGTTCCAACCACTCCTTCTGAAATTGCTCAGCCGGCAGAAAACAAGCTTACAGTCAGGCAAAAATTAATGACCGGTCTTCAAGAAATTCTTCCGCACCGGCCAGTCAAGCTCACAGATGAAAACGCCAGCCAAGTCGAGAAAATAATCTACGAAAACACAAACGTACCCACCAAGGTGGTCTTGGAAGATCAGTCGTTAAATCACACTTTGGGCTACATCGGTTTCGAGCAGCACTTAGCCCGCTTCCCCGGAGATTCGCTAGCTCAGCACGATGAAATCCAAGAAGCCGGGATGGCTCCTGGTAGAGGTGCTTTTGGATATTTTGCCCAGGACAGAACCAGTTTTACGACGAAAGAATTTATGAGGGAAAAATACTACTGTGTCGTTCAGACTCTTTATTTGGAAAATTGGAACCGCGACCATCGTTTCTTAAAAGACTGGTATGCTTTCCGTAAAATGCTTGTCATCAATCCGGTCAACGGTTTAGCTGTAGTTTGTGACATTGCTGACGCGGGGCCGGCAGACTGGACAGGCAAGCAGTTTGGTGGCTCACCCGAAACCATGCAAGCCTTAGATCTAAACAAAGGACCTCGTAAAGGACTTGTTCTTATGTTATTTATCGACGACCCGGAAAATAAAATTCCTCTCGGACCCATTAATTAACAATATATATGGCCATACTTTTCTACGATCACCTAATCACCAAATCCGAAATCGAGGATCTGATCTGTACTCTGGAAGAGGAGGAAAATCAAAAAGGTAAAGCTCTCCAGCTCATCGATGACATCATCTTTCAGGGTATTGTCGGTTTTTTACTGGAAAAGCTGGAACCCCATCATCACCACACTTTTCTCACCACCGTTCACGAGAGACCATACGACCCCGAAATCCTATCCTACTTGAAGGACCACCTCGGTACCAATATTGAAGACGAAATCCGTCTCGAGGCCGACAAGCTAGTAAAGATGATCCTCAGAGACCTCCAAGCCGAACAAAACTAGAAAATCCCACCTTTTTGTCCTTCCTTTATTTCTTATTTGATGGTACCCTTGATACTATGACAGACGAAAAATGCCCCAAATGCGGATCTCCTCTTGGAGAAATCATCGAAACAGCCTCAGGAAAAAGACTTCAGCGTTGCTCTGCTGGTAGTTGGAATAAAGAAACCAAAAAATCCGAAGGTTGTGAATATGTCAAGTGGCTCGAGGTCGAGCCCCAGACTCTCGACGAAAAATGCCCTAAGTGTGGCAGTCCACTAGTTTTAAATGTCACCCGCTTCGGCAAGAAGATGAAGAAATGCAGCACCAACGTTTGGAACAAAGAAACAAAAACCTCAGAAGGTTGTGACTATATCGAATGGATCAATGGCACTACCGAGAAGTTGGACGAAAAATGCCCCAAATGCGGAGAGCCTTTGGTACTTTATACTACAGCCGCCGGAAAAAGAATGAAAAAGTGCTCCACTTCTGGCTGGGACCGCGAAGCCAAACAGGCCACCGGCTGCGACTATGTCCAATGGCTCAAAGGTAATTTTTCTCAGCCTCAAAATGGCGAAGAATTCCTCCCCCCGGAAGATATTTTCTAATCCCCAATTTCCCTTTACGGTAGATAGAGTTTAGAATTAATTATTCTCGATAGTATTTTGATATAGAAAGTTAATATGAAAAAAAGGAAGTTGTCCGGGATTGATAGAGTATCTGAAAAGTTGATTCACTATATTGGCACAAATGGCTCGCTTATTGTCCACACTATCGCTTTCATTGGCATCTTTTCTCTCAGATTTTTTGCCATTCCTACCGAAGAAATCCTCCTAATTCTTACCACAGCTCTTTCCATCGAAGCCGTTTATTTAGCCATCTTTATCCAAATTACTGTCAATCGCACCACTGAAAGTCTGGCCGGTGTAGAAATGGATATCGACGATATTCAGGAGGATGTGGACGACATCCAGGAGGATGTCGATAGCTTGGAAACCAATATCAAAGGTATCTCTGAAGATTATCTGGAGGATTCATCTGAAGAAGTTGATATGGTTCGGGTCCTAAAAGATATGGAAGGCCGTCTCAAAGATCTTCAGCGGGATATTATTATGCTGCAAAAGAAGAAATCATAGCCGCGGTATACTCTTACAATTCAATACCTCGCTTTCTCAAATCATCTACGCTTTCAAACTCCAGATAGTTTTGAGTAATTTCTTCACCCCTGTCTACCTTTCTGGTAGTCACCATATAGGCCTCACCGCGGTCTATGTCTTGAGTCACTGTCGGGCTATCCGAGTGATTAATAAATCTGGAATTGTCAAAATCTACATGCCATACATTCTTGTCCTTGTCCCAAAATCCCCAATAGCTGATTTCTACTTGTTCTTTTGGGTTAAGTTCTTCAAATTCTTGTTCGGAAAGATTTACGTCTAGTTTTGGACTCGCTGTATACACGAGTTGTCCCTGGTCCAAGTCTTCATCAGTAAAAAGTCCCACCCCGTGAATTTTTGATTTATCGAGCTTGTATTTGATATGGATCATGCTTTTATCTTACCCCAAACCAAACTCTGCAAGAACGTTTTCAAATACTTTTTCCAAAGTCAGGGTTGCATCAATCTCAATTAGTCTCCATCCTTCTTGCCTCCTAATTGTCTCCAGCCTCTCCTCTAATTGATTATGAAACTCAGCCAGCCTTCCGGCCACGCCCTCAAGTGTGTCAAAGTCACGCTTCCGGGCCTTTTCTCCCGTCACCAATCTTTCAAAACTCATTGAGTCAGGCATCACCAGGTGGAATATCGTCATGGGCATTACCCTCTTCACTCTCTGCAACATCTCGTGGAAGCCTTTAGTCTCTTCCAGGGTTCTCAGTCCTCCATCAAGTATCAATCCGTGAGCCAGATCCGGCTTTATTAGCCTGCTGGCCAATACTTCCAAAAACTTCTCCCCGGGCAGATATATTGACGTGGCAAACATAGCCCTACACTCTTCTCCCAGTTGGCCAGGATCATTCATCGCTAGATCTCGGAGAATATCCCCAGTGGTTATGCATGGTAAATCAATCACCCCTTCCAATTTTTTGGATAGCGTGGTTTTCCCGGAACCTTCAGGTCCAATAAAAGTAATTATTTCGTTTTTTAACATAGCAAAATACTATGTTGAAGATGTCAAAAATACAAGCCCTACTTAATTGATTTGATAATTACATCCTCAAAAAATGAATCGACGATGAACTTTTTGATCTGTCTCTCCGCGCCACCTGGGATCTCAAGACAGTAGTAGTTTTCTGCTATTTGCCGGTTAAGCGCCCACGCCGAAATCGTGCCGTCATCGTGGTAGTTGGCAGGGTGGACCATTTTTATATATCCATCCACAATTTCAAAACCCAAATCCGGATCTTCGGGGTCGTCAACTCCGGTATATAGTCCTATCCCTTTTTCTTTTAGCTTTTGGTTGTGGTCCAAAACCAAACGATCATTCCTATTTGAGTATCCTACGTCATATACATAATAATCCGGATACTCCCAATCCTCGTGGAAGGAGACAAAGATATCAAACTTCATGTCTTTTATTATCTTTATATTTGATTGGACCTCGAAGTCATCAGAATCGGTAAAAAATTCTCGGTTCAAGTCATGACCAAAAGTGTTTACTCTCGATTTATTTTTCACAGCAGTAGGGGATACTCTTGGCACAAAGATAAAAGGAGGTAAATCCTTTTCATACTTCTGGATTGCAGCCTGAACATGATCAATCACCTCAAACTCGTCACCGTGAGTCCCCGAATGAATTAATAGTTTTGGCTTACTCCCGGATATAAAATAATAAAAATCAGGACTAACGACTACTTTCTGCATAGTTGTTCTTTCTTATCCCTTGTCAGTTTTTTTATTTGATGCTCTCTTTTTAAGGCCTCCGAACGGGTAAGGTACTGTTCCGTATATACCACTTCACCGGTACCAAATGCCCGCGTATATTTCGCACCTCTACTCGATTTTTCTCGGTGTTCTTTTAATCTTTTCACCAAGTTTGTGGTTATTCCTGTATAGAGAGTGTTCGATGTAGTTCTCAAGATATATACCGTAAACATATTGTCCAATAATTCTACCAGTCTATGTCTTAAGCTAACTTTCAGGTTGCAACTCTATTATCGAAAAATCAAGAAAGGAGGTGATTAATATTAACAAAAAAATGTTATCAACGATTCTCGGTCTAGGAGTTATCGTCGCGGTTGGTTATTTTGGCCCAAATCTGGTGTTGGCTAGCGAGAACACGCCGGCATACACCAACATGGTCTCTCGCATTGCCCAAAAATTTAACCTCAAAGAAAGTGATGTCGAAGCAGTTTTTGCGGCTGTCAAAGACGAAAGGCACGCTGAAATGAAATCTATCAGAGAGGAGAAGTTATCGCAAGCTGTGTCAGACGGAGTCATAACTGAAGCGCAGAAAAACAATCTACTGTCCAAAATGGAACAGAATGAGACGGCTAGACATGAGATGCGCGCAGAAATGCAAAAGTGGTTTGCGGACCAGGGGATCGATCATGAGAAGCTAAGGGGTTATCTCGGTCACGGTAACCGTTTCGGACCCAGATAAAACAATTGGGCAAGGTCTGGAAAAGCCAGACCTTGCTCTTAGAAAGCGCACAAGCCGCCTCCCAAATCTCACCACTTACTGCGATTCACTCATCTTCAAACTCTTCCGGTGGGTTACGGAGCAATACTCATCATCCAGTTATAGAGTTCGTAGTTATTGTAGAAAGCCAAGTCACCAATCATGTGTGATCTGTTGGGGAAGATAGAAAAGTTTACATTTGTATTTCCACAAGCCCTCACCGCATCAACTAACTGCTGCTGAGCACTCAGCGGTACCTGATCGTCAAGCGCGCCGTGAAACGCCCAGATGGGGGTTCCGGCAAGATCGCAAATGTTACTCGGGACATATGGAGGATATCCGTAAAATCCTGCCGCCGGGGCAACTGTGTGGAATCGACTTGGGTACTTGAGGGCAATATTCCAGGTAGCTCCTGCCCCCATGCTGTAACCGGTTAGATTTAGTTTTTGGGCATTTACGTTGTAGTTAGCTTGAATCTCGTCGATCAGTGACATTATCGAAGTCACCGCTGAGTCCGTCAGCCAAAAATTAGGCGCATCCGAACTGTAAAGTCTGGGCGAAACCACGACGAATTGGAAATCGGGAGTCTGATCTACCATCGATGGTAGATCCTCCATTCTGATGAGGTTTACATCGTCTCCCGCCACTACGATTCCGTAGCCATGTAGGAAGACTATTGTCGGCCAACCGCCTTCAGGTGCTTGAGTACTGTAATTATTCGGTAAAAATAATAGATACGGCCTGTCCGCAGTCGACGACGTGTAAGCTACTTGTTGTCCGGGAACCACAGGATGCTGACCTGGGGTTGGTGTGGGAGTAGGACTCGGAGTTGGAGTAGGTGTCGGTGTTGGGGTTGGTGTGGGAGTAGGACTCGGAGTTGGAGTAGGTGTATCACTCGATCGTAGAACAGCGACAATACCTTGCCACGGGACGCTTGATCCCCATGCCAAAGTAGCTTTAAAGCCTTCCCCTGTGCTCACTACTGAGCGGTCTTCAGTCACTAGGGATTGATAGGAAGTTCTATTTGTAAGTTTCCGCCTGATGGTGAAACCTGTTCCCGCAGTCGCACTCGGATTACCAAAAGAGAGGTGCATGATTGCTCCGAACACAAGTTCATTTCCTCCCAGTGTCGGGCTTGTAATTCCTGTATCAGACGACGCGCCGGAGCCGTTTGCTCCCCTTACCTGATCCACCGCCCCCAGACCTGAGTATTCATGTATTGCGATAGAGACGTATGAGGGCTGGGATGGTGTCGATGTTACTCGAAAGGACGAACCACCCACAACATTATTTGCATACCAAAGACTAATGTGATCATCTCCTGAGGGGATTACCGGAACTTGAGAAATTTTGGTGTAAACATTACCTTTATTGTCGGTGACGGAGTTTATTACCGGGCTATTTTCGGCACGGTATGCCGAAACAGCCACAATTACCAAATTTCCGTTTGCTACCGCATTGGTAAAAGTAACATTCCGACTAGACACATAACCCGTAGAGTAACTGTCGCGGCTTTGCAAATACGCCGGAACTGCCGCCATTATC
>LCJG01000008.1 GCA_000998025.1 Candidatus Collierbacteria bacterium GW2011_GWB1_44_6
CACCACCTTCGGTGGTGCTATGCCACATTCATCCCCGCACAAGGTTTGCGACCCTCCACCTTACAAACCCTTGTACGGGGTTTCCTGTCCATTAAAAAAACACCCTCCGAAGAGGGTGCGTGTACCTAGTTATCGAGCCAATGCCGCGTCCCTGGCGGCGATGGCTTCTGCAATTGCTTCGGGTTTACCGACGGCCTTGGAAATGTCATTTGAGAGTTTGCAGACATCTTTCCACGGACCGTCTCCAACTTTCACCGCTACCAACTTGTTGACAATGTTGTAACCAGTTCTCGGGGAAACTGTCGGGATCTCGGGAACACATTCATAATTCGTCCAGAACTTTCCCAGCAGTGAGGCGGGTTTAAACTTCCCGGCTTTATACTCCGTCGTGTGTACTATATCTTCTAAGGTTTTCATTCCTTCACTGCTGATGATTTCTTTCTCGCGACTGTCAACACCGCGTCTCTTGTAAAAGTTCAACTTTTGGTCAACATACCTCTCGAATGGCCAAGAATCATGACGCGAACCTCTAAAATCCTTGGCTTCTTGAGCGGTCATTTCCTTGTCCGACCACTCAGTGCCCCAGGTGTCGTCCAGCCAATAGCCCAGGTTTTTCCCGTACAATTCACGCCAGATTTTTCTGGCCATCCTGTTGGCATTTTCGACACCCCAAATACCGGCGCAGGCCATAGGGAATTCATGGCCCATAGTACCCATGATCATAAGGTTGTGCTCGTAGGCCATGTCGATAAAGGATTCACCGAAAAAACCACCTTTTTTTTCGACGCCTTCTTTGTATTGGGAAAGAATACCTAAAACCTCATCATGATGTTTCCTGGAATTGGCTCGACGTCCTCCACCATGTGAATGGGTGACGCCTCGTTCCTTGAGGATCCGGGCGTCGTGATGGACTCGATCCTGCCACCTATATTTTGGTTTGTAGCCAAAGTTCTCGGTAATTAGGTTGGAAATATCGAATAGAGAGATAATCTCATGGTGATTTACGGTATGAAGCGGTCCTTCGTAATAAATCCAAAGATCTCCACCTTTTTGGCTTAGATCTATTTGACTGGGATCAAAATAAAAAACCCGATCGTACCATCTTAAATACTCTTCAGGAATAAATGGCCAGTTATCGGCCGTGTATCTTGATATTTCTGGTCGTGCCGGAAGTTCAGCGTTTTCAAAGAATTTTTCTCTCAGTTGATCGGCAAAGGTTTTGGGGTACTGTCTGCCATCGCGATCGACGAACATATATCTACCCTGAACATCCATGCCTCTGACCATGTTCCAATACCAAAAGATGTAGCCGACAGACAACTTGTAGCCGTCGGTGGTGTATCGTGTCTTTGGAAGAATCATCGGACCTCCTCTTTATTTAACTTATTTATTAGTGTGCGGGAATACTAGGGGATATTATAGCATATAGTGTATGGTGTACACTAATGAGAGGAATTCCGTGCCTGGTTGCACACCAAGTATTTGACGATTTTGACAAAGAAGATGGTGATGACCGTCGCTATCAATGGGTAGAGCCAATGATAGATGGTGACAGGTGTGGTGCCTAATATCCGGTTGATGGTCGGATGATAGATTCCGAGCAATAAAAGGGAGAAGCCGTAAACTACGGCAGCCACGAGAAACTTGTTGTCGAACAAGTTCATTTTAAAGATAGATCGCCTCAGATCCTTGTAGCAAAAGATGTAGGTCAAGTCGATTGAGCCAATGACGATAAAAGCGACCGATTGGGCCATCGTCAGATTGCTCCCGTCATAAACATGAATAAAGGCGAGGAGAGCAACAAGCCCGGCGGTAATGCTAATCGCAAAAATCAGGAAAAGCATGGGTAGTTCCAGGATGCTTTCCCGGATTAATTTCCTAGGTCTTTCGTTCATAATGCCGGTTTCTTTTGGCTCGAAACCAAGAACGATGTCGGGAGGACCGTCGCAAATAAGGTGGACCCAGAGAATTTGAACAATGGTGAGAGGAAGAGGAACGTTGAGAATAATTGCTCCCATAATCAAGAATATTTCCGCAAAAGAGTTGGATAGAACATAGGCGACAACTTTTTTGATATTCGCAAAGATAACTCTTCCCTCTTCGACAGCAGAAACAATTGTTTTGAAATCACTATCCAGGAGGATAAGATCCGAAGCAGCCTTGGCGACATCGGTTGCGGTACCGACGGCAATGCCGATGTCGGCTCTCTTCAAAGCCGGGGCATCGTTTACGCCGTCTCCGGTCATAGCCACCACTTCCCCGTTTGCCTGGAGAGCTTCAATAATTTTCAGTTTTTGGATGGGAGCTACGCGGGCAAAAAGCATGAGATGTTTTATTTTTTCCTTTAACTGCGTTGGCGATATTTTGTCCAATTCAGCTCCCTCCATGGTAGCGTCATCTGACACTTCCAGACCCACCTCTTTGGCTACTCTCAGGGCTGTATGGAGATAATCACCGGTGACAATTTTGATATCAATACCCGCTTCTTTGGCCTTAGCTACCGATTCAGCCACCGTTTTTCTAACCGGATCCTTGACGCCAATTAATCCCGACCAAGAGTAGCCGAAGTTTCTCTTACCTGTCGGATTGTTTTTTTCACACAAACCAACCACTCTCAGGCCCGATTTGGCCCAGTTCTCAAACTCAAGAAGAATTCTGGATTTATTTGATTTGGATAAAGTACAAAAATCGAGGACGACTTCTGGAGCACCGATGATGTAACCCTTGGTTTTATTACCTACTTTGGCGATAGATTTGGCGTATTTCTTGTCACTTTCGAACGCTTCTTCATGTAGTATTTCTGTTTTATCAACAAAGTTTTGCGGGTTGTAACCGAGTTCTTTTTTTAGATAGTTCCAAATAGCGATCTCAAGGCTGGTTCTTTGAGTGTTGAGTAGCATCAAACCTTTTATTGAATCCTTATGATTTTTGAAATTAGTCCTTACTACTTGCATTACTCCCTGAGTTAGCGTGCCTGTTTTGTCCGTGCAGATCACCGAAGTAGCACCTAACGTTTCTATGGAGAGAAGCTTTTTGACTAAACCATTTTTCTTGAGAATTCTCCTGACTCCTATAGAAAGAATGACGGTAACTGCGATAGGTAGTCCTTCCGGAATAGCGGCGACGGATAAGACAATTGAATACCGGAACATATTCCATATGTCTTGCTTGTAGGCAAGACCAATAAGGAAAATAATTATGGAAATAGAAATGATAATAAGAACGAGGGATCGGGAAAATTTTTCTAGTTTTAGCTGTAGTGGAGTAGCAGTGTCTACGATTTTTGTTAGACTCTTGCCGATTTTTCCTATTTCCGTTTTCACTCCGATATTTTCAACCACCATAGTTCCCCTGCCTGAGACGACTGTGGTACCCATATACATTTGACACGATTCCTTGCGTTTAGATTTTTCGACTGACTCTTCTTCTCCGGTGAGAATTGCCTCGTTTACTAAAATGTCGATGCCGTCAACCAGAATACCGTCTGCCGGTATGTTGTCACCGGAACCGAACGTCACGATGTCCCCTGGGACCAAAAATTGAGCTTCGACCGTTTGACGAACTCCCTCACGAATAACAATAGCAGTTGGTTTGATGATTTTTCGAAGGGCCAGGAGTGTTCTTTGGGCACTATATTCCTGAAAAAAGCCCATAAGGACATTTAGAGATATGACTGCAAATATAAGAACTACGTCCAGATATTCTTTGAAAAACAGAGAAATTAGGATTACTCCCAATAGAATGTAGATTAAGGGACTCTTGAGCTGTGAAAGAAAAATATAGAGAGCGTCGTTTGGTTTTTCTTCTGGGAGGGAATTTAGCCCATGCTGTAGGCGAAGTTTCTCAACTTCTGGCAAAGTTAATCCTTGAAATTTCATAGTTATGTTTCTAACATAACTATAGCTGATTTATTTACTCTACGAAGGTGATGGCCTTACCCATTTTTCCGGCTCTACCGGTACGGCCGATACGATGAACGTAGTCGTCATAGCTACCTGGTTCGTCGTAGTTGATGACGTGGGAGATGTCTTTGACATCAATACCTCTGGCGGCCACGTCGGTAGCAATCAAAATATTTATTTGATTGGCCCGGAATTTGCGCAGAACAGCTTCGCGTTGGTTTTGACGCTTGTCACCATGGATGGCGTCGGCTGGGAAGCCGGCTTTTTGAAGTGAAATTGAGATTTTCTCCACTCCGTGCTTGGTACGGCCAAAGACCAAAACCTTACTGAATTCTTCTTTGCTGAGTAAATCGGTTAAGACCTCCATTTTGTTGCCGTGAGTACGGATAATGTCTTGGTCGACGTTTTGCGACGTAGCGCCGGACTTCACAGAAATTTTTAAAGGATTATTTAAGAAGCGACGGGCGATGTCTTCTATTTTTGAGTCCAAGGTGGCAGAGAAGAGTAAAGTCTGTTTTTCCCTTGGTAGGAAGGACATTAGTTCCGTAATTTCTTTGACGAAGCCCATGTCGAGCATGCGGTCAACCTCGTCGAGAACTACGGTGCGGGTGTTTTGAAGATTTAGGGCACGGCGGTTGTAAAGATCGCGAAGTCTGCCGGGAGTACCAATATATATATGCGGGCGGCGTCTTAGATCATCTAGCTGTCTCCTAATGTCGGAACCGCCGATGAGAATACAGGAATAAATAGGGAGGTTGGTGGCTAGTGCACGGATTTCGTCGCGGATCTGAACAGCTAGTTCACGTGTGGGAGCAACAATTAGGCAAGTTTCTTGGGGGTTGGCTAAGAGTTTTTGAATTATTGGTAAAGCGAAAGCTGCGGTTTTGCCAGTTCCGGTGTCGGCTAGTCCAATAATATCTTTGCCCAGGAGAGCGTGTTCTAACGTTTGATCTTGAATCGGGGTAGGTTTAATCATTCCTTTTCCGGTAATGTTGGTGTGAACTTGTGGGTGGAAGTTAAAATCGGCGAAAGTGTGGTTGATGACGACTTCAGCTTCGATTTCCGGAGTCGCGGTACGAATAAAGAGTCTACTATCCATAGACTTAGGCGCAAAACGATTCTTACGCTGGAATGAGCCAGCAGGTCGAAAGCCACGGTTAACGGGACCACGACCGAATGAACGGCGAGAGTTAAACATATATTTTTGTGGGGAATTCCCCGATTGTCCTCTGGAAATTAAAGCTAGACAATCGAGATCGAGTCTATCTCAGAGCTTAACAAGCCCTACCTAAGAACAATTATGGGCTATTATAGCACACAAATTAAAACCCCGCCGGATGGCGGGGCGTGCGTGGAACTATTCAGGCTCGGAGGAGAATGGCGGGGGGACAGTCCAGTCGGGTGTGTCTGTATCGTCCTCAGGGAATTCGGCAAAGAGCCTATCTTCTTCTGCTTGTAGTTCTTCAACCAATCTCATGGTCTCTTTAGCTTCTTCAGAAACGTCGTAAGTCCCTTCTTCGTGGTGTCTGCCGGTTAGAGTCAGGTCAGAGTTAAATTTACAGCTTATAACAACACCTTTGGCTGTAAGAGCGGAGAAACCGTTCTCATCAACTTTCCAGATAATGTCCACTGAATCGGTCTGCACAGGGGGCATGCCCTCACCACTGAGAATGATAATCTCGGTCCCAGGAGTTTGCTGACTGATGAAAATACCTAGGGGCGATGGAACACATCCAAAATAACCACCACAACACATGTGAGCCTCCTTGTAATGTACTTACGACTGATATCTTACTATATTAGGTAGAAAAACTGCAGGAGAAGCTGCTGCAGGGGAAGCGGGGAGACGCCGGTCTTGATGCGTTTATCTGGGATAAGGGGCAAGTTTGAGATATGAAGCGCCTGACTTTGCTTGAATAAGAAGCCTTATCTGCCGGGCAAGCATGGAGAAAACATATTCCGGCTCGTGTCCCAAGTCCAGGAGTTTGTTCCAGCTTAAGGTGATCACCCTGGTGTTGCCTGGACGCATGATATCAAGAAATTTAAAGATGACAGGATTGATATTGTAAGCTTCAATTTTTGATTTTAAAAAAGGTTTGAGGGCTGTATCGGAGAGCTTCTTGGGTTCATAAAGAATTATCTCTGTGTCAGTATTTTTTTTTAATAACTCAATCATGGTATCTTTTTGTTTGGATTTCACCCCTCCTAAGAGATTCTTGATGACCAATAGCTGTTTTGTGCCAAACAAATCGATCGAACCGGTTTCTTGGCGGAGTGAAGTCACATCGAGTTCTCCGGCGTCTTTTACGGAGAATCCGATTTGCCTGTTTTTATAATCGTCGATAATTTGGGACAATCTTTTGTAGGAAGTCAGGGAATCTTCTCCGTGTACTATGGTAATCATGGAATTAAGCCAAAAAGTGATCTGAGATTATTGTATAGCTTTTGCAGGGTGTCGAACGAGTTTGTTTCTGATCCTAAAATGGCTGTTGATGGAGTAGATATATTTTCCGTATTTGCTATTTGTGGGTGTAGTTCAATGGGAAGATTTGGACTGCCTATCTGTGCAAGGATGGAAAATGTATGGGCAAATTCTTTCTTCTCACGGTCTTTATTTAGGAAACTGAATTGTTCAAAAGGTCCATCTTGGGCATTTAAAAGAAATGGGGTAACAGCAACGATTCTTGGATCGGACCAGACCTTGGAAAAGGCGTATTGAAAATAGAGGGCTATCTGGTGCTCCGAAAGATATTTACTTGACCACCCTGCTTCGGTGATAAAAACCGGAAGTTCTTTGGTGGTAAAATTTTTTATAAGTTGAAGATCGTACTTAAAAGAGTCAATTTTGTTACTACCGGAGAGATCGGGACGAACAGAGAAGTCGGGGTTGGGATAAGCGTGAGAAGTCCAACCGTCGATTTTGTTAAAAATATCCGGCTGATGACGATACATTCGCCAGAGATAATCCTTCCAGTTGACCGAGCTCCTTCTGTCCGAGGCGGCGTTATCTAGGCCAGCAGGGAGGATAAAAAAATCCTCTGACCTATCCTTAAAAATATCGATGGCATTGCTGAGTATATCAGCGTAGTTTTCTGGCCTTACCAGACCGCCATATTCGTCGGCACGGTTTACTTCATTAAAAATGATTATGTAGCGGTTTTGTACCGGCCACTTTAAATCATTTAAAAAATTGGCGAAGTCTATCAAATCGAGGTTGTTTGGCTCTGCCCAATGAGAACCTTCGGGTACGGTAGCAATACGAATTAGGGGAATGATTTCTTCTTCTTTACACTTATTTAAAAACTCTTGCCATTTTATTCGATCTCTGTCGGATGCTTGAATGGGTATGGTGACATAACCCCAGGCAGCCTCCCCTTCCCGGTTAATTATCCTAGCAGCTTCGTGAATTTCGCCGGGAAATAGGATGTGTAAGCCTATCTTGTTGTTTGGGACAGCTAAGGGGTCAGAGATGGCAATAACCTTACCGGCAACGGATAAAAATAATAATATGGTGATTGGGAGGGAGAGAAGACGCACAAAAAGATTATACGGTACCTTTTATACCCAGGTGGTCGTAGGCTTTGGTCGTGGCGACACGGCCTTTGCTGGTTTTGGAAAGAAACCCGGACTGGAGAAGATAGGGCTCGTAAAGATCGGTAATGGTATCTACGGATTCAGAGATGAGGGCGGCAAGAGTTTCCAGCCCCACTGGCCCACCTCTATGCTGTTCGATAATTGCCCTGAGAAGCCTACGATCTGTTTCATCCAATCCTTCTTCGTCCACCTGATAAAAGTCAAGAGAAACTTTGATGTTGGTGGGAGAAGTAACAGAATCATTTTCGACCTGGGTGTAATCACGGACCCGTCGGAGAAGTTTCAGAGCAATACGAGCGGTTCCTCGAGAACGCTTGGCAATTTCTAAGGCAGAATCGTTATCCAATTTTAGTTTTAGTTTTTGGGCGGCATTTTGAATAATACCTTGGAGCTCTTCGGGGATATAAAAACGGAGGCGGTGGACGATGCCGAAACGATCCCTCAAGGGCGAACTAATCTTACCTGCCTGAGTGGTGGCACCAACCAAGGTGAAGGGGTTTAGATCCAGACGGAGATTTTTGGCGGCCGGCCCTTTGCCTAAAATAATATCAATGGCGCAGTCTTCCATGGCGGGGTATAGGGCTTCTTCAACAGTTTTACTTAGCCGGTGAATTTCATCTATGAACAAGACGTCTCCCGGTTCAAGAGCGGTGAGGATAGAAGCAAGATCACCGGCTCTGGTAAGAGCGGGGCCTGAAGTGATTTTCAAATTGACTCCCATTTCGTTGGCAATGATATGAGCCAGAGTAGTCTTACCAAGACCGGGTGGGCCGTAGAGTAAAGTGTGTTCCATGGGCTCTTCCCGTGACTTTGCGGCTGAGATAGCAATTTTTAGCGACTTTACCACCTGTGGTTGGCCAGAAAAATCTGCCCAAGAAGAAGGTCTGACTGATTCGGACGAGTTGATCATTTACGTAGTAAAGCTAGGGCCATTTTAACTTGTAAGGAAAGTGGAAGTGAACTGTCTACCTCAGTCAGTATCGGAGTTATTTCTTGTTTTTGGAAGCCGAGGGTAATGAGTGATTCGACCAGCTCGGACGAGCCTTCCAAATTCTTAAAATTTATTTCACCTTGGCTGACTTTCGATTTTAAATCGAGGATGATTTTTTGGGCGGTTTTTTTACCAACGCCGGAAATGGAATTAAAGAAACTAAGATTGCTGGACTCTATGGCTTTGACGATATTGTCTGATGTGGAAGCTGTAAAGATGGCGAGGCCGATTTTGGGACCGACGCCGGAAACCGAGATGAGGAGCTCAAATAGGTCAAGGTCTTGAGGAGAGGGAAAACCAAAGAGAGACAGATTGTCTTCCCGTAGGTGTGTGTGAATATACAGCTTAGCAAAGTCTTTCTCAAGAAAGGTGAGACTATTTGGAATATAAACCGTGAAACCAATACCATTGGCAAATAGAATGATTTTTCCCTTACCGCTATATTTGATTTCACCTTCGAGATAGCCGATCATAGACTCATTCTAGCATGGCTCGATGGGTAATATTCGGGCTTTTTATTGGTATAGACAATTTTCAGTATTTGTTGTAGTATATAGGCTGAAAGTAGATTTACATTCTGTGGAGGCACAAATGGGCTGTCTGACTCTGCTGTTATATCCTTTTGCGATTTGGGGTTTCAGCGAATTAGGTTGGATCTCACTTACTGCTGGCGCTTCTGTTTGGAGTGTGGCACTATGGTCGCTAGTCTGCATTATTGTTGTTGACTTTTTGTCCTGGGGCGTAAAATTCCTCGTCAAGCTGGCTACCATTCCGGCTAGCCTTATGACCATGGGAATTGCCGTCAGTGTCATTGAAGGTGTGTTCAAATATTTTGGTTTGGCTTTGGCCTCTCACTGGTCAGCGCTTTTTACCATTCCGTGGATCTTCAGCCCCTTTTGGTGGCAGGCATTGCTAATTGGCATCGCTTTTGCGGTAATTGGCGCAATGTGGGGTACCAAGACGAAGATCAGATACACACACAGAACAACCACTCGAACGAGGTAGTCGATCAGACTCTGTCTCAAGGCAGAGTCTTTTTTGTGGCATTGATTAACGAACCCTAAAAGCGTGGGTGAGGGCGATGGCGACGGCGTCCGCCGCATCGTCGGGCTTGATCTTTTCCTTGAGATGGAGAATCTTTCCGACCATAAATTCTACTTGACTCTTTTCGGCTTTGCCGTATCCCGTTAGGGAAGACTTGACCTGTAGAGGAGTGTACTGAAAAACAGGTATGTGAGCCTGCTCTCCTGCCAGAAGAATAACTCCTCTTGCGGCTGCGACGTCGATGGCTGTTTTCGCATTTTTTTCAAAGAAGAGCGACTCGACAGCTAAAGCCTCAGGCTGGTGAACTTTAATCAAATTCTGAAGAAAATCGTGAATTTTTAATAATCTTTGGGGTAGCTCTGAGTTTGTCTTTGTTTCGAAGCAGCCACACTCCACAAAAGTGTCGACCCCTTTTTCATGGCTCACTATCCCCCACCCCACTCTACCAGTGCCTGGATCGATGCCTAGTATCTTCATGATTTGATTGTACACACTAGGCTTGGAAATGATAAAATATGTTGCGTTCATCGCACGTTTGGGTCAGTAGCTCAGTCGGTTAGAGCACCTGCCTTTTAAGCAGGGTGTCGCGGGTTCGAGTCCCGCCTGACCCACCAAGCATTTGTGTTGCCCTAGCGGCAAAACAAGTGATTGATCGTTCTTTAAGGGACTCGAAGGGCGGAGGCAAGCTCGTAACGATCTTGTCGAGCCAGGTCCTAGCAAAACTTCAATAGAAGTTTATGCAAGGGAGTCCCGCCCATATTTTGGCCCCGTCGTCTAGCGGTCAGGACGTCAGGTTTTCATCCTGAATATCGCGGGTTCGATTCCCGCCGGGGTCACACTCAGAGAGTTTTCGCTCTCGTCAGGGTACATCGCCCGTGCGCCCGCCCCCGCACGGAGCGATGCGAAGGGCTTTTTCATCTCCCATGTAAGTTGTTTATCTTTCAAAATGAAGTTCGAGCCGATGTTATTGGCGAAGATCCGCAGATCTTCGCTAGCAGTATTCGGTCGCGCGATTTTTTGCGCTCGCATGGCCTTTTCTCAGAAAGGTATGTCGGAAGAACTAGTCAACTCTCTCGGTCTTAATGTTTTTATTTTTTAGAACTATTGAGCACCATCTCAATCGAATTGAGTGAATTACGGAAAGAATCTGCGTGTCCAGAATTAAGCTGTCTCTGATGAAGCTGAAATTCTGCTTCATTAGCAGAATACATCGCCCACCCTATCGGAGTTTCTTTTTCTTCGTCATTTAGCGACGACCATAATCTAAGCCCAATCAGAGCAAAATCATATAGTGAGACCTCCATTTCGAAGAAAGCTTGAGCCGCCTCAATAAAAAGACTACTTTTCTGATCAATTGAGAGAGATTCTTCATTCTCGACTCCATAATTTTTGAGATACCAATCTATATTCTTTGAATACTTCTCAATAATTATGATTGTATCTTTACGCTTGGTTTCCATGCGTTTATTTTACCTTATACGGAATTGGCACGAAAAAGGCTAGGTTTCCCTAGCCTTAAAGTCAGTCATTGATAATTACATCCTCGCCCTTTTTGTGCCTACCGTTCAGGTCAAATGAATAGAGTGTTCCGTGAACTTCCCAAGTATCTGTGGAGAATTTGTCGACATTTCCAGATACGTGTCCACCACCTTTTACGAAGGTAATGCTCACATGCCAGTGATCTCCGTTGTCTTTAATAGCCATCTTTCCCGACATTGGCAACCACTGCTCTAGTCTTGTTCCTTTTACAATGTCAGCATCTCTTCGTCTGGACAATTGGAAACATTTATCACAATATGTTTTTGGTCTGGACCATTCAGCATGATTGTGAATTTCAGCGCCACATTTTGAGTTGGCACATCTGACTGTGTACCACCCCTTGCAGTCCTTGCAATATTTCGGTTCATCGTTCCAGGAACAGTGAACACTAAAGATTCGACGGCAATGTGAGTTTTCGCAAATCTTGTTATTCCAGCCCTTACAGGTACAGTAATCAGGAATGTTATCCCAATAGTCTTTGTACCTTACGCGTCCACCACATTGCCGGTTGGCGCAGGGTTTTTCCTGCCATTCTCGACAGGAAGGACAATACTGAGGAGGGTTGTTCCACTCGCAGTGGATACTAAATCGTCCAAAGCATTTTGGGTTTTCACATCTGACTTCATACCAGCCCTTACAATCCTGACAATAATCGAAAATATTATTCCAGTAAATCTTGTATCGAATTTCCCCGCCACAGTGTCTATTGGCGCACTGTTTGGTCTGCCACTCATTACAATCCCGGCAGTATTCCGGAATATGGCTCCATTCAGGTAAATACGGAATCGAAACATGACACCATCCACACGGAGTTTCCAACCATCTGCCCATATAAATCCTCCATAAAAGTTAGTGTGCTCTACTTACTGAGAGGATTATAGCTGTGGCTAATACAATGTCAATTGATTATCTAAATACATTAATAAAATTATTTTAATTAATTAAAAAAACCTTTTTTTGAGTGCCTGCGGAGCAGGCACTTGTCCGCTAGGACAATGCTGTCTCACTTCTCTAAATATCCACTGATAGAATTTTCTCCTAATCAGTTGGTATTGTATGGCGAGATTGAAATTTGAGCCATATTTTGAGAACAGCTTCGCCACAATCACTAGATGTGATCTTGTGGTGAACATATTTGTGGAGTGAGATTGCCAAAGCTCGAGTACGAGATTCGTAATGACGAGAGATGGGGCAAATCATCCCGACTGAATTGGAGTTTCGAAGCTTCGACTTTGAGGTCTGGATACAGAATTCGTATCTCACCGACAACCGCAGTTGAAGGTGACCTGCCTGCCGGCAGGCAGGGCGGTGAGCCAATAGTTAGTAATGGTCCCGAAAATAAGAGCTTGCTCGTCGTCTTTTCGATAACAATACTGTTATCGAAATATTACTCCTGTGCTTCCTCTTGTTATCGCTTGTAACTTCGTTAGAATGCTTGATAATAGGTTAGAATTTCGTTATAACACCTCACAATAGGGATGTTAAAGCACTATATCTGTGGTACTTAGTTCTTTTAGCTTGGCAATTAGGTCTTTCACCGAAAATACAGAAGTATCTACTTGTTTACTTTGAAAGGTCCTTAACCCTTCAATTATTCTCCTTATCATCACTGCCTCATCTTTCCAGAGATACTTTATTCTAATTTCGTTTTTGGTAAATGTTTTCGAGATGATGACTAGCTGAGCATAAAATGGCGCTGTATTCACAAAGATGTTCGAGATATCTTTTATATCCACACTGTGCACCTGAGAAGAAAGGAAAAAACTGCGATTGATAATCGTTAACCTTCCTTCCTCTACGTTCAAAGTGTCCGGAAAAATGTCAAGAGGAAATCTATGAGTAGAAATGGATATCAGTATCCTATTAGATTTTTTTACCAAACCGGCCACCAAGTTTTTATCAATTATTTTACCTTTTTCCTCCAAGTGAGCAGCTTCTTGTCTGGGAACTGAAGATGCTTCAAGGGGCGTCAAGCTTGTTTCGGGGAACGCTGTCACCTTGCCTGTTTTGTCATCAATATTGATATTCATTTTTAGTTGTCAAGAGCGAGATAATAATCTTTATTCACTTTGTTCTTCACCTGAAAAGGCTTGCAGCAACTTCACGATACCCCAAGCCAATAAAGCATAGACGACGATAGCGATTAGTGTTCCCGGCTCGAAAGTCATTCCGGAAGATGAACCTTTACGAAAAATCCCATCGAACGGCATGGAAAAGATTCCGGTAAGGGCGTATATCCCACTTACGAAGCCACTTGAAGGACTTGCCCCGGTAACTTTGAGTACCAGTCTGAAAGTTAGAAGTACTTCTACAAGTCCGAAGAAAAAATAGATTATTCTTTCTGTTGTTTCAGAGTCTGAAACTTTACTTTTGGTAGAGGTACTAGCCATTTGGGTATCACCAGATCTTGTAACTACCGTCTCCTTTATTAATTCTGCCATGTTTTGTTTATTTCTTTACGCAATTGCACCTACAATAGCTACACCTGCTCCAGCGATTGCTCCTGCTACCGCTGCCATTGCCGGACTGATACCACCCATTACCCCTCTTTCTTTGTTCTGTTTAGAATTTGTCATATCTTTCATTTCTTTGTCGATTATTATTTTAAAAATATCTTAGATTTTAGGCTTTACAATCTTTATTTCTTCAGGTAGATAAGCTATTAAGGCTTTCTCTACAAGTTGTGTGAGCGTAATGTCTTCTATTACAGACTGTGCCTTTGAATGCTTCAGAAGTTCAGGATTGATAAAGAGGGTGACTCGTTGTTTATTTGAATTTGCCATATACACATAGTACTACTATGTGTAGCTTTTGTCAAATATGAAGTGCTACAACTATCGCAACTATGTTGAATTTCTTAGCCTAAGCGCCTCATCAATCAAAAACACCTGATTCTTCCTTAATAGTGGAGAATTTTCAATTGTGAAAAAACCGTACTCTGATACTTCGTGTGTAGGTACAAATTCGCCCCCAATAAGCACACCTGTATAACAGATATCAAGCCTAGCTGATCCCCTGTCGGTGCGGGTCTTAAGGGAGTCGTCCACACTGACTACCAAACCCGACTCTTCTTTGATTTCTCTCTCAAGCCCCTCTATTGGATGTTCTCCGGCTTTTAGATAGCCTCCAGGTAAACTCCAGGAATGCGCTCTATAGATATGTTTGAACAATAAAACTTCACTCTTCTCATTAAATATTATTCCGGTAACGCCCACCAAAAATTGGTCTTGAAAAAATCTCATAATAAACAACTGAATTCCTTTGGGCATGTGTAAAATCTTCCATACTTTCGTTAGTATAGATTTCACAGAGCGTTGGTGTCCACCACCTCAAGTGTGGTTCCATTCTTAATTTTCTCATTCTCTAGCTCCAGCTGATGCACCCTCTTGGCAAGCTCCAGGACTTCATCTTTATTTTTCTTAATTTCTTTATCTTTTCCTCTAAATCTGAAAGAGTTGGACACCTCTCCTACCAAATGTATTAAATATGATAGTAATAGCCCAATTACCAGAGACACCACTATCACGTAAAACAGAGGTACCTCACTGAACGCAATAAATCCTAAATTTACAGCTACGGGAGTGAAGTTGAATTTTGATATATAAACGAGTCCTGACCCAAGTACTAACATTAAAATTAAAGCTAACATAAATATCCTATATAACTTGACTTATAAGTCAGTATACTCTTATTGTTTGATTCTCGTATGATATTTCCTTGTTTCGTACTTGAATTTGTGTGTAGAATATATTGTAATTTATTGTTTTCAGCTATAAATCATATGGGTGCCAATGGAGCAACCTATTGATAGTAGTGGAAGTGATCCTTGAGGGTGGCTGATTGTTCGGCAGATTGACTTGAGCAAAACTTCTAGTTAATGGCTCGAGCGGCACCACCGCAGTGGTGCAAAAATAACCGCCAACGCAAAACTTTTTATTAATGATTGTAATTCGTTATAATGTGACCATGACTCTATCAAAATTAAACCTAGAACTTAGAACTATTATTACTCAATATCAACAATCTTTTTCAGATAAATCTTACGGTGAAGAAAACAATGAAGACGATCTGTTAATGAATATATTTAATATTACTCCTGAACTGAAGAGAGAAAATCGACAATATTGGGGAAGAGAGCTTGGGATGTGTTGGCAATTGTTAGTAACAAAATTGTGTGAATTAACCTGCAATAACTTTAGGCCGGCACTGAGGATAGAGGCCGATGAACCAACGGACTTATTTATTGGAAATGATGCTATCGATACAAAATATCGTATTGGTTCTGGTGACTCCGGTACTTTGAAAAAGTTTAAAAAATATGGTCGACTTCTAAAAGACAAAGGATATAGTCCCACGATTCTTATCCTGAGAGAGGATAATCTCCATGCAGCCGTGACAGCATGTAAGGCCGGTGGGTGGAATGTATATTCAGGCGATGTAATGTTTGATTACCTAAAAAAGCGTACTGGTTTTGACTTAAAGATCTATCTGACACAAATGTCAGGAAAATCTTCAATAAGTAGAAACTAAAATAGTTTATTTTTAGTTTTATTTAAGTGATCCTTAACTCTTTTTTGAGCTATTTGACAGTATTCTGGATTAATTTCAAAGCCCAAGAAAGATACTGAATTCTCGATTGCAGCGATTGCTGTTGTACCAGACCCCATAAAAGGATCTAGGACAATTTTATTGATATCCTTAGGTAAGACCATATCAATCAGTTTCGAAATCAATAATACAGGCTTAACCGTGCAGTGAATGTTATAGACATCTTTCTTTTCTCTGTTGCTAATGTTGTCGATTATATTTGATAGAAATCCACTTCCGCCATCTTTTGTGTGAAGTAAACCAACATCGTATTTTTTTACGGTTTCAAGATAATTTGTATCCAATGGCTTCTGCAACATAACAATAGCTTCCCATTCGTTTCTAAGACAACTATGCCACCCTTCCCATTTTTCTGTGTTTTTATATCCTTCTTTTTTTAATTTATTAACAAAGTTCAGACCTTTGGGTATACCCGAATTCTTTCTCCAAACAATAATATCTCTTGCGTAGAACCCTGCTTTTTCCATAGCCACTTGGACATGAGCTACTGTGCGAGTACTATTAAAGACTAAAATGTATGCACCTGGCTTTAATACTCTAAATACTTCTTTTCCCCAAATGTGGCACCAGTTTTGATAATCTTGAATATTGTCGGCATTTTTTTTATACCATCTTTCGTTTCTTACTCCCCCTGCCAAACCACTACCATAGGGTATGTGCTTTATTAACGTCTTTGAATTTTGAATTCTATCAGTGCGCCTCTTTATTTCATCAGCGTTCCAGTTATGACCAACAAACTCATAATTATATGGTGGGTCAGTAATACAAGAATCGATTGAATTTGAGGGTATATTACCTAGCTCTGTTGTACAATTTCCGCATATAATTTTGTTAAGAATTGTTTTTCGCAAATCTTCGTGATCATTTCGTGGTTTAATATTCGGTTCACTGATAATAGACGCATCACTTTCACCTATATATTTGATGACATCAACAACGATTCCTTGAATGATTAAGTTTTCAGGATCTACTATTATAGGACTATACGCTTGGTTGGCCGGTTGTAGTCTTACCTTATTATCTTCTTTGAAAAACTTTTTAAGAGTTACCTCCTCTCTGTTGAGTAAAGCAACGATTTTTTGGCCATTCTCAGCAGTATTTTGATTTCTTATAACAACAATATCTCCGTCGTTAATGTTCTCATCTACCATGCTCTGGCCTGCTACTCTTAATGCAAATAAATGTTGTTGTTCTTCTTTTTGGGAAAAAGGTATGGATATATATTCCTTCTCTTCTATGGCTAAAATAGGTTGACCGGCTGATATTCTACCAAGAATGGGGATTTGTATCATTTGCTGAAACTCGTAGACAGCTATGCCTCGTGGTTGGTTATCTTTCTTTTTTAATAACCCTAGTTCTTCTAGTGATTTTACATGGTGATGTGCAGTTGAAACAGACGCTAAATGTAGATGCTTTTTAATTTCTTCAAGCGACGGAGAATACCCGTACTTAACGGAAAAACTTTTTATAAAATCAATCACCTGTTTTTGTCGTTTTGTTATCATTTTGACTTTCGATTTTTATTCTATATACTAACTATAAATCGAATGTAAATAGAAAGTCAATACTCAAATGCTCACAAGTACCTCGGTGGGCCTATTTGCTTGCAAAAAAAGGTATCCCGTGTGGCTTGTCGGCGCCTTCTATCTCTTGGTGCACGCTGACCAAGGCTGACTGTATAGCCAGAAGCTGTTCGGATAGATACTCTTCGTTTCCTTTTTGGGCGTGAATAATATCGGCTTCCGCTTGTTCCAGAACATTCAAAATTGCGTGCTGGACAGACCCGATCAAATTGGGATCTACATTTATCCCCCATTCCGTTTGAAGCATAGAAAAGGTGTGGGTCAGGCCGGCGACTCCGTACATACCCCACTGAGGCCGGAATACTTTGGCTAGTGTCCAATCTACCCCAGATTGTGACTCGGTTCCCGAAATAGGTAGTTGGATATGCCGCTGAAACAAGTCTATAAATCTTTTTTTGAAAGCATCATTGTCGACAATTGACAAAGCACCATCTTTA
Organism: Candidatus Collierbacteria bacterium GW2011_GWB1_44_6; assembly: GCA_000998025.1. Classification (GTDB taxonomy): domain Bacteria; phylum Patescibacteriota; class Microgenomatia; order UBA1400; family MFAQ01; genus UBA10133. The sequence continues at coordinate 17,699 of LCJG01000008.1, forward strand.
AAACTGACCGCGCTACCGAAAATATCGATAAAGTGCATTATGGTTCTGGCCCGTTGCACCTGTACTTCTGGATCATTTGAATCTTTCGATCTTTTGAGGCTTTCTGCCTGCTTGGCAAAGTCAGCTTCTCTCCAAATATCTTCATGGAACCCGACGACGGAGGTGATAAACCCTACATCTTTAGAATCTAAGATTATCATTTCACCATTTTCAAGTCTAAACGATTTACCCACCAGATGTTTCCCAATCACTCCTTTGAAAATTACTTCGTGATCTGAATCAATCTGGGCATTTAAGCCTCCCATAAGTTTGGCCGTGTCATGAATCATACCGGCAACCTCTAGAAGCCCATGCTTACTTTTGGGAAGAATACCTTTTGAGAGAGGAGAAAGCCTGGAAGATTCCTTAAAAAAGGAGGATATACAGTTTCTGGTGGACCTCTGATGGTCAAAGAGCATACCATCATAGTCTAGTCTTTTCAAAAACGCTAAGGCTTTATTGCGGTCATCCTCCGGGAGAAGTTTAGCTGAGTCCTCAGCTATTTTTCTAGAAATGGAATAAAGATAGGTTTCATATGAGACGTTTGGGTCATAAAGTAAGTCGAGGTCTGAGAGTTGTTTTTCAAGTTCGACAACGTTATCGAACATCAGCCTTCTGGCTTCCTTCCTGATTGGGTCTTCCAGTATCTGATCTATCCTCCAATCCGGAGAATCTTTTTGAGTAACGTACCTATAGACACGATAGTAGCATTCTCTCCCTAAGCCAAAATATCTTAAATCCTTGCCCGGCTTCTCCTCATATTCCAGAGTCATCTTCCTACTGGTTAACCGGTAATCCTTTCATCATTTCTGAAAGATCGGTAAACACTACATCTGCAGGGGGTGTGAACTCAGAATCGGAAACACTTCTTTGGGAACAATCCATCTTGTATTTGGTTTCGTCTTCGTAGGTAGAAACTTTGCTGTCGACAGCGTTTTCCTCTATTTCTCCATTTTCTTCAGAGGGCGTAATGGCTTCTTCTGGCTCAAGTTTGGTTTTTATACCTGTTTTTTCACCTTCGGTCCAGATATATGAATAGACTGTGTCGTTTATCATAGTGCCTGTTTTCCCTTCACCAAAATCGGATCCGACTACCTTCATCTTTTTTCCGGACACAATAATCTGAGTGGAAGTATTGTCTGTTAAGTTCGTTATTTGGCAATCTGCTTGACCGCCACGGGCGATTATCTGAGCGAGTTTTTCGGCTTTTTGCTCTTCAGTGCCGGTAATAGGAGTTGAGGCAGATGGAAACAGAGTACAACCTGAAAGGATCAAGGCGGCGGCGATAACCAAAAGTAAATTTTTCATATTTCAAATAATTGATACATTATTATAATACTACTTCCATAATCAATAATTGATGTATTCACATCAAGTCCTTAAATGGATGGTCAATATCAATGTATCCCGACTCTGCGTCTGCTACTCCCACAAACAATCTCACCTTGTCTTCGTTTAGAGGAACCGCTCCTCCTACATATACTACTCCACCCAAGTGACTCATTTTAGATTCTGTGGCCGGAAACTGGTCGGCGGTCGCAATTATTTTTAATTCGCTAACACTGTTGTTATCCGGGTCAAAAATAAACGATATAGCATGATAATTCTTTTTTCCGTCCGGTCCAAAATCAGCTATATGGGCTAAAACTCCTATCCGACCATCATTAAGGAGATATAGTGAATTTACTCCACCCCATTCATCCTCACCACCAGTTCTTTCCACAAAAACTCCGGGGATTAATTTATTATTATCTTTGTTGAAAAGTTCTTTGTTCAGATCATCCAGTGAATTTATTTCGAAATAACCAATCTTCCCTCGACCACCATAATCATCCCCCTGGGGGCGAGTGAACACACCTATCTTTCCATTTTTTCTTTGTATTAGCCTAACGCCTTTCATTTTTTCCGGACCCACAAAAAACGGCTCCACCAAATCACCTTTCACGACGAGCTCAGAAAGATCTTCCTTGAAACTATAAATCACTGTCCTGTATGGGTTTCCCTCTTCTTCATAGGTCTGGACCCCGCCCATTATTCTGAAGCCGTCAACTATTCCACAAAAAAAGGGGTCTTGAGTATTTTTGAATACAGGCGCATCCTCCACAATGTCCCACTCCCCCTTCTCATTCTCTGAAAAGAGCATGACCATGGCACCTTTTTCCGATTTTCTGTTTTCTACTCGTCCAAGTAAATATTTATTGCCATTTATCTCGATCGGTGAAGGGTTGTAGACCGAATATCCTTTAAGATTTTCGCCTAAGTTAAATTTTAGTAGAACCCCTACTGGTAGGTTTTTTTCTCTATTGTGGATATCTATTAGCTCCGGAATACCCGGAGCAACGACGACGCTCGACTCTTTTTCGATCCGATCCATCCTATGAGTATACAGTGGTTAATTATTTTAAAGCAGAAGGATTAAGTCGGATGATTTTGTCCCCGTCCAGGTGGGTAATTGAACGTCCGTCCATGTTGCTGGTAGTAATGTAGAGCATTCCATCCGAACCCAAAATTACATCTCGAAGTCGACCGTACTGACCTTTGAGGAACTGTTTCAATTCTTTGGTATTAGTGTCAAATCTAAAAAGGGCTGTGCCTCTGAGTCCAGTGAAATAAAGATAAGGATTATAAAACAGAAGGCCGGAAGGGGCCCAGGTGGCACTACCTGAGTTGATAATCGGAGAAACATAGCCAGACTGAGTTTGATTACCGGTGATGTTGGGCCAACCGTAGTTCTTCCCCATTTCGACGAGATTTAGTTCGTCTTTGGTGCTCGGACCGTGTTCGGTTGCCCAGAGTTTACCAGAATCATCCCAGGCTAACCCTTGTATATTCCGATGACCATAGGAATAGGTACTGTTGTTGTATGGATTTCCGGGTGCAGGTTCACCAATATCAGTGACCCTCAGAATTTTTCCGGCTAGAGAATTTTTATCTTGTGACAGTGATGGATTCTGAGAATCTCCTGTGGTGATATAGAGATAGCCGTCGGGACCAAACTTAAGGCGCCCGCCGTTGTGGTTGGAATTTCCTGGAATGTCAGAAATTATGATCTTGTCTTGACTAAAATTGCCATCACGGTAGAGATACCGAGCGACTTTGTTTAAAGTGTTGTTACCGACCTCGGAATAAGTGTAATACAAGTAAACAAAGTGGTTGTTTTTATAATCCGGATGAAGGGTAATGCCCAGAAGACCACCCTCACCAATTGGTTTAATATCTTTGATGGTCGCCACCGGAGCTGTTTGCAACTTGCCCGCAGGAGAAATTAACCTAACTCTTCCCGGACGTTCGGTAAAAAGAATACTAGTATCCGGCAGAAAAACCATGGACCACGGTATCTGAAGTTTGTCGGCGATAATCGTTGGATCCTGTGAGGCCTCTAAAGCCTGACCTGGAGAAGTAGGTGAAGTAATGGACCCGGATATTTGTGGTTGTAGAAGGCGGTCATCGTTATAAAAATATTGGTAGGCGACAAAGGAAGATATGACTACTATGGAAAATAAGAATATTTTTCTCATCTGTGTTAAATATAACAAATTAACCAAAGGTGAAAGCAAATATTTGTGTTCCTTCAGCATCGAAATCTAAACGAAGAAGATGTCTGCCAGGGATCCCCCTCAGGTCAATCAATTCGTAAAGACGAGAGGTATCAAAGATAATCTGGCCGTCTTTCACATCTTTACCGGAAATATTTTCGTCTACCGGCACTCCGTCCAAACTAATCGTGACCTTATCTGCTGGGCTTTTTGGAGTTATTACCAAAAATACTTTATTGGCAAAGAAATTAATTTCCAGACTGGAGTTTTGGACGCTTTCACTGTATTCAGGAGCGAAGCTCCATTCCCCTTCATAGGCAAAGTTGTTTTCGGCAATGCTTGCCGGCAGGGTGTAGTCTTGTACTCCAAGAATTGCCCTCTCCCGTGAGGCAAAGCCTGACATGCGAGTATGCCCCAGGTATGTTTCTGGTGTCAAGCGGATGCGGGGAGTTTCTTCTGAAATGGTGAGCATGCCAGACTGCATAGACAAGCCTGTTTCGGCCAGAAGTGACTGGATGGCCATTTCTGTCTCCTCATATTTACCCTCTCCAAAATGGGAGTAGCGCAAGCGCCCATCTTTGTCTATTAAATATTTGGCTGGCCAGTAGATGTTATTGAAATTGTTCCAGGTTGAGTAGCTATTGTCTTGAGCAACGGGATAATTGATACCAAACATTTTGATGGCGTTTTGAACGTTTTCGGTTTTTTTCTCAAATTCAAATTCGGGAGTATGAACTCCTACGACGACAAGACCTTGATCTTTGTATTTTTCATACCATCCAGTCACAAATGGTAATGTCCGTATGCAGTTGATACAGGTATAGGTCCAAAAATCCACCAGAACCACCTTTCCCTTTAAAGATTGAATGGAAAGAGTGGGGCTGTTTAACCATTGGCTGATTCCCAAAAACTCCGGCGCTTTGCCCCGGTCCGGCAAGAATGAGGGTCTTCCGCTTATTCGACTAAGTTGTTCTTGAACTTGGTTGGACTGTTCGAGTTTGTAGAGAAAGTTGCTGTATGAGGGAAAGAGGTCGAGTAATTTTGCCTGAATGACTTTGTCATAGTTGGTATAGATCAGAAGAGCGGTGATTATCATGATTATCCCTAAAGCTCTTTGAATGGAGTGAGTATAGGGAGATAATACGCGACTCTTGGTGAGGACCCTACTACCAGTTGACGCGAAGATAAACAAAGGTATTCCCGTTCCCAACATATACATCAACGTGACCAGGATAATTTGCGAATTCACGGCGCGGGTGGCGGACAGAGCCGCGATGGTCGCTAGAATTGGCCCTGCGCAGGGAGACCAGACGATACCCAGGGCAAATCCAGTGGCCAATGCACCAACAAATCCCTCACCTTTGCCAAAGCTAGACCCGAGACGACCGGAAAGACGGGAAGCGGCTCCCTCCAAGATAGCACCAAGACTAGGAATAATTAAGGTTAGTCCGAAAAAACCGATAACTAAGACGGCGAGAAGCCTCAATCCATTTGGGTCGAAACCAAACGCCCTGACCAGGTAAGAGAGACTGAGGGTAAAAACTGAAAAGCTGGTAAGGATACCGATAGTAATCCCAAGTGGTTTCTGCTTGCCACCTGTTGATGAAGAAAGAACAATGGGGAGGATCGGCCAGATACAGGGCGCGAAAATAGTTAGTAGGCCAGAGACAAACGCAACAAGTAATAAAACTAACATAATAGTTAGTATAAATCAAAATCAAATAGTTTTCTTCGTGTATAATGGACACATGCTTAAAGGGTATGATGCCTCAAAATACGACCGGCCGTCGGTAGCTGTGGATGTGTTGTTGTTTACGATTGAAGCGGGTGAGCTTAAGATCCTGCTTGTCCAAAGGAATGAAGAACCCTTTAAAGGCCGCTGGTCACTCCCTGGCGGTTTCGTAAAAGCTGATGAATCTCTTGACCGAGCGGCGATACGGGAATTGGGAGAGGAAAGCGGTGTAGAGAATATATATTTAGAGCAGCTCTACACTTTTGGAGACCCAAAAAGAGACCCGAGAACTCGTGTGATCTCCGTGACCTATATGGCCCTTGGTGCCAAAACTGATTGGGGTTTAAAAGCGTCCGGAGATGTATCGGCCGCTAAATTTTTCTCAGTTGACAATCTACCAAAACTCGCCTTTGACCATCAGCAAATATTTCATTACGGCCTGGAAAGGCTCCGCAGTAAACTTGGGTATACAAACATAGCTTTTGGGTTGCTTCCCGAGCAATTTACCTTGACAGACCTACAAAAAGTATATGAAATTATTCTCAATAAACAACTCGACAAGCGAAATTTTAGAAAAAAAATTCTTACAACCGACTTACTCCGATCCTTAGGAAAGAAGTCATCCGGAGGAGCCCATCGACCGGCAGAACTCTATAGGTTTAAGAAAAAAGAAATCGTTTATACAGATTGAGATTTTGAGGTATACTCTGAGAGCAAGACGATCTTTTATATTCCAACGGAGGAAGAATGAAGAACTGGAAAACCGTAGTTAAATGGTTTCTAATGCTAAGTTTTATTACCTGGATTGTATCAGGACTTATTGTCACCTTTGCTCCTTTTTTCGCGATGTGCTTTGGTCTGGCAATTGCGGCCTGCCAAACTGGTAGTCCCTGGTTTATACTGGTTGCACAGTGGATACCGTCTCTCTTACTGGTTATCTTCACTTCACCAATTTGGATAGATTACCTCAATTTGAAGCACGAACAGAAAGAACGCAGGAAAGCCGAGAACGAAAGACTCGATAAGGAAGAAGCAGATGAGGAAAACGTCAGCAAGTAACTGTATGCAAATCCCCGACTAACATCGGGGTTTTTTATGGTTAGCGGACAAAGACTTTTTCCTTGCGAACAATTTTTTTAGGACCTTTCTTGACCTTTTTAACCTTAACCACTTCAGCTTTTGGAGCGTTCTTAACTTTAGCGGTTTCAGGTCTGACTCTTTCTTCTTTTCCATTTTCGGGTTTTTCCGAGAAGGCGGATTCTACAGGAACTTCGATGGCGGCTTTCATACCTTTTTTGACGAAGACGTCCTTAACTTTAGTGGCTTTTTTACCGAGAAGGCTTCTAAGGAAGTAGAGTTTGGCTCTACGAACCTTACCCTTTTTGACGATTTCAATACCGGTGATAGATGGGGTACCAATGGGGAGAATTTTTTCAACCCCCACGCCTCCAGCTGCAATTTTTCGGACGATAAAGTTTTTACCTTCTCCTGTGCCGCGAATAGCGATAACGATACCTTGGAACACTTGTGTTCTGGACTTTTCACCTTCTTTGACGGCCAAAGAGACTTTGATGGTATCCCCAACGCCGAACTTGATTTTGTCTTGCCATGTGATTTGATTTGCCATAGGCACTTATTTTACCAGCCGTGGAGGGTTTTTTCCACCTGTCTGGCCA
>LCJG01000009.1 GCA_000998025.1 Candidatus Collierbacteria bacterium GW2011_GWB1_44_6
GAGCTTTATCTAAACCATGCCCCTTACGGCGGTACCGTATACGGCATTGAAACTGCGGCCCAAACTTATTTTGGTAAGTCAGCCAAAGAGCTTAACCTCTCTGAATCTGCTCTCCTCGCCGGCTTACCTCAATCTCCCACCAGGTACTCACCTTTTGGAGCCAAACCCGAACTCGCTATAAATAGGCAACACGAAGTCCTCAGGCGAATGCAAGAAGATGGCTATATTACTTCCGAGCAATTAGAATCTGCCAAAAAAGAAAAATTAAATTTTTTAAAGAAAAATATCACCATCAATGCCCCCCATTTTTCACTGATGGTCCGAGACAATTTGGTTCAAAAATATGGTGAAGAAAAAGTAAACTTAGGTGGACTAATTGTAACTACGACACTCGACCTAGAGCTGCAAAAATACGTTGAAGCCTCCCTATCCGCCGAAATGAAAAAAATTGCAAGCCTCAAAATAAGCAATGGAGCCGCTATCGTTACTCATCCCAATACCGGTGAAATTCTCACTCTAGTTGGTTCAAAGGATTACTATAACGATGATATCGATGGCCAGGTAAATGTGGTGACATCACTCCGGCAGCCAGGGTCCTCTATCAAACCTATCAATTATGCTACCGGCCTTCTCTTAGGGTGGCCAACCAGCACCACCTACCTAGATGTCCCCACCTGTTTTAACGTAGCCGGCCAAAGACAGTACTGTCCAAAAAATTATGATAATACTTTCCGTGGCCCTGTCTCCATGCGCCAATCTCTGGCCAGTTCCTTAAACATCCCGGCAGTCAAACAGCTTGCTCTAAACGGGGCAGACTCGTTTATCGCCACCGCCTCCGCCATGGGAATTTCTTCGTGGACGGATCAAAGCCGTTACGGGCTATCACTTACCCTTGGAGGTGGTGAGGTGACCATGTATGACATGGCCAAAGCTTTTGGCACTTTTGCCAATAAAGGGGTAACGGTACCTCTTGTTTCGGTCATCAAAGTTGAAACCTTCGACGGTCAAGTCTTGGAGGAATTTAAGCCCGAAACCACCGCTAATTTAGTCTCGGTTATGCCTCTAAACTGGGTTGATTTTTGGAAGCAAAATCCTAGCGAAGAGATTCTCTCCACCGACCCCAGGGTAACCCTACCCCAAGAAGTTACTTTTATTATCTCGGATATTCTGGCCGATAACGGTGCTCGCTCCGCGACTTTTGGCACTAATAGTAAATTGGTAATTCCTGGTCATACAGTGTCCGTCAAGACTGGTACTACAAACGATTTAAAAGACAACTGGACCATCGGCTATACTCCCGATTATTTAGCCGCCACCTGGGTTGGCAACAATGACAGCACTTCCATGAGCTATGTTGCCTCAGGCGTAACGGGAGCCTCTCCTATCTGGAATAGCATCATGAAAAAAGTGATTTTGAATATCAAAGACAAACCTCTTTCCAAGCCTGAAATGATCACAAACTTTCAAGTATGCAATCTAACCGGCCTCCTGGCTCAACAAGAAAACCAATGTGAGTCTCATTCGGAATACTTCATCGAAGGAATCTTACCTCTAAGTCAGAATAATTTCCCCGTAAAGAAACAGGTCTGGGTTCGTCGCTCAGACAAATACCCTATTCTACCTGGAGACGAAACTGTTGATCGTGACTTAGAAGAACACACGGTGGTTTCAGATCCTTTTTCGCAAGATTTTTGTCTGGATTGCGCTTATCCCGTAGACGAAAAGGGACACATCCAGTGGCCACAGACCATCGTGGACTACTCCAAATTCGAATCAAGAAACGTTACCCCACTAAACTATCTTCCTATCCCCAGACAAGAAAATGCTCCGTAAAGTTAGTTTATTTTTCCTAGTTCTTGCTCTCATTTTTTCTGGTATCACCGTCTATGCTGTTTGGAAAGACGCCTTGCCGCTTGTCAGCCCTATCGCTCTTGTCGAAGTCATTATCGGGAACTCTGCTGCCTCAAAATCCCCCAAAGTAATCTACGGATTCTTTCCATACTGGAATTCAAAATACGCCGATGAACTGAATATTAACCTGCTCACTCATTTTGCTTATTTCGCAGTAGATCTAAACCCAGATGGTAGCATCAATAAAGCTAACTCAAAAAGAGAACAGGAGCCCGGGTGGAACAAGTTGAACTCCAAAACTGTCGGAAAATTACTCTATCAGTCAAAACTTCTGGACCAAAAAACAGTTCTAACCATAACGGCAATGGATACTGATCTTATAGATTCAATTCTGAGTAATCCCCAAAATTTTGACAATGCCATAAAGTCCATCATCGATGTCTATCACCAATATGACTTTGATGATATCAATATAGATTTTGAATACATAGGCGAACCAAATGAAAAAATTAGAGGAGGTTTTGTCGCCTTCATCCAGAGCCTAAAGAATGCCTGTCTTGGCATAAACAAATATTGCCAAATTGATATAGATGTCTTTGGAGATGCGGCTACCAAATACCGACTTTGGGATCTAAATTCATTAAATCAAACTGTAGATCATGTCATTGTGATGGCCTACGACTATTATCGAAAGAGTTCCTCTCAAGCCGGCCCGGTGGCTCCGTTAACCGGTAAGTGTCAAACAAAAAACAACAATCTGTGTCTAGAGCAAGACATCATGTTCCATATTTCTGAGATGACCAAAATTGTGTCTCCGGAAAAAATAATTTTAGGAATCCCATTTTATGGATATGAGTGGCAGACCGCCGGGGAAGATTTTCTAGCCAATACCTACCCGGGAACTGGCTCCATGGCCAGCTACTCAAGGATTCAAACCATTTTCTCAGATCCTGATGTATCTTCACTGTCCGCCAAATGGTCAGAGTCCACTCTTAGTCCGTATTTAGTCTTTGAGATCGATAAAGAGATACATCAGATTCATTTTGAAAATCCTGAGTCAATCAAACAAAAAATCAAGTTAATTAAGTCGGCTGGGCTAGGAGGGATTGCTATTTGGGCACTTGGGTACGAAACACCGTTTCCCGATCTATGGAATCCGATAAAAAGCCTCACGACCCTCTAGTCTTTTTTCCTTTCAGGTCATACAATTGGGATTAGTTCCGCCCTTTCCAAAAAATGAAACCAAGTATGGGTAAAAAGACAGATCAAAAAAAAGTAAACTTTCTATTTCTAGTTGGTCGTCCTGCCTTTAAATCACTCATCCTTCTCATCTCCCTTGCTGGTTTTATTTTTCTTTTCTGCGAGCGATTTTTCTCCACCCCATTAAACTTGCCCACTGTTCATTTTCCCAAAGTAAAGCTACCTACCCTCTCTTTTCCACAGCTTCAGTCATCAACAAAACGATTCCTTATATTCTTTATCTCCTCTCTTCTATTAGCTACTACCATCTATTTCGAAATCTTCTTTAAATTACCAAACCCGAAACAACTATCTGAATTTCCCTCCAAATTAACCACTCAAATTCTTGATCGCAATGGCATTCTGCTATATAAAATCTATAAGGACGAAAACCGAACTCTGGTATCCATCGATAATTTACCTCAACATGTCATCGATGCCTTTTTAGCCGCTGAAGACAAAGACTTTTATTCTCATAATGGTTTCTCACTTCCAGGAATGCTTAGGTCAATATATAGAGATATCTTTGATAACCGACTAGAGGGAGGATCGACAATCACTCAACAATTAATCAAAAATACCATCCTCTCTTCAGAAAAAACATTCTCCAGAAAAGTTAAAGAGTTAATTTTGGCTATTTGGGCAGAACGCATATATTCCAAAGATAAGATTCTTGAAATGTATCTCAACCAAGTTGGTTTTGGTGGCCCGGCTTATGGCATCCAAGAGGCGTCACATCAATACTTTGATATCGACGCTGCTGACCTCAACGTAGCTCAAGCAGCCTTCCTAGCCAGCCTCACCAGAGCCCCGAGCAAATATTCTCCATTTGGAGAACACCCGGAATTAGCCTCCGAGAGGCAAAAAATAGTCCTTGGACAAATGGCCGGGCTAGGCATGATCACCCCGGAACAATACAACCAAGCTATTTCTGAAAAGTTGGACTTTAGATCCTCCAAAATCGAAATTCTCGCTCCCCACTTCGTCATGCTGGTAAAAAATATTCTTGTTAACCAATTGGGAGAAAACGTCGTCACCCAAGGAGGTCTCAAGGTATATACGACTCTCGATAGTAAATTGCAAGATCAGGCTCAAAGAATAGTAACGAGCGAGATTAAAACCTTAGAGCGGTTCCATGTAAGCAATGGAGCGGCCCTGGTAACCAATCCAAAAACAGGGGAGGTCTTAGCCATGGTTGGCTCAAAAGACTACTTTAACCTCAAGGAAAACGGACAAGTTAACCTCACCACTTCCGTGCGTCAGCCCGGCAGTTCCATTAAGCCACTCAATTACGCCCTCTACTTTGAAAAGGGTCACAGCCCCGCCAGTGTAATTGAAGACAGACCCATTGCGGTCCGATTGGCGAGCAACGAAGTCTGGACTCCAAAAAATTACGACAGTCGATTTCATGGCTCCATTACGCTACGACAGGCATTGGGAAGTTCCTACAACATCCCCTCAGTACTCATACTTCTCAAGAATGGTATCGGCAATTTTGCTGACTTTGCCAAAAAACTTGGCATTACCACCTGGGATGACCCGACGAGATATGGACCATCACTTGCCCTTGGCAGTTTAGAAGTAAAAATGGTAGATCTAGCCACTGCCTACTCAACCTTTGCCAATCAAGGAATCACCACCCCTCTTCAGACTATTATGAAAATCGAAAGAGGTGACAGTGAAACTCTGAGACTGTCCTCTTGTCCAAGTCAAATAAACGTCACCCCAGGAAGCTCAGCTGTGAATGCGGACGAAACTTCATGTACCCCCAAAAGAAATATTTCACCCACCACCGCCTATATAATTTCCGACATACTAGGTGACAACTCCGCTAGAAGTTCAGCCTTTGGTCTAAATTCTGTTTTGAATATTAAGAAGGCCAAAGTAGCTGTAAAAACAGGCACTAGCAACGATCTAAGAGATAACTGGACCATTGGCTTTAGCGAAAATTTCCTAGTTGCCACTTGGGTAGGAAATAATGATAATCGTCCCATGGCCAACATAGCCTCCGGCATAACCGGAGCCTCACCTATTTGGGCAAAAATATTTAATTCAATTCTTGAGGAACATCAAGAACCACAGTCGGTTTCTCCTCCGGACAATTTGATAAAAGTACCTATCTGTATCCTTACCGGCACGCTCACTTGCTCAGGATGCCCTACCAGAATAGATTATTTTATTAAAGGCACAGAACCCAAAACCGCTTGTGACCCCGCCGATATTCAGAAAAGACTCAACCCCACCCCATCTTCTTCATATTCCTCTACCCCCCAAATCCTCTAACTTAAAGTTTATACTCCACGTAATTCTTCCACTCATTTTTCGGGTTTCCGGAATCCTGTTTTGGTGAACTAAATGATGGAAGTCCAAACTTGATTCCTTCCAGTTTCGGCCATAACCAAAAAAAGATGGTTGTTCCAAAAATAATGAAGAATGTCCAAAAAATCACTTTTCTCTCTGCCGCTCTCTCCTCTTTTGTTTTCTTACGTTTTAACCTCTTCTTTGGAGCTCCGTCGCCAATGTTTTCGTCCTCTTCCATTGGTAGTTCCAAAACTGCATCAACGTCTTTCATATTAATCTATTTTTTGTTGCCAAACGTCAGGGTTTACTAGACATGATGGCTGCCTATCTTCTATTGCGTCTGCCAGATTATCGACTACGATTCTGGCCATGGCAACTCTCGCTTCAACCGTTGCCGAGGCGGTATGGGGTGTGAGAACCGTGTTGGGCAGTGATCTGAGCCCTTCCGGCACTTCAGACTCATCTTCAAAAACATCCAATCCTGCGCCGGCAATCCACCTTTCCTTTAAGGCTCTGATCAATGTTGTCTGGTCCACAATGGGGCCCCTGGCGGTGTTAATCAGTATCGCCGTTGGTTTCATTAGTTTAAGTTCCCTTTCGCTTATCAAGTGTCTAGTTTCACTAGTCAGTGGCACAGACAGGCTTACTACATCTGCCTTTTCCAACAGATGATCAAATGTATGGTAAGCGACACTATATTCTTCCTCAAACTCCTCATCTCTATGTCTATTAAAGTAAATCACCTTCATCCCCAACGCACTCGCCATTCTGGCCGTCCACCTGCCAATTCTGCCAAGCCCAACAATTCCCATTACCTTATTTTTTATTCCCGTACCCAGAAGCAGATCAGGTTCCCAACCTTTATACTTCCCAGAACGGATAAATCGGTCACCTTCCACAATTCTTCTAAACAAGACCAGTGTAAAGGCGATCACCTCCTCAGCGACTGACTCGGTCAACACTCCCGGGGTATTCGTCACACAGATACCTCTCTTAGTTGCCGCCGGGATGTCAATATTGTCAAATCCCACCGCGTAATTGCTGATGACTTTTAGTTGCGAGCCTGCAGAATCCATTACTTCAGAATCGATCTTTTCGGTTAGCAGCGAAATTATACCCACCGCCCCCTTTACTCCCCGGAGCAAATCGGACCTACCAATATCCTTCCCTTGCCAAACCACCACGTCATATTTATCTTTTAGCCTATCCAAAAACTTACCTAAAAAAAGATGTGTCACAAATATCTTCGGTTTCTCCATACCTTCATTTAACCACAAAGACGCCACCACATAAAAAATATTCATCTATCAAATCTGTGAGTGCTGTTTAAAAGTCGTAGGCCGTGTCCTTTGTGGCGAGATTTTGCAAGGTGCGTAGAGCAGGCCCCCTGCGAAGTCAGGGGTCTACGCACCGCAAACCAGAAATTTTTCTCGCAGGGAAAAACTGTCGTTCGCCAACAAACGGATACGGACTATGACTTAATGCACGAAACAGATTAGAAAAATTCACCTTCACACCCACTCTTCAGTCATTTTTATTTTCTTGCTCACCCATTTTTCCATATCACCCTTATAAAGCAGTCCCTCTTTCGCCCCCAACTTCGCCACCACACTTCCCCCATTGGCCAAACCCATTTTCAGGCACTCTTCAGGCTTTTTTTCTTGCAATATCCCCGCCACTACTCCGCTCACGAATGCGTCACCGGCGCCGGTATCATCAACTGATTTTGTCGTCGTGGCATCCATCTTTATCCATTGCCTGTTTGTCAAAATACTGGCACCTCTTTTGCCGTCCGTTACAGCTACAATCCTGATACCCATGTCTGCCATCTTTTTCATCATCACTTGTTCGTCTTCAAAATTATGACCAAGCAACATACTCGCTTCCTGCCTATTAACGTTAAAAAAATCAAATTTAGACACCAATCGTAACAGTGAGTCCCTCTGTGCCAACTCCTGTCTTCCTGGATTGATACCTATTCTGATCCCATTTTCAATAGCAAAAGACACAATATCCTCCAATAAATGTGTGTTGCCTCCCAGAGATGACAACTGGATCCAATCAGCTTTCTTCATCTCCTCCCAGTCGATTTTGTTAGCATCCAGCAATTCACTCTCACCTCTATATGTCACAATTGATCTTCCCCCATTTGCTGCCACCAATACAGTCGACAAACCGGTATTTCCATTTCCCTTTTGCACCATAGACAAGTCCACATCTTCTCTTTTAAGCTGTTTAGTCATTAACTCTCCCACATCATCACCCCCAATTCGTATGACCGTTTTTACTGCCTCACCCAGACGATGAAGTCCCACCGAGACGTTTGTACCACCTCCGCCGCTTTCCATCAAACCCCGCTCTGCTTCCAGTTTTCCACCCACCATTTCACAAATAGCTATCCCTCCGGGAACTTCATGCCCCTTGACCAGCTTTAGGGCTTTTGACACGACCAAACAGTCCATCACCGCCGCCCCAATTACCACTACTTTTTTCATCTATTTTATTTTAGCTTATTGAACGGTGCAGAAGTGCCAGCAAAATGTCGCGCGGAGCGGATCCGCACTCGTACTCGAGGGACGGAGGTCGAGCACGTCATTTTGCGCACTTCGAACCGCATAAGCTAAAATATCAATATGAAACTCTGGCGTCTTATCTGGCCAAAAACCGGCAAAGAAATTCCCTTTCTAATATTGATTAGTTTTCTTCTTACCTTTGCTGGATCTCGCGCCTTTACCTATTTTTTCCCTACTACCTTAATCGTCGTTAGAGGTGTCCATGTTCATCATTTCGCCTACGGCTTTATTCTTCTTGCCCTTATCGGTTATTTTGCCATCACCCAACCTAGGTCAGACAAGACCCGCCTCAAACTCTCTCTTGTTTACGGCTTTGCTCTCGGTGTCGCCTTCGATGAATTCGCTATGTGGATTCAGCTGGACGATATCTACCGGGACCGTTCCACCTACGACGCCATTCTCATCATCACCCTTCTTCTTTTGAATATTATCTATTTCGAAAACTTCTGGCGTAAATGGGGCAGCCATCTCGACCGCCTATTAAAGAGAATTCTCTCTTAACTCTGTTCAGAGATGCTTCCCATCTCCTCCACTTTTGGTTCAAAAAAGGCTGGCTTTATATATAATTTCTTTCCCTCGTGATCAATTGTCTCGTATTTTTCTCCCTCAATTTCTTTCAAAAAAGGAACCTCGAGTGCCACGGCTACACAAACGGTCTTTTCTTGATCTGGTAACTCATTTTCCAAATATTTTAAAGATTGCATCATCGATGCTCCTCCTTCGACCGAGTCGTCAGCTACTAGTACTTTTGAGTTTCTTTCTTTTGCCTCGAGGAGTCTAACTCTATCCTCCTCTAATACTCGAACTACACTTCCCTCTCCTCTTGATGTCGGCCTAATAAATGCGACCGAACTAACAATACCCTTCTTAAACAATAGCTTTGAAAGTACATACGCCGGGACATCACCATGTGTCGTCAAGCCGACAATTATCAGTGGGTCTTTTATAAAAGGTCTATCTACCTCTTGATTTACCAGATCTTCGAAAGCTAATACATTTGGTTCGGGTTTTGGTTCAATCTTGTTTCCAATATCTTGAATTCCGTGTTTCTTCATGATTTCAGCTAGTTTCTCCCTTGCAGTATTAATGTCTCTTAAACTAGGCTCCACTTTCCTGTTAACAATAATTTCCGCCAGCGCTTCAGAACTTGAGTGTGCAAATTGGCCTGCTGCTTGAAGTACCTCATCAGGGACATCACTCCTCTTAATTATTCGCGCCTGTTCTGCCGTAATTTGTCCATACAATAATGCAATTTGCATTTCTTCGTCATTCAGTTCCTTAGCTCCTATAACCCCCACCCTCCATTCTTGAATTTTTGGAGAATCGGCGCTAACACCTGTCATCTTCTCCAGCAGAGCCAAAGAACTCTCACCCTCGTTCTTCTCTACAACATCCCCAGTTTCTATGGTTGCGTCAAACATACCTCACTTATACACTACTTGTATCCAAAAGCCGATCCTATTCACCAATCTTGGAAATCGGGTACTTAAAGTCTGTTTTCTTTATCTTAATTGCGAAGATGGGTTCAACTGGTTCATAAGACAGAATCTCCTCGTTAATTTCCTCAAAACCAGGTGTCCTCTTGTCGAAGACATAAACATACCCCTCCTCTGCCACTCTTTCTATTTTCTCAACCGCAAAATACGGTTTTTCCGGATAACTGATTTTTCCGTCTTCTATCTTCATGTAACAAATGTTTTTCCGCTTACCCACATCAACACCACCACAGAGAGCCGTAAACTCAGCCAGTAGTGGATTATTTGTCATATACACAGCCTTTCTATTTCCACTCTCTTTATTTTCATCACTTGCCAGCTGAGGAACTAATTTCTCTTCAATTTTCCGTGAGCTTCCATGAAAACAAAACCCCTTTACGGCCAACTCTTCCAAAGCCTCTGTGACATTCTCCTCACCGACTATCAACATTATTTAAACACAATCCTTGCCAATTTCTCCGACACTTCATCGGGGTTTGGGTCTTGCCAGACATTCCTGCCGATGGCAATTCCTCTGGCACCAGCCGCCATCACTCCTTCTATCTCCTGATCCAGATTCTCCCAGTCCACCTTTTTTCCACCTTGAGCCAGCACACCTGTCTTACCAGCCGCTCTTACCACCCAGTTGAAGCTCTCTATATCTCCCGTATAAGGTACCTTCACATAGTCAGCGTTCAGTTCCAGTCCTAGTCTGGCTCCATAAGCCACTGTATCTCTTTCGGACTCGTGTCCTGCCACCTTCTTCCCTCTGGGATACATCCAGGCTATGACCGTCATACCTCTAGCGTGTGCCTCGTCCTCAATGCGCGAAAACTCCACTAGCATTTGTTCTTCATGTTCACTGCCCACATAAATGGTATAACCCACTCCCACCGCCCCAAGCGAGGACGCCTTTTCTACGCTGCAAAGTTGCAACGATAATGGCTCTTCTCCCTGATAGGATGTCTTTCCGTTAAGCTTTACAATCAGTGGCACATTACTTTCTTTTTCATAGTATCTTGCCGCCACCCCTTCTTGAAAAACTACTCCGGTAAAGAACCCATTTTTAGCAATCTGCATGATATAACTTGGATCCACATTTTTTTCATCAAAGTCCACCGGCCCATGCTCAAATCCCTGATCATAAGCCAGTAGCATTACTCTGCCATTTTTTTCAATTATTGAATTATCCATATGTTTTATTATTTAAATTCCTTGATAGTTTTTATAATTCCTTTTTTATCCAGTCCGTATTTTGCCAACAGGGCTGTCGAGTCTCCACTCTCTCCAAACCGGTCCATCATCCCCATCCTCTTTATTTTTGTCGGCAGTCTCTCACCCAGCACTTCTGCCACCGCGCTCCCTAACCCACCATTTATCTGATGATCTTCCAAAGTAACCACCTTTCCGGTTTTTTTGACACTTTTCAGTAAAGTCTCCACGTCCAGAGGTTTAATGGTATGCATATTTATTACTTCAACGTCAATTACTCCCTGCAGTCCATCTGCCGCCAAGAGTGCTTGATATACTAGCGGTCCACAAGCAACCAAGGTGACCTCTTTCCCTTCCCGAAGTATCTGAGCCTTTCCTATCTCAAAGTGGGCGGAAGGACTAGTAAAAATTGCCGTTTTCGGACGGGTTAGTCTCATGTATACCGGACCAACGTGGTCAGCCATCGCCATCGTCGCTTTCTTTGCTTGTTCCGCGTCACAAGGAGCCACCACAATCATGTTGGGCAGTGCGCGCATCAAAGCAATATCCTCCAGAGCTTGATGAGTTGCTCCGTCCTGTCCGACCGAAATTCCCGCATGTCCACCAATTATTTTTACGTTTGCGTTCGTGTAAGCAACCGATACTCTTATCTGGTCCCAGTTCCTACCGGGACTAAAAACAGCAAAGGAACACAAGAAAGGTATTTTTCCACAAAGTGCCAAGCCAGCCCCCACTCCTGCCATGTTTTGCTCGGCTACCCCAACCTCTATAAATCTTTCAGGATAAGCTTTGCCAAACTCTACCATCCTCAGACTTTCTCTCAAGTCCCCTGACAACGCCACTACCGATTTGTTCCGCCTTCCCAGCTCTACCATCGCCTCACCAAAACCTTCGCGGGTTCCTTTCATTTGTGGCTCAAATACATTTTCGACTAAGTAGTTCATATTATTTTTCGAGTTCCATTAGGGCCCGCTTTCCCTCTTCCTCTGTTGGCGCCTTTCCATGCCACTCATATTTGTTTTCCATAAAGCTCACTCCTTTCCCTGGTGTCGTTCGCATTATGATCGCTTTTGGCTGATCCGGGAATAGCTGTCCCCATTCATAAGCCTTCTTTATTTCTTCAAAATTATGCCCATCTATTTCCTTTACTTTCAGTCCAAAGGCTTCGAGCTTGAGTCTAAAAGGTTCCAAAGGCATTATCTCGGCTATGTTTCCGCTAATCTGTATCTCATTTCTGTCGATAAAAAAGGTTAGGTTACCCAAATGGTATTTGGCCGCCGCCATATAAGCTTCCCATGTTTGCCCCTCCTCCTGTTCACCGTCGCTTGAGATACAAACCACTTTCCATTTTCTCTTATCCATTCTAGCGGCGATCGCCATCCCTACCGACAGACTCATTCCTTGACCGAGCGGTCCTCCGGTATTCTCTACACCGGGAAGTTGCCGATGCGGTGTACCCGAAAAAGGGACCTGGTGCACCACGTGACCTTGCAAAGGCGAACCCAATTTTCTAAAAGTTATAAGTTCCTCCACCGGAAAATATCCTGCCATAGCGAGCGTCGTGTAGAATACTGGACAATAATGTCCACAAGATAGAATTACTCTGTCTCTTTCTTCCCATTGAGGTTTTTTTGGGTCAAAATTTATTAAACCTCCAAAATATAATTGTGCAAAAAAGTCGGCTGTTCCTAGGGGCCCTGCCGTATGCCCCGACTGAGCCGCCACCAGCATCCTGATCGTATTTTTTCTAATTTCGCGGGCTATATCGGGCAGACTATTCATATTATTCGATAAAGGCCTTCTCTCCCGACAAGTCATCATTTATTTCCTGCCTAGGAGGCATTTCCATATCAAACTCACTGAGATACTCCATTACCTGTTCCGGAGTCGTCGCAATTTTATAAACTCGGAGCGCTCCCGGGCGGGCTCCTATTCTCATATTCTTCACCAAAGCTTCTACTATTGGATACCAAAAACCACCATAAAGAATCAATGGTTTATGATGACCGAAATACAGGTAAGCTAGCCCCCAAGCCATACCAAACTCCGACAACGTTCCGGTTCCTCCATTAAAAATCACATACGCGTCCCCAAGTTCTAGTAGCTTCATTGTCCGGTCCACATAGTTATTCATGATGATCTCTTTATCCGCCTTATTCTGCGGATCTTTCCCTTCAAAATTTTCTATAAATTTAGGATAAAAAGTAGCTACGGATGCCACTCCACCACCCTCGTGAGCTCCCTCGGTAGCCGCTCTCATTACCCCCGGTCCTCCTCCGTTCACCACTTCCAGACCATTCTCAGCCAGCATTCTGGAAACTTCTACCGTATCTCGGTAAAGAGGATCTTCAGGCGGACAATCGGCAAAGCCAAAAATGGTAATCGTTTTTAGATTCTTAAATGCCATACTCTCAATATACCCTAAACTGCGCCTAAATTTTCTAACCGTTTCAGCTCGGCTTCCACATCAACCTCTTCAAACAAATCGGACCCCACCGCAAATTCCATTCCCAAAAAGCTTTTATTAAACTGATCTTCCGCGATTTCCTGCGCCCATTCAGCAGCAAGACACTTCTTAATATTCTCCACATTAAGACCGCCATCTACCACAATTGTTACAAACTCAGACATAGCTCGAACCTTTTTTATTTTTTCCAAAACACGGTCGTCAAATTTCTGAACTCCTTGAGTCCCCGCTTTTACACTCATCAGGAGGACTCCATCCAGATTGTTAACAATCTCTTCTAGGCCATCGAGTGGCGTGTCAATGTCGTAGGCGAGGCCCGCTTTCAACCCTGCAGCTTGGGTGTCGGCAATGAATTTCGCCTTGTCCTCCATTCTCTCTACATGGCCGTACAGTGCAGTCATTCCCGCCGCCACGCATCTATCCACCCAGTCTTCTGGTCTTTCTACCATCAGCTGCCCTTCAAAATCCACGATCGTGTCGATATTCAACAATATCTCCGGCATTACGGTCTCGGTAGGTGCAAACTTACCGTCTATTATGTCCATCTGCACTCTCTTGGATATTCCCCAGACTTTCTTGAGTTTTTCCTCAAAACCCGTAATATCTTTTTCGAGAATTGCTGGTACTATGGTTACCATTAGATTAAGTTATCCAGTTTCATAATTCTTCTATTATATTTATCCTCTCTCGAAGAGGTTTCTTTCAGGAATATTTCTATCATCTGTTTTGCGTTTTCTTCCCCAATATAGTCAGAGGGAATAGCCAAACTATTCAAATCATCATCTGTTCTGCCTTTTCGAACCGCCTCCTCATCAAAAGCCAGGCCACAACGGATTCCCGTATACCTGTTTGCCGCTATCAGCATTCCAAAACCATTCCGGCAAAGGAGAATTATCCTGTCTCCAGCTGAGGTCACTGCTTTCACTGCCTCCTTCGCATAATCCACATAATCATCGTCAACGACCAAGTTGGCCGCCCCCACATCCTCCACGGTATACCCCTCACCCACCAGCCAGCTCTTGAGTGACTCTTTCATTTCAAACCCCCCATGATCCGCCCCCAATATTACTTTCATACCTTTAATATACCAAACGGATTGGCGGATTTTTCCCACGAATCTGTTTTATTTGTTTTTTTCGAACTTCATGTCGCAGCGCGTCATATTTTACTTTCGAATTCCTTTAAAGAGTGGCGAGCTAGGCACTGCTTGACAAGTGCCTATTTGAGACCACGTAGTATGAGAAAGGAAAATATAGCGACCGACATTCCCTGTGAGGAAAAGACACATAAAACAAATTAGGAAAAATTAATCAATGCCAAGTTCCGCTCGCAGTTCCTCCGACATTGCTTCTTTACTCCAAGGCGGATCCCAAACCAGGTCAACAGTGACATTCTTGACTTCAGGAACCTCCTCCATAGCCTCCCGCACCTTTTTATCTATAACCGGAGCCAGTGGACAACCGGGGCTCGTCAGAGTCATCTCAATCTCTGCTTCACCCGCTTCATAACGAACATCGTATATTAAACCCAAGTCCACAATACTCACTCCCAATTCAGGATCAATTACCTTTTTCAAGGCTTCTCGTATCTTTTCTTCTGTCGTTTTCATCACCTTATTTTAAACTGTGCCTCAATCAAAACAAATACCCCCCATACCGCTAAGGTTAAAGCAATTAGCATCCATTGAGTACTGGCCAACCATAAGTCTGTTCCCAAAGCTCCCATAAAAGCCAACACCACACTAACGACCGAAGCGTAAATCAGCACCTTACCCACCGCCAGCTTATCCTTATTTCGCAATTCTAACACCTCCTCCCGTAATATTCTTTACAATATCCCTCACTTTAATCAAGTATAGCAAATCAAATATCTGTCTTTTTTCTATTAAAAAGATTTATGTACTGCTCCAAGTTTGATTTCATCATCGTTTTCAGACTGTCTCCTATCCATACCGATCCTTTATATTTCCTCATGAATTTATATTGCTCATCCTCCTGAGAAGCAGTCAGTCCCGTTCCCAATCTACCCACAAAGCAATCAGTGTCATTTATCCACACTTTTCCATTCAAAAACAGTCTAGCAACACTATTCCTCATGTTTTCTTTAAACATATAATTATTGACCTCCTTGCCAATAACAGGCATCTTCTGTACAAAAGGATTTATGGTATCCACCCCCACTCTCACCGAGTCTACCACTCCCACCAAGGGTGACAACTGGGTGATGCCAGACAAAATATGAACGTTCTCTCCAGCGGCCGCACGGACTGTTTGGTACCCCAATCTCAATGCCTGAGCTCTAGTCATGGGGTGGACATAATTAGTTGAAAAACAAACCCCTGACGTAAAGTCCGCTTTAATCAGTTCAAATCCCCAAGCAACAAACTGCTTAATCACCTTTGTTAAATATTTTTGTGCCCCCGGATGTGTGGGGTCTAGTACTTTCAGCGATAGTCCGGGCAGAAAATCCACCGGGGTACTCTGCCTGCCCTCGACCACACTACCTTCATCGTCCCTCAAAAACCATTCCGAGTGATCTTTATATAGCTTGCTTTTCGGATCCGCCACCAAAGGGGCCAGCCATATCCCTGGTTTATAGCCTAGTTTCTTGATCTTGTCGGCCATCTTTAAAAGTCCATTTGGGAAACTGCTATTTATTTCCAGCCAATCACCCCACACAGAGTAGCCTGCATCAATCTCGATATATTTGAGTCCTGACCTCTTAGGAAACATCGACAGAGCCCTAATTTGAGCCTCCAGGTATTCTTCTGAAACCACGTTACCCTGATAGTAATATGCACTGCAGAGCCCCACCGGAGGACTCGCTACACTCCTAGTCTTTGAGTATTTCTTTATATCGTCTGCCAGTCTGTATAAACCATGTCCAACCTCACTGTCCACCACAAAAACAACTTTTTCCGATCGGAGGGATTCGCCTGGTTTTAGCTGCAGTCCGTCGACCTGGCATGTCACCCGGACTCGCAAACCGCTACTTTCCTGCACCATATAGATTTGCGAAAACTGGTCTGCTGTAGTAACTGCTCCAATGACCAAATTCTTATCCTCCTGCACTATTTGCGTGTACCACTCACTGATAAGCGACCCCTTTAAATATCCGTATTCACTATTAAACGAAAACGGGTTCTGATCTCTCTTCAAAAACCACCTCCTTCGTTTTGAACTCACAAATTTTTCCCTGTAACCGGAAAAACTCGAATGTCCCCAACCATTCTCCAATATTTTTATTGCTTTTCCGGGAAAAATAAATTCACCTATCTCTATTGCGTATACGTTTATTGGTTCGTTGCTGTTATTTGTCACCGATACTTGAAAGACCAGTGTATTTTCATTCTTGTCGATCAATTCCCTTTTTATCTCAATTCCAAGTTTGTTCTCGTGCTCAACAAAGACATCCACCTCAGCGATCTTTGCAAACAACCCAAAGTCGGAATCAATAATATTTTTCATAGAATACATGAGCCTCTGGCACCCCTTTTTCCCTCAGTTTCAATTCCATTTCAGTGATCATCTCCGGCGCCCCACAGAGATAGACCAGGGTCGTGGACCAATCCTGACGAAGATCATCTACCACGTCTCCAACATGTCCCCGGAAACCAGGCCAATCATCGCTTGGTTTGGAGATCACTGTCTCAAATTTGAAGTTATCAAAGTCGCGATTTATATTATCCATTTCCTTGAGCCAATACAGTTCTTCTTCATGTCTCATACCCCATATCAGTCTCACCTCCTCTGGGTAATGTTTTCTGTAAAGCAGGTCCTCTATCATTGGCTTAAATGGTGCTATACCTGTTCCTGTTGCCAAAAACAATATATGTTTTGCTTCATATTGTAACGATGGATCTATCGTAAACTTCCCCAAAAATCCCAGAACCTCTACCATGTCACCCACCTTAAGCCCCAAAATATATTTAGACCCCACGCCCATAGGAGTTACATCCACCAACAAATCTATGCTCTTTTCCCCTGGCAAACTGGCTACCGAATAAGACCGTCGCATACCCTCCTCACTTACTTTCAGACTAGTATACTGACCTGGGAGAAAATCCAAGGTCTCATCAAACGAAATTCTCACCAGATAGTTTTTCCCTACCAAATTCTCTTTAAAGATAACCTTCCCGATTAATTTTTTTGGTGACATTTAACTATAATGTATCACGAGTTACTACCGTACCGCGATGACTATACCCACGATTACCAAAGCAATACCCAAAACTAATCTCATCCAT
>LCJG01000010.1 GCA_000998025.1 Candidatus Collierbacteria bacterium GW2011_GWB1_44_6
CGGTGAAGACCCTCTTTTTATAGCCCGCCGTCTCATCATCTTTTCTAGCGAAGATATCGGTGTTGCCCAGCCTACTGCGCTGGTTGTCGCCAACGCCGTCTTTCAGGCATGCAATACCATTGGCTATCCCGAATGCGCCATCAATCTCGCTCACGGCGTTGTCTATCTGTCCAACTCACCCAAAAATCGGAGCGCCTACGATGGCCTAAGAGCCGCTCAATCGGATGTCAGTCGTTTCGGCAATCTTCCTATCCCCTTAAGCCTACGCAACGCCACCACAAAATTAATGAAAAATCTTGGATATGGTTCTGATTATGAAATGTACTCAGAGGCCGATTTGCTACCGGAAAAGCTCCTGGGCAAAAAATATTTTCAAAAAAAATAAAATGAACACTACGCATCTCAAGCAAATAATGACCAAAATAATCGGGTTTAATCATCTTCGGGGCTGGCACCCACTCCCACAAGATATCGCTAAATCAATCGTTATTGAGGCGGCGGAGCTCCTTGAACATTTTCAATGGGATGGTGGCAAGAATCCGGTAGATAAATCAAAGCTAGATGGCAAGAACATAACCGAAATCAAGTTTGAAGTCGCTGACGTTTTTTGGTACCTCACTATTTTTTGTCACGAAACCGGCATTGATATTGTTGATGCGTTAGAGCAAAAGTACAAACACAACGAAGAAAAATATCCAGAAAAAATGTTTGCTGGTAAGAACAATGATGAGTTTTACTATGCCCAAAAAAAGAAGTATCGACAAAAACAAACGACTATAATTGACAAATGAACAAAATCAAAGCCGTTATCTTTGATATGAATGGAGTACTGATTAACGACTCTGGCCCGGTCAGTATCAGGGTCGAAAAAGAATTCCATGTTCCTGCAGACGAAATATGGCCCCTTCTCAAAGATGCGCTTGCCCAAGTCCGTGTTCCGGGAGCGGATTCAAGACAAGCTTGGAAGCCAGTGTTGGATCGGTTAAATATTTCTTACTCACAATTTTTCAAGTTCTGGTTTGATGGAGAAAGTTTGAACCAAGAGTTGCTCGACCATCTTAAAACGCTCAAAGCAATAGGTCTAAAAATAATTGTTCTTTCAAACAATTTTCCCGAAAGGACAAATAATTACCGGCACTTGTATCCGGAACTCTTCGAAGAGATTGATCAACAATATTTTTCTTGGGAAACTGGGTATGTAAAACCGGACCCCAAATCCTTCACTCAAATTATCGAAAATCACGATTTTTCCCCGGGTGAATATCTCTATTTTGACGACAACGAGGGAAATCTTAAGGCCGCCACCAACCTAGGTATTATCAGCCATAAATTCGCCGGTCTCACGGACACAAAGTCCTTCCTGGCACAATCTATTTCAAAATAAGATAGACTAATTTCATCAAACACTATCTTCTATTAGTCATTATCATTGTCTCTATCAGTCTAGTTTTTCAGACCCGAAAGGTGATGGTCACTTCACCAGTGATTGGCGATATCAAGTCTCTTTCTGTTGACCCCTTTCCCTTCGAGGAGATCACCATACCCTACCTTAGATCTCGGAAATATCTGAGTAGCCTATCTCCACTCATTAAATATGCTGATTCTTCGTCACACACTTCGTACAAAACAAGTTACGACTCCGATGGGTTAAATATTAATAGCTTGTTGATCATGCCGAAAGGTATTCCTCCCGATGCCGGTTGGCCTGCGGTTGTCTTTGTACATGGATACATTCCCCCCAAGCAGTATCAAACCACCAGAAACTACGCTCAATACGTAGATTCCTTGGCCAGAAATGGTATTGCCGTCCTAAAAATTGACCTTCGGGGGCATGGTTCTTCAGAAGGGGATCCGGGTGGTGGTTATTACTCTTCGGACTACGTAATTGACACTCTAAACGCCTTCTCCGCTCTCAAGCACTATCCAGGTATCGATTCAGACAAAGTTGGTCTCTGGGGTCATAGCATGGCCGGGAATATTGTACTCAGGAGTTTTGTGATAAATCCCGAGATCAAAAAAATAGTAATTTGGGCTGGTGCTGTCTATACCTACGAAGATATGCGTCAGTTTCGTATCAATGACGCCAGCTACCGCCCTCTACCAAGCGGGGCACCATCTCAAAAGAAACGCCAAGCCTTAACCGACACTTACGGACAGTTTGATCCAAATAGTTCTTTTTGGAAGCAGGTTCCGGCCACCAATTATTTGGACGACGTTACGGGATCAGTCCAAATACATCATGCGCTTAACGATTCGGTAGTGAGCATCGGCTATAGTCGTAATTTGGTCAGTATTTTAAATCAAACAGACATCATCTCAGAATTATTCGAGTACCGGTCAGGTGGACACAATTTGACCGGAAGCTCATTTACTTTAGCTATCAAGCGGACAGCTGACTTCATCAAAGAATAGAAAAGAATATTCTCTCGTTGATTGCTGGTAAACTGGTAACATAAGTGACTATGATCAAGAAATACCTCTTGCCTCTATTTGCCGCCTTTATCCTGTTTTTGGGGCTGGTGTTTTATAACTATCTACAAGCCCAAAAAGCCATCCAGGAAACTCGTCCGGCGCCGCTTGGAATTAGCTTTGTTTCTTATCCTCAGGATATTTTCGCCGGCAGCCGGGGATCCTTTATTTGGAATATTGTTGCCTCCCCGGATCTTAAAACAACTTTCACGACAATCTATTGGGGTTACGAGTCCTCTCCAAGCGCCCTAACTTTACTGGATTCTCCCCAAGCTGTCGGATACCC
Organism: Candidatus Collierbacteria bacterium GW2011_GWB1_44_6; assembly: GCA_000998025.1. Classification (GTDB taxonomy): domain Bacteria; phylum Patescibacteriota; class Microgenomatia; order UBA1400; family MFAQ01; genus UBA10133. The sequence continues at coordinate 2,756 of LCJG01000010.1, forward strand.
CAACTTTCAAACTGATTATTCCACTGGAATTTTTAGTCTACCAGGGAGCTTTGATCAGAATATTACGTTTGATAAGCCCGGTAGGGTTTTCTTTCGAGCTTACGCCAAAGTCAAGGATAATCACCTCTGGTCTGAGGAAGAAAATTTGTTGGTGAAATAATATGGCCATACGTAAATTCTCCCTCCCATTCTTTATGATTATTATGTTGCTTACGGTGTTCGCCACGATCCTTTTGGGGCTCAGATTTAAATGATTAGCAATTTGCGGTGTGTTCTGCTAAAATCTTAAACTATGGCAGAAAACGAAGCTAAAAAACTCAATTCTCAAACAAGTTTAGTACCCTTTATTGGTTTAAGAGAAGGTGTAATTTTTCCGGACACCGAAGCAGTTCTTACCTTTGGCCGCCCCGCTTCCATCACCGGTATCAACGAGGCCCACGCCAACGAGCAAGAAGTCTGTTTTGTTTCTCAAATAGATTCCAAAGCCACCGCCACCGGTCTCTCAGATTACTTCACTACTGGCACGGTTTGTAAAATAATTAAAACATTGCCGGTCAACGATGAGCTTCACGCAATTGTCAGAGGTCTATTCAGAGTTAAAATCTCAGAACTCGAACAAAGAGATGGGCGCACTTGGGCTGTAGTAGAGGTGATCGATGAAAATTTTGGTTCCTCAAATGAAATTCAAGCTCTGGCCAATCGAGCTGTGTCAGAAATAAAAAGAGCGGCAGAATTAGGAAAAGCCAACATAGAACAAGGCGTCCTGACAAAAATTCTCAATTCCTCAGATCCTTTACTGATTGCCAATCAAATATCCTCCGTTATCAATGTCAAAAACGAGGAAAAGCAGCAACTTCTGGAAGATAACTCTACGGAAAGTAAACTCAAATTTATTTGTGATCGCCTAAATGAAGAAATAAAAATACTGGAACTGGAAAAGAAGATCGAAAATAAAACTCAAAAGAGATTTGACGAAAGTATGAAGGAGGCTGTCTTGAGAGAAAGAATGCGAGCCATCCAAAAAGAATTGGGAGAAGGTGGTGAGGAAGAAGAGATAGGCGAGCTCAAAACCAAACTAAAAAAAGCCAAGCTTCCCAAAGATATCCATACTAAAATCACCAAAGAACTTGATCGTCTGGCCAAGCTTTCTATGCACAATCCTGAAACTTCATATCTCAGAACTTGGATAGAAACCATTTTGGAGCTCCCCTGGGGTGAATATTCAAAGAGTAATTATTCTTTGTTAAAAGCAGAAAGAGTTCTCAACCAAGATCATTATGGCCTGGAAAAGGTCAAAGAGAGGATACTGGAATATATTGCGGTCTTAAAGCTCAAAGCCGATCAGGTAAAAAACACCAATAAACACGCCCCCGTGCCCCCGACAATTCTCTGTTTCGTCGGCCCTCCGGGTGTCGGAAAAACTTCAGTAGGTCGTTCGATAGCCAAAGCTGTTGGCAGAAAATTCGTCAAAATGTCACTTGGTGGCGTTAAAGACGAAGCTGAGATCCGTGGTCATCGCCGTACTTACGTTGGGGCTATGCCGGGTCGTATTATTCAGTCCCTTAAGGATAGCGGTGTAAACAACCCGGTTTTTATGTTGGACGAAATCGACAAAATCGGCGCTGACTTTAGGGGTGACCCTAGCTCAGCCTTGCTCGAGGCCCTTGATCCGGAACAAAATTTTGCTTTCCAAGATCATTATTTGGACATCCCCTACGATCTTTCCCAAGTGCTTTTTATTACCACCGCTAATGTTTTAGATACAATTCCACCCGCCCTTAGAGACCGTTTGGAAGTAATTGAATTCTCGGGCTATACCGAAGAAGAAAAATTTAATATTGCCAAGAAATATTTATTAAAAAAACAAGCCGAAGTCAACGCTCTCGAAAAAAATGATGTCGTAATTAGTTCATCGATACTTCGCTATCTAGTCCGTCACTACACGAGAGAAGCCGGTGTCCGCAACTTGGAGAGACAAATTGCTTCCATTATGCGCAAGGCAGCCAAGGTAAAAGCTTCTGGCAATACTCTTCCAGCCTTAACCAAAGAACTAATCCACAAATATCTTGGCCCGATCATGTATAGTCACACACTGGCAGAAGATACCGATCAGATCGGTCTTGTTACTGGACTAGCCTACACCAAAGTTGGAGGTGATATCCTATTTATCGAAGTAGCTCTGATGCCCGGCGTAGGCAAAGTCACACTTACGGGTCAGCTTGGGGATGTTATGAAAGAATCCGCCAAGGCCGCATACTCATATGTCAGGTCTCATTGCCAAGAATTAGGGATAAAGCCGGAGAAAATTGCCAAATCCGATATCCATGTTCATGTTCCGGAGGGTGCAGTTCCCAAAGACGGTCCCAGTGCGGGTTTAGCCATCACTACCGCGATAATTTCTGCTTTCACCAGGAAGCCGGTTCCAAAAGATTTAGCTATGACTGGGGAAGTCACCCTGCGTGGCCGGGCTTTGGAAATAGGAGGAGTCAGGGAAAAAGTGGTTGCTGCTCACCGAGCTGGCATAAAACAGGTTATCCTTCCAAGGGACAACGAAAAGAACATGGTCGATCTTCCGGAAAAGGTAAAAAAGGACTTAAGGTTCTACTTTGCCAAAAACATGGACGATGTGGTCAAGATCGTTTTCTCCTAACCGTCATTGCGAATCTCGTGCGCGACCTGAAGCAATCCAGGCTCCAATAGCTATCGCCAGACACCCGAAAATTATTGCCACCGGTATTTCTCCTACTCTCCAGATTATTTCATTTGGTCTCATTCCTTCGAGCAGGACGCGTATCAATCCGTATCCTGCCAGATAAATTCCAAAAAGATTCCCCCCCTTCCTGGTTCTTTTTGCCGCATTCCAAAGAATCACAAAAAGAATTAAGTTGAGAATGGATTCGTATGCAAACAGTGGCTCACCGTTCTTTCCATATAGTTCTCCGTTCACAAAGTTCCCCAGCCTTCCAATCGCTTGAGCCACTGGAGCACCCACGGCAAAAGAGCCCAGCAGACTCCACATGTTAATTTTTCTTACCATACTATATATATATAGACCTATAACCACTCCGGCAATCGCTCCCCAAATTCCCAATCCACCTTCCCAAAATGCAAATATTTTCCATAGGCTATCTCGGTAGTAGCGATCCCAAAAATCAATCACATGATAGAGCCTGGCTCCCAAAAGTCCCGGTATCAGTGCCCAAAAAAAGGCATCCTCTATTTCCTTTTTGAATTTTGGGTAAATACGCTGTGATAGCTCCAGTCCTACCCAAACCCCTAGACCTATCAGCAATCCATAAAGGTGAACTGTCAGCCCTAGAACATCAATCACCCTTCAATCTACTGATAAACTGCTCCAGGCTCATCATCTCCGGCTCATCACTCTGTCTGGCCTTTACTTCTATTTCGTTTGTCGTCAGGCTTTTATCGGATACTATTACTCTCCATGGGCAGCCAATCAAATCAGCGTCAGAGAATTTTCCGCCTACATTAATCTCCCTGTCGTCCCACAGCACTTCAATGTTTTTTGAGTCAAGCAGATTGTATATTTCCTGAGCCTTTTCCTGTTGTTTTATATCAATCAGGTGAACTGTGTAAGGAGCAACTTCTGCCGGCCACAAAATACCTTTGTCATCGTGGAATTTTTCGACAATTACTCCCATGGTCCTGCTTACGCCAATTCCGTAACACCCCATAATTGGATAAATTTGTTCACCGGTGCTAGTTGCCACCTTGAGATCAAAGGCTTTGGAATATTTATCTCCCAAATCAAAAACGTTTCCGACCTCCGACGCTATCGAAGGTTTCAGTTTGGAGTTTCCACATTTTGGGCACTTGTCACCCTCTTTATATGAAGTAATGTCGTCGATGTTCACACAGAACTCACAAGAGTCACAATACAAAATATTCGCCTCTCCCGCGTCCGTGAGCACTTCAAATTCATAGGATATTTTTTCGGAAAAGGCACCTCCAGATGCCTCGGTCACTTTAGCTTGAAGCCCCATTCTGGCATAAATTTTCAAATAAGCTTGTTTGGCTACCTCATAAAATCTATCAAAGTCGGCCTGATCCAAATGAAAAGAGTACATATCTTTCATCAAAAACTCTCTACCTCGGAGTATCCCCGACTTCGATCTAAGTTCATCTCTAAATTTCCATTGAATATGGTAAGGCATTCTAGGTAAGTCCCGGTAAGATTTTATAAACTCTTTCATCGTCGGGGTCACCACCTCCTCCTGTGACTGCCCTAGGGCATAGTCTCTATCGGTTCTACTTTTTAGTTTAAATAAAACGTCAATACTGTCCCAGCCGCCCGTTTTTTTCCAAATTTCGGCCGGATGAAGCATTGGCATGAGAATTTCTTCACCACCAATGGCGTCCATTTCCTCTCGGACGATATTTTCAATCTTTCTTAGAACTCTCAGCCCCAAAGGAAGATAGGTATAAACACCGGCCATTAGCTGTCTTACAAAGCCTGCTTGAACTAATAGCTTGTGGTTTATCGTGTCTGCTTCTTTTGACGCCAATTTTTCGGGCTTCACGCCCATCTTGCTCATTTTCATACTCATATTATAGTGTACTCTGCTAATATAAATTCAGTGATTACCCTAAGCCCTATTACCGTAACCAAAGCTTCTGGAGAGCAGGAGCATTATGACGAATCCAAGCTGACCAAGTCGTTAGCTTCGTCTGGTCTTTCCGTCGACGTTGCAGCCCAAACAGTTGAGTATCTAAAGAGTCACATGAAGCCCGGCATCTCGACTGGCGATATCCATGAGCACATCTCCAATTTTCTAAAAGAGAATGCCCCAGTAAATAATTATTATAACTACGGCCTCAAAAGAGCTATTATGGATTTGGGGCCCTCAGGACACCCTTTGGAGACTATCGTCTCCGACGCTCTTAATTCCAAAGGTTTTCAAACCGAAGTTAGTGTTATTGTCCTTGGTAAATGTGTCACTCATGAAATCGATGTAGTTGCAAAAAAAGATAATCGACAGTTTTTTATCGAGTGCAAATTCCACAATGGTCCAGGAGTAAAAACCGATATTCAAGTCGCCTTGTATACCTACGCCAGATATCTTGACGTCAAATCAGCAATGGAGCAAGGTCATGGTACGGAAATCACGTACCTTCCTTGGTTAGTTACCAATACCAAGGTTACATCAGAAGTTCTCGATTACGCCGGATGTGTCGGTCTGGAGCTCACTACCTGGCTATATCCTAAAAATAATGGCTTGGCAGATCTCATTATCGCCTCAGGTCTCCATCCGATTACCCTGATGTATCATATTCCCAGATACAAGATACAGCAGTTGCTTGTTCGGGGAATTGTATCTTGTTCCAGGCTAAAAAATGCTATCGATGAGCATAGTGTATCGGATATTCTCACCAGGGAAGAGACCGCTAGAGCTCTTGAAGACATCAAAACCATTTGTAAATCATAATGGATAATTTATTTATTCGGATCTTCATTATCAGCCTTGCGTTATTCGGAGTGTACAAAATGTTTCCACAGATTTCCGGACCTGTAGATTACTATGTTAAAAACCCCAAGTTTCAGTCCTCTGTCGTCAGTCCAGCAGTGAACATGGCAAATAATGTTTTACCGGATAAAATACAAATCCCTACTCCAAAAGTCATGGGAGTCGACACAGAGTACACCGGAGATTCACCTCTCAAGACCATCACAGACGAGATCAGTAAGCAGGCTGCCAGTCTCGCAGCCTCCCAGATAGAACAAATCAGGAAGACTGCTTCAGATCAGTTTTGCAATGCCCTCCTCGAAAAAATCAAAACCGAATGCGGTAAATAGTCATCCCACCGTCACCCCTATCATGTCCAACTTAGGCAGATAACGTTTTATCTCGTTCCTAAATTTCTCCGCCAAATTGGCCGAGTAAGTAGAGTTCTGAGTATTTTCCATGTGCCCGCAGAGTCTGTCTTCATAAGTGTGGACAATTTCCATTATTTTGGCTCCTTCGCTGTTAAATTCATCCTGCCAATTTTTAGGATCTTTCTCATATTTGTCATGGAGCTCTTGAAAGGTATCAAATTCTTTTTCATATTTACTTACCATCTCCTCAAATATTTGTTTAAACTTTGCAGCCATAAAAACTATGTTACCAAAACTCTGTCAAGAATGTACACTTAATTTATGAAAAGGACAGCTATCGGTCTGGTTGGCCCCATTGCCTCGGGGAAAGGTGAGGTAGTCAAATATTTAAAAAATTTAGGATTTATTTGTTTCAGTCTCTCGGATCGTGTTCGGGAAGAAGCTTTCTCGCTAGGTATTCCTCCTCAAAGAGAAAATCTACAGAATATCGGCAACAGTCTAAGGAACACTTTTGGTAGTCACATACTCGCAGAGAGGAGCCTAGAGTTGTTGTCTGGAGATGAAGAACTTCTGGTTTTTGACGGCCTAAGGAATCCTTCAGAGATCGAATTTCTTTGTGAAAGTTTGGACATCCACATCATTGGTATCAATGCCTCAGAGGAAAATAGACTAAAGTGGTATCTCGAAAGAGCCGGTATCAGAGGGGAAGATGGTCTCACCGAAGCAGACTTTCATTTAGCCAACAATCGAGATCTTGGTCAAAGTGAGCCGGAGTCAGGACAGCAGGTGAGTGTTTGTCTGGAAATGGCGGATGAAATAATTCAAAACGACGGATCCAAAAGACATCTTCGCGAAGCTGTCGACTACCTCCTGATTTCGGAATTTGGAATCAGTCCGGAAGGTTTACGTCATAGTAAGGAAAAATAAGCAATCCTCAATATTGCCTATTCGATCTCTAACCCGTTCTCTTCATTTATAAATTTGTATCTCCAGGTAGGATTTATTCCTTCGTCATCAGAATATAAAAACAGTAGGTGATTCTCCTCCATTATCAGGAAAAATTCATCCCAAGAAATGTCTTTTGTGGTTTCTCGGCCTTCGCTAAGCATCCCTTCATCTTTTTTTCCAGGCCAGTTTATTCTCAATCCTATTTTGTCCTGTACTATGTCCGGATCGTTTATCTTTGCGGGCTTACCCTCATGAAGGGTAACCCAATTTCTTATTTCTTCGTTTGTTTGTGCCGTTTTGTATACCACTTCCATAACAAAATATTAGCACGATTTCCTACATTTATACAGATTTTTCTTGTCTGATCTTTTCAAACAGCACCAAAGCCGTTGCTACGCTGACATTTAGAGAAGCTACTTGTTTATTCATCGGAATATTCACAAAAAAGTCACATTCTTTTTGCAGTGGTTCCGAAATTCCCTCTGCTTCACCACCCATTAAGAATGCCACCGGTCCCATTAGCTTTGTTTCGTACATAGTTTTTCCCATATCCACCTCAACTCCGATCACTGGCACCGCATATTTATGTAAAAGCTTCATGGCCTGAAACAGGCTCATGGGAATCAGGGGTACATAAGCCACACCACCCATGGAGATCTTTGCGACCACCGGTGTAATCTCGTGGACTCCATTTGGAGATGCCACTACGGCGTCTACTCCTGCCGCCCAGGCAGTCCTCATAATCGCCCCCAAATTTTGTTCGTAATCGATGTGATTTAAGAGAAGAATAAAAGCATTTCTTTTGTCTCTCAGTATTTGTTCCAGGGATGACTCTTCGGGAACCTCCATCATGGCGATCACTCCTTGTGGGTTCTTTGACTCAGCCAGTTTTTCCAGTTCATCCGAGTTTAATATCTGAACATTTATCCCCTTACGTTTTGCCATTTCCACGATCTCGATGATTTTTTGGTCCTTCATGGATCCGGAAGCCACCATCAGCGAGGTTATATTTTGGCTGGAGCTAAGAGCATCCTTAACCATGTTCCGTCCCTCCAGGGTAATAAAATCTGCTTGTTTCGCCATACCCCTAGTATATCAAGCCTCTGCTTAGTCATCCTTCAGCTGGATTTCAGCTTCAAGGGTATAATTCAAGAGGTGAGAATACTTGTCGTTGAAGATGAACATCGGATAGCTGGTAGCCTGAAAAAAGGTCTGGAACAAGAGCATTTTGTTGTTGATTTAGCTTACGATGGCATATCTGGTTTTGATTTGGCTTCTGAGGGAGTCTACGATTTATTGATTCTAGACCTTATGCTTCCCGGTAAGGATGGCTTAAGTGTCGTCAGTGACCTCCGGAAAAAACAGATCCAGACTCCAATTTTAATATTGACCGCCAAGGGCCAGCTCCAAGACAAGGTTTCTGGTCTGAACTCTGGAGCGGACGATTATTTAACCAAACCATTCTCTTTTGAAGAGCTTCTCGCCAGGGTACGTGCGCTATCCAGACGTCCTCAAAAATCAATACCTGATATCTTGACGGTCGGGGATCTGAGTTTGAACAAGCAATCTTTTTTAGTCAGGAGAGGTGTCGAGATCAATTTGTCCAGCAAAGAATTCACTCTTCTTGAATATCTAATGGATCATTCCGGGAAGATTCTCTCTAAAGAGCAAATAATTAACCACGTCTGGGATTATGATGCTGACGTCCTACCAAACACCGTCGAGGTCTATATCAGAAACCTTAGGCGAAAAGTTGATTTACCTTTCACAGACAGGCCTGCATTAATAAAAACCATTAGAGGTTTTGGTTACAAAATAGAGGGTTAAAGATGTTCAAACAAGCACGACTAGTTCTCACATCATGGTATTTGCTGATTTTACTTTCTATCACTGTTTTTTTTAGCATAGTTATCCACAATATGCTTCTTCGTCAAGTTCAAGGATTCGTTCAAGACCAAAGATTCCGCATCGAGAGAAAATTTGGTCCCCTGTCTCCACCTGAGGCATTGGACTCGGAGTTTATTGATGATGCTGGGAGACGCATCGCCGTAACCCTGGTTTTTATCAACGGGGTAATTTTCTTCATTGCCGGAGGCTTGAGCTATTTTCTAGCAGGAAAAACTCTGAAACCTATTCAGGACATGGTAAGTGAACAGAACCGTTTCATTAGTGACTCTTCTCATGAACTTCGGACACCGCTAACATCTCTAAAATCCGCCATTGAAGTCGGTTTGCGTGACAAGGGCATTACTCTGAAGGATGCCAAGATGTTGCTTTCGGAAAATTTAAATGATGTCAACAGGCTTCAGTTACTTTCAGACAATCTTTTGAGCCTATCCACTCAGAAACATCTAGTCAAAACTGAAACCGAAATAGTCGATATCAATAAAACAATCGCCCAATCGCTAAGAAACATCGAGAACATCGCCAAAAACAATAATGTCTCAATCGAGAACACCGCCAATATATCCGCCAAAGTATCGGGGAGCAGCCAGAATTTGTCAGAACTTTTTACTTTATTACTTGACAACGCTATCAAATACAGCCACAAAGGTGGCAAAATCGTGATCAAAAGTGAATCGGTATCTAAATGTGCCAAGATAACCATCCAAGACGAAGGCATAGGGATTGCCAAAAAAGATCTTCCCCACATTTTTGATCGGTTTTTTAGAAGCGATGCCGCCAGGTCAAAACGAGATTCTACTGGTTTTGGGTTAGGTCTTTCGATCGCCAAAAAAATAGTTGAGGATCACGGCGGAACCATCGCCGTGTTTAGCAGGGTAGGTCAAGGGAGTACTTTTGAAATAAAGTTACCCACAATTAACCACCTCTGATCTTCAGCAAACATTCAGCATTAGACACTAACATCCAAATAAACATGAATACTATTAGAAAAATATCTACACTTATAAAGTCCCATCGACTAATTTCTTCCTTACTACTTCTCGTCATTGTGGGTGGAAGCAGCTATTGGTATCTCACCTCCAAGAAGTCCGGCACTCTGCAGTATGTGACTTCAATTGCAGAGAAAGGTTTGCTGGTGTCTTCAATCACAGCCTCCGGTACCATCACTTCGGGCGACACTACCTATGTCACCACCGGAGCCACCGGTACTGTCAGTAAAGTCTTTATTAAAAACGGTGACACTGTTAAAAAAGACCAGAAAATGGCTGAAATCAATTTAGATGACGATGGCAAATTAAATCAAACAATCGCTTGGAACAATTACCAGACAGCCCAGGTTACGGCCAAGAACTCGCTTACCTCCAAGCAAACCTCCGAAATTACCATGCTTCAAAGACAACAGGCACTGGCTGACGCCGAAACTGCTCAGAGAGACTCAATTTCCGGCGGCTGGAATCCAGACACAAAGCGTCCTTACACTCAAAACGAGCTCGATATCGTTGCCAAAGAATACCCCCAAGCCAAGGAAGCCTATGATGCTGCCATAAAGTCTTTTCAAATTGCCGACTCGAACATCGCAGTCTCACAAGCAAAATCATTAGCGGCCTACCGTAATTACCAAAAAGTATCCAGTACGGTGTATGCTCCGGCCGACGGTGTTGTAAACAATTTAGTTCTTGCTCCCGGTGTAGTTCTTTCCAGTACAAACGGTTCAGGCTCTATCACAGTCAGTACCGGTACAGATTCTACTACGAATTCTTCCTCGGTCACTTCTCAAAAAATTGGCGCTATCAAAAATCCAGAAGGCAAATATCAAGCCACAGTCAGTTTGACAGAGGTGGATGTTACCAAGGTCCAGTCTGGCCAGAAAGTAAGCATAACCATGGACGCCTTTCCAGACACCACTCTCACGGGAACTGTTTTAGCTGTCAATACCAGTGGTAGTGTTAGTTCTGGGGTTACCTCTTACTCAGCTTCAATACTTCTCGATCCAACAACACTAAACATTTATACCAACATGGCTCTAAACGCGGAAATAATTGTTGCCTCAACTGATGACACTGTTATCATTCCCTCATCCGCCATCCAGACCAAGAACAACCAATTATTAGTCGAGATTTTAAAAGATGGAAAAGTTTCAACGGTTACAGTGGAAGTCGGCTTAAGTAACGATACCCAAACCGCCATTAAGTCCGGAGTCAACGAAGGAGATAGTGTCGTGACCTCCACTTCTACGGGGAACACCAAAACCACTACCGGATCTTCTACCTCCGTCTTTGGGAATCCTGGTGGCGGTTTTCGCATGCAACTTTAATACATCTATGCCCAACGAATACCCCATTATCACCGCGAGTCTTCTTTCTAAGATTTACAAGACAGAGGCTATTGAGACCATGGCCCTTGATGATGTCTCTTTCAAAATAAACAAAGGTGAATTTGTGGCCATTATGGGTCCGTCTGGATCAGGAAAATCCACTCTTATGCACATATTAGGAGCTTTAGATCAGCCCACAAGTGGAGAATATATTCTGGACGGTAAGAATGTAGAGAGCTTGTCGGACGACGATCTGGCAGACATCCGAAATAAAAAAATCGGTTTTGTCTTTCAGGCTTTCAATCTGCTTCCCAGGACTACCACACTTAGGAATGTCATGTTACCCATGGCCTATGCCGGTGTACCCAAAGAACAAAGAGAAGAGCTGGCAATCAAATATTTGACCATGGTGGGTCTGGGCGATCGCTTGCATCATACGACCAATCAGATATCCGGTGGTCAGCAGCAAAGAGTTGCTATTGCCAGAGCCATTTCTCTCGACCCGGCCATTATTTTAGCCGACGAACCCACCGGCAATATCGCTTCTGTCCAAGCCGAAGAAATTATGGAAATTTTTAAAAAAATCAATGAAAAAGGCCATACGATTGTCATGATTACCCATGAACCAGATATCGCGGAACACGCCAAAAGGGTGATCACCATGCGCGATGGCAAAATAGTGGGTGACATCAAAAATACAAAGAGAATCACTTACTTTCATTCTCATAAATAATATGGAAATATCTGAAATCATTCTAGAAAGTATAAGTAGTTTGACCTTAAATAAACTGCGAACCAGTCTTGCCATGTTAGGAATAGTAATCGGTATTGGTTCGGTGATTGCTTTGGTTTCCCTGGGTCAGGCTAGTCAGCAGTCAGTACAGTCGACAATCCAGTCACTTGGATCTAATTTGCTTACGATTTCCTCCGGATCTCAGAGAAACGGAACAGTTCGGGGTGCCGCAGGAAGCCAAGCGACTCTTTCAAATGCAGACGCTACCGCTATTGCTACCTCACCGAAGATTACCACAGTTAAGAATGTCTCTCCTGAATATTCCGGCCGGTCACAGGTCATTACCGGAAGTAACAATACCAATACCACGATCCTGGGTGTGGTTCCAATATACGCAGGGGTTCATAGTGTTTCGGTTTCCAGTGGCAGCTTTATCACTGAGCGAGATGTGAACTCCATGACCAAGGTGGCGGTACTGGGGCCAACCGTGGTTACTGATTTATTTGGTGAAGGGGTCGATCCGCTAGGTCAAAAAATCCGCATCGGCAGCCAGTATTTTACCGTTATTGGAGTTACTACTGCAAAAGGTGGATCAGGTCCTAGCAATCAAGACGATCGCATCTACGTCCCTCTCACTACAGCTCAAAAGCAGCTATTTGGCGTCAAGAATTTAACCTCCATTGCTGTAGAAGCAATCGATGCCACCGCTATGACTACAGCTGTAGACGAAATCGGTTATCTTTTGCTTGATATGCACAAGATTACCGACCCGACCAAGGCCGATTTTTCCATCATGTCCCAGGCAGACATGCTCAGTACTGCCTCTCAGGTTACTGGTACATTTACCACACTTCTCTCTGGTGTAGCTGCTATTTCCCTTCTAGTTGGAGGTATTGGGATTATGAATATTATGCTTGTAACCGTTACCGAGAGAACTCGCGAAATTGGTCTTAGAAAAGCTCTCGGTGCCAAGAAGAAAATCATTATCACTCAGTTTTTAGTTGAGTCTGTAATCCTTACTTTCACAGGAGGCATACTTGGAATACTTCTGGGGATCTTACTAGCCTTCATTTATGCCAGGCTAACTTCAGGTGCATTCGTTATTTCAGCGGCATCTATTTTCTTGGCCTTTGTGGTTTCCACTGTTATCGGCGTTGTCTTTGGTTGGTACCCAGCCCAAAGAGCCGCTAGTTTGCAGCCCATTGAAGCCCTTCGTTATGAATAAATATCAAACACGTGTTGTCATTCCTGGCTCGACCAGGAATCCATCAGATTATTCCAAAATTATTAATTAATTTATATATCTAAAACCAAAAATGAAAAACAACAATCTCGTCGCAGTGTTAGTAATTATCGTCGTTGCTGCTGCCGGCTTCTTCGGTGGTATGAAATATCAACAAACGAAAAGATCAGTTTCCACCAACGTATTTAGTCCAAGACAGTTTGGTAATACGCAAAACAGGAATGGAGGAGGTACTAACCTTACTCCCAATGGTACTCCACAAAATGGTCGAACCGGCATCAGGCCTGTTATGGGAGAAATCACCGATGTTAGAGACAAGTCCATTACTGTCAAAACAGTAGACGGAGGAAGTAAAATTGTCTTTGTCTCGACCAAAACTGAGATAAACAAAGCAGCTGTGGCTACGTTTTCCGATTTATCCAAAGGCCAAACTGTTTCTATTTTCGGTCAAGAAAATACCGACGGCAGTGTTACCGCCCAGAATATCCAATTAAATCCACTCCAAAGAAATGCGACTCCCAGCGCTGTCCCTAATAAATAGGCAAGTTGGAGGCCACACAGCCGGAGACATATTTGTTCATTTGACAGTAATAAATCTTACAATATATTGACATTTATCAAAAAGTGGTTACCATGGTCTCAAATGGCAAAAACAACCAAGCCGCCCAAAGCGGCGGGTGTATTACTTATAGTCCTCGCTTTTGTTATCGCCGGAATATATCTTTTCCAAAGGCGTCCTGAGAAGATGGATGCAGAATATATACCTCAGCAGACAGTATCTCAAATGATTACTCCTGGACTGGAAAAAGTAATCACAGCCAACGTCAACTACTATGGAAATTCGGTCGGCTATTATGCTGAGCCAGACAAAGAAGGTTCCTATCCAGGGGTGGTCATGATTCACGAATGGTGGGGTTTAAATGACGGCATCAAGGATATGGCCAAATCTCTCTCCTCCAACGGTTATCGAGTCTTGGCCGTCGACCTCTATGGCGGGAAAGTTGCCCAAAATATGCAAGAAGCTCAGGGCATGGTCTCTTCCGTCAAGCAGCCGGAAGCCTTGGCAAATATGCGGGCGGCAAAGAAATTCCTTAACGATAAAGGAGCCACCAAGGTTGCCTCTTTTGGCTGGTGTTTTGGCGGAGGACAATCATTGCAGCTATCACTTGCGGAAAAAGATCTCTCTGCTACTGTTATTTATTACGGAGCTCTCGCCACAGACTCCGCCAAACTTAAGAATATAAAATGGCCAGTATTGGGTATTTTCGGTGATCAAGATAGATCTATCTCGGTCGAAAGCGTCAGGGCATTTCAGGCTAACTTAAATAAAGATAAGACCGTCAACGAAATATACATTTATTCCGGTGTGGGTCACGCCTTCGCCAACCCCTCCAATGCAAACTACGCCCCCGAAGAGACTAAAGACGCTTGGGGAAAGACGGTTGCTTTCCTGGAAAAATATTTAAGATAAAACCCGCCTATTCGGCGGGTTCTGGGTAATATTTTTCAATTAATTCTTTGGCTT
>LCJG01000011.1 GCA_000998025.1 Candidatus Collierbacteria bacterium GW2011_GWB1_44_6
GAAAGAGCGTTAACGGCAGAAGCTCCCACACCGTGAAGTCCCCCTGAGGCTTTGTAGGCGGATTCCGTGAACTTGCCACCGGCGTGAAGTTTGGTCATGGCAACCTCAAGAGCGGAGACTCCTGATGGGTGCATGTCGGTAGGGATACCTCGTCCATCGTCGGAGACAGAGACAGAGCCGTCTTTGTGAAGACAGACAAAGATGTTTTTGGCAAAACCTCCAATGGCTTCGTCGAGCGAGTTATCGACGATTTCGATAAGCAAATGATGCAATCCTTTTTCATCGGTACTACCGATATACATTCCAGGGCGTTTGCGAACTGGCTCGAGACCTTCTAGGACGGTGATATCTTTGGCTGTGTATGATTGTTCCGGCATTTTTGTTTATTGATTTTACGATGTAAATTTATCGAAGCATACGCGGGTTCATTTTAATAGGTCTATCTGGGGATTACAATATATATATGTTACCAAAAATAGCCGTGATAGTCGCTGCCGATAGAGATGTCTTGGTGTCTAAGTTAGGTTTGTCAAAAAATTCTATATTGGGATATGAAGGTAGTATAGCAAAAGTCGTGGATCTAAGAGATTGGATATATTCTTCGATAAATATTGCCCGACAACGGGAAGATCTTACCGTGGTGGTTTGGGATGCTGACCAATTGAGTTCTGAATGTCAAGCGGTACTATTGAAACCCATGGAGGAGTTGGGTGTGGTAGTAAATTTTATTTTGGTGGTGCAAAACGAAAACTTGCTCTCCCCTACCATATTAAGTCGAGGAGTTGTTGAATACCATTATTCAGAAAAACTTTCTGAAGATAAATATTGGTCCGAAATTAGAAAGTGTTGGAGTAGTGGACCTTCAGCCATCATTGCCTTTGTGGACCAACTGTCAAAAGATGAGGCTCCCCTACTGCTAGAGGAGATTATTTTAAAGTTAAAAGCCGGCCTACTGAATGAAGTAAACCAGAAACGTTTGGAGAGCTTGAATCTGGCTTTGGATTGTCTGGCCGACCTTAAACAAACAAATATAAATTACAAATTGTCGGTTGACAATTTTTTAATAAACTCGTGGAAATTAATCAAGGCTTAGACGGTGGAAGGGTGGGAAATTTGCTATATTTAAGTTATGGATTATCAGGAAAAGGCTCTGCTGGATTTTTTGCTTTCATCTGGCAGACTTGATCCCGGGAAGGTTGACACACTAAAGGTTGAGGCTATGACTAGTGGTAAAAGTCTTACTGACTTACTTTTGTCGAAACGCATTATCACCGAAGAGGACTTGGCTCAGTCCCGAGCAAAAGTGCTTAACATTCCTTATTTCTCCGAACCAAAAATCACGGTGAGTCCTGAGCTGTTGGCACTAGTTTCGGTAGATCTTGCCAGAAATTATCAAGTGGTACCTTTGGAGCTAGATAAGGGAGCTGGAGTGCTGAGTCTTATCATGGAAAAGCCGGAGGACTTGTCAATAGTTGATTTTTTTCAAAAAAGGACCGGTTACAAAATAAAATCTTACCTAACTTCTAAAAGTAATTTGGATTCCCTCATAAGCAACATTTACAGTCAAAGTTTATCTGGAGAAATTTCCGGGGTGTTAAAGAGAGGAAAAGAAGCTAGCGATGATACAGGTGTGCGTTTGGTTACTTCGGATACCATTTCGCAGATTATCAAGGAACCCAAAATTGTAGAAATTGTCAGAAAAGTATTGGAGCATGCCATTCGCCTTCGAGCTTCAGACATTCACATCGAGCCAGAGGAAAATATTACTCGCGTGCGATATAGAATTGATGGAATTTTGGAAGAAAAATTAACTTTGGACAAAGATTACCATGCAGCCTTGGTTTCCAGAATTAAGATTTTGGCAGGGATGAAAATTGATGAACGGAGAATCCCCCAGGATGGCCGCTTTAACTTTACTTCAGAATTTGGAGAAGTCGATTTACGTATTTCATCCCTGCCTACGGTTAATGGCGAGAAAATTGTTATGCGTCTTCTCAAGAAATCAGGGAGAGTGCCTACTTTATCGGAGTTGGGTATTCGGGCAAAGGCCCTGGCCACTTTGGAAGAAGCCATCAGAATTCCTCATGGAATCATACTTTCTACCGGACCTACCGGTTCGGGGAAAACGACAACTTTATACTCACTACTGACGATGATTAACACACCAAGAGTAAATATTGTTACTCTGGAGGATCCGGTAGAGTACCAAATGTCCGGAGTAAATCAAGTGCAGGTAAATCCACAAGCTGGTCTTACTTTTGCCTCCGGTCTTAGATCTTTCCTGCGTCAAGACCCTAATATTATTATGGTGGGAGAAATTCGTGACGAGGAGACTGCTCAGCTAGCGATTCAGGCATCGCTGACGGGTCATCTGGTGTTTTCAACTGTTCACACGAGTTCTGCGGCAGGTGCGTTGCCCCGTTTGCTTGATATGGGAGCGGAGCCATTCTTGTTGGCTTCTTCAATGACCGCAGTAATAGGACAACGTGTGTTGCGTACCATTTGTGAAAATTGTAAGCAGCCGTATGTCCCAGAAGCGGCTGTGGTACAGGATATTCAGAATATTTTGGGTAAATTACTTGATGGGTGGATTAAATCGAATCAGCAAAAAGCAGAAATAGCAAAGAAGAATGGGGTGCCGTTTATGCTTTACAAAGGGGCAGGCTGTGATAAGTGTGGTGATACTGGATATCTGGGACGAATTGGTATTTTTGAGGTTCTAAGAGTGTCGGAAAAAATCGCGAGACACATTTTGGAAAGAGCTGACGCGACAACCATTGAGAAAATAGCCATGGAGGACGGTATGATAATTATGAAGCAAGATGGATACCTCAAAGTCTTGGACGGTATTTCAACCTTGGAAGAAGTTATTAGAGTAGCACAAGTTTAATGGAAAAAGCTGAAGAACTAATAAACAAATTGTTAAGCACAGCAGTCGGAGCTGATGCTTCTGATATACATGTCGTTGTAAATAGTTATCCCATTCTTAGAGTCATGGGGAAGCTTGTGTCTGTATCCACTGAAGGAGTAATGAATGAGGACATGGTGATGAGCATGATTACCAGCGTCATGTCCCAAAGTCAAAAAGAACTGTTTCTAAAGAACCTGGAACTCGACTTTTCCATTCAAATTCCCGGCAAGGCTAGGTTTAGGGCCAATGCTTATTTTCAACGAGGGACTCCCGCTTTGTCTCTTAGGTTTATTCCTGACAAAGTACCTACTATTGATGAATTAGGCTTACCTGGAATTTGCCATTCATTCGCAAAACTAAAACAAGGCTTTATTTTGGTAACCGGTCCGACGGGAGCTGGGAAATCTACAACTCTGGCTTCGGTAATTGACGAGATAAATGCCAGTCGACAGGAACACATTATTACAGTAGAGGATCCCATTGAATTCATACACGAAAACAAAAAATCAATTATTAGTCAACGAGAACTGGGCGGAGATACCAGGTCTTGGAGTAATGCCTTAAAATCGGTTTTGCGTCAGGATCCCAATATTGTTTATATCGGAGAAATGCGCGACCCGGAAACTATGCAAGCAGCTATGACAGTGGCTGAAACAGGGCATTTGGTTTTTGCCACACTTCACACAAACTCTGCCTCGCAATCAATTGAAAGAATTGTAGACAGTTTTCCCGAAGAACAACAGTCACAGGTGGTGCTTCAATTGTCAATGGTTTTGGAAGCAGTTCTTTCGCAACGTCTAGTGCCGACTATTTCCGGAAAGCGCGCTGTGGCAACGGAGATTATGGTGGTTACTCCGGCCGTTAGGAATAATATACGGGAGGGGAAAACATTCCAAATTGATAACGTGATTCAAACCAGCGGGAATTTGGGCATGCGGTTGATTGAGAACAGCTTGGCTGAGTTGGTTAATAAGAATGTAATTGACAAGACCACTGCCTTAGAATATGCCATTAGACCGACTTTATTAGATAAATTGTTAGGCGGAAGATAAGAATGAAAACTTTTCAATATAAAGTTAGAGATAGACAAGGAAACCAATCAAGTGGGGTCTTGGATGCCGTTGATGATAAACAGGCCGCAAGTGTCTTGCGTAGTAAGGGCCTTTTGGTGACCGCTTTATATGAGGCAGATCAGCTAAATATCGAAGCGCTTCTGGGAAGGTTTTCCAAGCCAAAAGCCGATGAGATTACAAATTTTACGAGGCAAATGGCGACGATGATTGGTTCCGGACTTCCTTTGGTGGAGGCATTGAGAATTTTAAAAACTCAATCCGGATCAAATTTGAAACCGGTGATTGAGAAAATACTAACTGCAGTAGAAGGTGGTTCGACCCTGGCGGATGCGGTGGCTGACTCTGGAGGTGGTTTTTCTTCGGTGTATGTTGCCATGGTAAGGGCAGGAGAGTCCGCCGGTGTTCTTGATCAAGTAATGAACAAATTGGCTGAGGCGCTGGATAAACAAAGAGAATTTAGAAGTAAAACAAAAGGTGCTATGGTCTACCCCACAATCATCATGATAGCCATGGTAGTGATCGCGTCGATCATGATGGTGTTTGTAGTACCAAAGTTGACGGCGATGTATAAGGATTTTGGAGCCGAGTTGCCAGGTCCTACAAAAGTTCTAATGGCGGTCAGTGACTTTGCGGTTAATTATTGGTATGCTCTGTTTTTGGCGATATTAGTTTTCGTGATATTTTTTTCAAACTGGTCGAGGACTGAGGTCGGCGGGTTGGTGGTGGAGCAGTTGACCTTCAGGATCCCAATTTGGGGAAAATTGAGGAAAGATATTATTTTAACCGAATTTGCTCGAACAATTAGTGTTTTGCTTGGAGCAGGTATTCCCATACTCGATGCTTTAAATATTGTGGCGAATACTTTAGGGAGTAGGGTCTATTCTGCCGGGATAAAACAGGCTGCTGTTTATGTGGAGAAGGGGGTAAGTTTGGCTGAGTCTATTACCAGACTGGAGATGTTTCCTCCGATATTGTCTCAGATGATTTCGGTAGGAGAGGAAACTGGGAAGCTTGACAGCGTTTTAAGCAAACTGGCTGCTTTTTATGAATCGGAAAGTGAAATTAAGATAAAAGCTTTGACTACGGCAATTGAACCGCTAATAATGGTAATTATGGGGGTAGGGGTTGGATTTTTGGTGATTGCGGTGATCATGCCGATATATAACTTGACAAGTCAATTCTAATAATACATAGTTAATTAATAAGTTAGTTTTAACAAGGAAATATGAAAAAAAATAAAGGCCGTGCCTGCCGGCAGGCAGGTTTTACACTGATGGAGTTATTAATTGTGATTGGTGTTCTTGGAATTCTCGCGGCAGGGCTATTGGCCGCGATTGACCCCTTTGAACAACTCAAGAAGGCTCGAGACAGCAATTATCGAAGTGGAGGTATTGAATTGTTGCAGTCACTACAACGTTATTACGCCAATCATGGATATTTTCCTTGGAGAGCAGTTGGAACTACATGTACAACTGACAACCAAGCCACTTTGGCTCCGACCACCCCCGTTTCTTCATTGTCGGCAGCTGTGGTTACAGTGGGCTCAACCCAAGGGACAGAGATTAAATCATGTATAGATGATTTAATTGCCGATGGAGAGTTGAAGGCTACGTTTAGTCAAGGGTTGAATACTACTCTTTACTTGTCATCTTGGAGTAAAACGGATGTTCGAGTATGTTTTGCTCCTGAAAGTAAAAGTGTGAGGAACGACTCGCAAACGAATTTGCATTTAGAAAACGATCTGGTGGCTGAAGGATGCAACGCAACACAGAGACTTGCAGGAGACTGTTTATCTTGCTTCCAGTAATTTTTAAGAAAATCCAAAAAACCCTTTTTGTTTGAGGGTTTTTTGTTGTTCTGGAAACTGATAGAATCATGCTATGTATTTGGTGTTCATATTTATATTTGTCATGGGTTTGATTTGGGGTAGTTTTTTGAATGTAGTGATCTATCGCACATCACACGGTAGCTCTCCCCTTTCGGGTCGATCGATTTGTCCAAAATGCAAACATCTTATTCCTTGGTATCTTAATATTCCCTTGTTTTCGTACGCCTATCTTAGAGGTAGGTGTGCATTTTGTCACAGGACTATCTCGTTACGGTATCCTCTAATCGAATTTATGACTGGAGTATTTTTTGTTTGGTGGTTTGTGGTGGGATTTAATTTTTTCAAATTAGTGGGTTCGCCATGGCAATTTATTCAGCCTGTTTTTTGGTTGGTGGTAGGACTGGTAATGCTTTCTATTTTCATGACCGATTTACTATATATGGTGATACCTTTCAGTATGAACTTGTTGTTACTGTCGCTAGCTTTGGCGTATCGAGTCGGTTTGGTCAGTTTTGGAATTATGACTCAGTCTGATTTTGTGAAAGCTATACTGTCCGGTCTTGTATTGTGTTTGTTGTTTGTTGGTATACAGTTAGCAACCAAGAAGATAAAAAAGGTGGATGGATTTGGTCTTGGTGACATTTATCTTGTCCCTTCACTAGGCTTATTACTCGGGTGGCCAAAAGTAATACCTGGCATTTTTATAGCTTTTGTTTTGGGATCAGTCGTTGGTCTTGGTTTAATATTGACGCACAAAAAATCTTTGGGGCAGTATCTGCCTTTTGGACCATTTCTTATTGCAGGGACTTTGTTTTCTTTGCTATGGGGAAATTCCATTTGGTCTTGGTACATGACGTTAATTGTTTGACTTTTCTCTCGTGGTAAAGCAGAATGATAGTAATGCACGGGCTTAAAGGTTTTACTTTGATGGAGTTGTTAATCGTTGTTTCTTTGATCATGATCTTGTCCGTGGTGGGGATGGGTTCGTTTACGCTCGCTACAATCAAATCAAAAGATACTCAAAGGAAAAATAACCTGAACCAAATTGTTAAAGCGATTGAATCTTTTTATACCGATGTGGGCAGGTACCCTCTGTCCGCTGATGGTGACGATTTTCTACGTTGCTATATAAAGGATGGCACTAGCGTAACTAACTCTATCTGTGAGGACAACAAACTCTATGCCGTTATTGACCAAGCGATGACTACCTATATTGTCATTCCCGAAGACCCAGACCCTTCTCAAAAATATGTTTACATATCTGCTGATGGTTTCTCCTATGAGATCTATGCTGCATTGGAAAACATGGGCGATAAAGACTTACTCCGTGATGAGGCGGGACACGTAATCACTGATCCGTGGGGTGTAGAATGTGGTACGGGTGTATCATGTAATTATAAGGTAACGGAAACGGGGTTGGTAAAAAGTTTATGAAAAATGGTTTTACTTTAATCGAGTTAATGGTGGCCATAGGCATAATGGCCGTACTGACAGGTATGGCAGTGTTTAATTTTAATCAATCTAGGCTTCGTGCTAGAGATGTTCAGAGAAAAAACGATATTAAACAGCTCCAAAATGCCTTGGAACTTTATAAAAATGACACCAATTCATATCCTCAGGGCACTGGTTTTCAGGATTCACTGATGTCCCCTGTGAGTTATATTAGAGCTATTTTCGGAGATCCTCGTGGCTCAGAGTGGGTGGATTATCAATATATCCCAGCTGCAGATCTAAAAACATATTATCTGCAAGCGTGTTTGGAAAATTCTGCTGATTCCAGTAAGACAACAAACGTAGCACTTTGTGATCTCTTCACGGCCGATACGAGTAACCAGTGCAGGTGTGGTAAGGATCTTTCAAACAAGACAGGTGTTATGTATATAGTGTCGCAGCCATGAAAATGAAAAAATTAAAAAGATTCAAAGGGTTTACTTTATTAGAATTGCTGGTGGTGATTGGGATAATGGGCATAATAATGGCTCTGGCTACAGTGGCTTATTCCGCTACCCAAATTAGTGGAAGAAACGCCAGAAGAAATTACTCTGCAAACAGTTTTGTTTATCCGAATGGAAGCTGTAAGGAGGCGAATAGTCATATGAGAAGTGCTTGGCCAGTCGACCCAAACACTGAGACTGATTATGATGGAGTGGAAACCTGTTCCCCTGTCAGCTACTGTATTTGTGCAACGATGGAACCTGCAAATAGCAGCGCCGGAAATTCGGCGGCAAATTGTAATTGGAACTCCGGAAAAACTTATTATTGTGTAGGTAATTTACAATGATTGGCAGAGTCAAAGGATTTACTTTCATTGAGCTCTTGGTGGTAATCACGATTATAGGAGTTGTTTTCGCGGCTGGTATTGTTTCTTTTACTTCAATAACTACCAGATCTAGAGACACTCGGCGTAAAGCTGATATAGAGTCCATGAGGCAGTCGCTCGAGATTTGTAGATCGCTAACTGGCTTTTATCCGGATTTACAATATGTTTACCAGTCCGATAAGACGAACTCTTCACTTAGTTGTGGAGCATCTGGTCCGACACAAATGAAAAAGACACCCTCGGATCCAAAACCTTGCGCGGCAGGTTTGGATGGGGCTTACTCTTATGTGAAGACAGATACGACAACCTACTCACTTTCAGCACCATGTATGGAGGTAGACACGGGATATCAAGTGACAAATCCGTGAAGGGCTTTACACTAATTGAATTGGTGGTGGTGATGGTTATTATTTTGGTATTGTCCGGGGGAGCCATATCGGCGTATTTGAATTTTAATAAAATTCAGGCAATAAATAACGACGTTCGGAACCTTGGTACTGAGTTGCATAGGGTTAGTGTTTTGGCCGCCAGTTTACAGTATCCTGTTGGGTGTGAGTCGCTAAGTAGATATTCGGTTACCAGCACGCCTATTGGCAGTGAATTGACGGGGATTATAGTATCTGCAGATTGTGATCCGGTTGACGTGGTTAATCCCGCCGTTAGGGTTTTGTCCAGTTCGATCTTCACAGAACCTTTTATCGTCAACTTCTTGCCTGGATCAGGCTATCTGCAGGGAGGAGCCGATCAGACTATTACCATTAGATATTCCAGCGATGAGACTTTGACAAAGGAGTTAACTATAGGAGCTTATGGAACGATCACAAATTAAGACCATGTATAAAATAAAATTAATTGCAAAACATGCCGGACAGATGCTGATAGAGATCGTGGTGGCCGTTGGGATTATTGGCTTGGTTTTAATAGGTATTTCAGATCTTATTACACGGTCGACCAGAGTGGTTACTTTTCAGAGACAAAAAGATGAAGCTCAGGCAATCATAAAGAAGATGTTGACGAATTACAAAGTAGAGAGAGACACAGATCCTGACAGTTTTTATAACACTGTCAGCAATAGGGTGACGGATCCTTGTGTTGAAGGAAGACCTTATAAATGTCTGGTGACGGTGGAGAAATCACTTGATTTTGTTTATATTTCTATAACGGCAGAGTGGGATGACGGTGGAAGTGTTTACAATACGACGTTATCACAATCATTCTACAAAGAAGTAAGATGAAAGGCTTTACTTTAATTGAAGTAGTTATTGCAGTGATGTTGCTCGCAGTTATTCTGTGGGGAGGGACATCACTCTTCTTCCAAAGCTTACGCTCCTCCGGGTTGTCGGACGTAAATTCTAATCTCGATAATTCTTTACAGACAATCTTAAGTTCGATTGAAAAAGATATCAGATATGGAGAGGTCACTGGAGTGGGTATTGGAGTAAGGTCTGATTGCTTGAATGCCGGGGAGACAGGCTATTCGGGCAATAGTTTGTATGTGAGCGATCTTAATGGATCTGAAACAGTTTACTCGCTCATTGACTCAAAAATTGCCTCTACTTCTTCTGAAACCGGAAGGACTATAAATTTGAATTCCACCGATATCGTGATTACTTCTTTGCAGTTTACTTGGTATTGTCGGAATAATATCAGTGATAAGATCAATATAGCTATAGATGGCAATAGCAACGTCTTAAGCACAGGAATTCTAGTCGAGAGAAGTTTGTCTACTGAAATAAATTTATTAAATAGCGGTTTGAATTAAATGAATAGAAAACTTTTGCATTCAGGGCAGGTGGCCTTGATAATGGTGTTGATAATGACGGTGATTAGTGCCGTGGCAGTTTCTGTCGCCAGCAGATCGACCGTGGAGACCAGAATCCAGGAAATGAATGTTGAAAATACTGAGGCGCTTCTTACTGCTCAAGCTGGGTTGGAAGAATCGATAGCTAAGAATTTGCCAGTATCTGGAAATTTTGGAGAAGGTAGACAATATCAAGTGACGGTGGGCGAAGTAGGTTCAACGGGTATCTCAACAGAGAAGATTAATCCTGGTGAAGTATTTGAAGTGAATTTGGAGAGCGCTTTGGGGGTGACTGGCTTAAAGATATACTGGAAGCCAGTTATAACTGGCGGTGCCCCAGCCCTATTTATTTCGGACGTAAGGAGCGATCAAATTATTGATTATGCTTACGATACTGACGGAACAGGTGGTTTTACCAGAGCGGTTTCGGGGGGGGCTTTGGATGGTGTAAATTATAACTACTCAACTCCTTCGCCGCTGTCTGTCTCTGCTGGAGATTCCCGGTTACTAAGAATAACTGTATTGGGGGCGGCTGCTTTTGTGGGGATAGAACCCATAGGCGGTCTACTTCCTCCACAGTCAACAACTTTTAGATCGGTGGCTGACGTATCTTCGACTGCTCAGAGTGTTGTAAAGTATGGTATTGAATACCATGAATCAATAACAGACCAGCTCCCTTCAGTGTTTGATTATGTGCTTTTTTCCGGAGGAACAATCAATCAATAGTTGTTGGTTAAATGATATTATGAAAGTATGCCATCTTATTTCGGACTGGATATTGGATCTACAAGTATTAAGTTGATACAAAGCGACGGGGCTCGGGTGAAGTATGTGGGTATTGCTCAGAACCCTTTTGGCAAAAGCATCTCGGCTATGACGAATGCGGAGAAGATTTCCTTGACTGACAGCCTGAAGCTGTTGTTAAAGGAAATCGGGATTAGAGAAAAGAAAGTGGTGGCTTCAATTCCGGAGTCTTCAGTATTTTCTAGGGTATTAAAATTCCCGGTCATGTCCAGTCCGGAATTATCTACTGCGATTAGGTGGGAGCTAGATCAATCTGTCCCCTTTCCACCAAGTGAGGTAGAGACTTCTTGGGCAGTATTGGAGAAACCGGAGAAATTTGATGGAGATGAAAAAATATCGGTATATGTAGTGGCCGTGCCCTCAAATATTTCCGAGAACTATATTCAAATTTTGGAGCTCATAGGCTTGGAGCCTGTAAGATTGGAAAATGAAATACCCTCTTTGAGCAGGGCTTTTAGTAGCAATCTGAGCGACTCAAGTCCTTCTGTACTTATCGACTGGGGTGCGAGCGGAACCAATGTGGTAGTCGCGGGAAAAACAAAGCTTTATAGCAATTTTTATGTTCCGGTGGGAGGATCAGCTATGACAAAATTAATTGCCGACACTTTTGGATTACCCATGGATCAAGCAGAAAATTATAAGAGAACGTACGGATTTTCAAAGGAGCAGCTGGATGGAAAAATGGTGACTGTTTTGAAACCAATAATTGACAATGTGATTGGAGAAGTTAAAAAGTTAATTATTTCATATAGAGATGAGCGTGGCGGGAATGTGGTGAGCAAGTTAGTGCTTACAGGAGGCGGTTCGTATCTTCTAGGTCTCGTACCATATTTATCTGAGTCGCTTGGGTTGGAAGTGGTAATTGGAGATCCTTTTTCGGGAATGGCAGTTGACGCCAAATATAAGAATCTCGGACCGGTTTTTTCGGTGGCCGTGGGTTTATCGATGTAAAAATATGATTCAAATTAATTTAGTTGGAAAAAAAAGAAAGCAGAGAGCTGGCAAAAACTGGATTACACTTTCGGCGGCTTCATTATTTATTGCCTTTGTCTTGTATTTTTTGGGATCAGCGATATATGTATTTGTTCGACTTACGGTGATTAACAGGGAAATACGAAAGGTTGATATCGAGGCGGAGTCGATCTCAAAAGAAATTGGTGCAAACCAAGAAACGCTTTTTAAATATGTCTTATCAAAACATATTTTGGACAGAATGGCTGATTTGAAAAATGAACGTTTTCGTTACAAGGATTATTTGGATCAGATTTCAAGATTTATACCGCCTACTTCGATATTAACTAATGTTGATTTTACATCAAAGGGTTGGGTTTCGGCTTCTGTTTCTTTACCTGGACTTCTAGCTTTACGGGAATTAGAAAATAATTTGAAAAATGAAGATGGTATGGTACAAAGTGAATTTCGGAGTGTTTTTTCAGAATCATTGACCTCCAGCAGGAATGGACAATACAATATCAAATTACACTTTGAAATAAAACCAAATGGCGGATAATAAAATAATTGGATATAAGAAGATTTTTGGATTTGTCCTTCCGGACTGGGTAAATGAGAATATTATTAGGGTGGGTTTAATAGGACTTTTGAGCACCGTCGTAATGTTGTTGGTGCTAATCTTTTTGATTTGGCCGAATTTTACCACAGTGGAAGCGAGGAGCGCGGTGCTTGTCGACAGTCGTAGAGATTTGGAATCTCTTAGAAGTTCCAGCCAAGGACTTGAGAGGATAAAAAGTGACCTGTCGGCAACTGACCAGGCGAGAATTTTGGCGGCTATGCCGACAGAATATTCTCCGGATGCTGCCATCTATTTACTTAGAAGAGTGAGTGCCGATACCGGAGTATCAATTATTTCATACTCTCTTCCGTCTGGGGTTTTGCTGGGTAATTCAACTACTCCAAATGGAGGCGCTGAGGGGGAAATGGTTAGTTTGGTGGCTTATCCGGTACGAATCACATTGGCTGCTCCAGTGGAGTCATTGTTGGCATTTATTTCTAGAATTGAATCCTCATTACCCTTCGGGGTAGTATCAGATCTAAATCTTCAGGAAGTAACAAAACTTTCCCGTGCGGCTGGAGATAAAACGGTTCAGATGGCGATGGAGATTCGTTTTTATCAATCTGTTTTGAGAACAGTAAATATTATTAAATTACAGCCGATATCTGCAGAGAATCTTGGTTTGGCAAAGGAACTAGCAAACTATAATCTTCTTACAGTCCCAGAATCAACCGAGACTGAAGTGTTACCACCAGAGGGGTCAGGAGATATTTTTGGAATATGAGGGTTGTTAAACGGTTTCAGTTGTGGGAGCTTCGACGAGGCTGCCCTCTTCCAAGAGATCGACAATAGCTCGGGTCCCCTTTTGAATAGAAGCAATGCGGACGATTTGCCGAATTGATTTAATGACCTTTCCCTGCTTACCGATAACTCTCCCGACATCTTCAGGGTCTACTTTAATTAAGTATTTGGTCAGATCTTTGTCGTCCGTGGACTCTTCTGTTACCTGGACATTTTCCGGGTGGTTGACAATATTTGAAACGATATATTCAATTAATTGCTTCATTTTTATTTAATTAATTTTCTTAAAGTTTCTGTGGGTTGAGCGCCCTTTTTTTGCCAAGATTGGTAGCTTTCCTTGTTAATAGTGATCTTGTTTTCTGTCTCGTGAGGATTATATGTCCCAATTGAGTCCAGTACTTTGCCGGAAAGTTTAGAACGATCTTCAGCGACCACAATACGATATGAGCGCTGGTGTCTTTTGCCGGTAGGTTGGAGTTTGATTTTCAGCATAGGGGTATTATATCACTTGAGCTTGTCAATAGTAATTAAGGCGGCTGTGGCGGCTTTTTGTTCAGCTTCCTGCTTGTTTTTGCCTTTGCCGGTGGCTAGCTGCTTTCCATCGATAAATACGGCTACTTCAAAAGTTTTGTTGTGATCAAGGCCAACTTCGTTAATTGTTTGGTAAACGGGTGATTGAAGGCCTTGGGACTGGACCTTTTCTTGTAGTAAAGATTTTGAATCTTTGAGCTGGTTCAGAGCAATTATATCTTTGGCATTAGGTAGGATAAGTCTTTCAAAGAAGGCCTTGGCTGCTTCTAGGCCACCATCCAAAAATAACGCTCCGATAAGGCTTTCGATGACGTCTTCGAGAATAGATGAGTTTTTTCGTCCCCCGGTTGCTTCCTCACCCTTGCTCATACGGATATAGTCGTTAATGTGATTTTGCTCTGACACTTTGGATAGTGACTCGGTTCTAACGATAGCGGATCTGGCAGCCGTCAAATAGCCTTCCATCTTATCGGGATATTTATTGAACAAATATACAGAAATAAGCATTTCTAGGATAGCATCACCTAAAAACTCCAGTCGTTCATAACTTTCTATGATCCCCGGCTGATTTAGACACGATCTGTGGGTAAGGGCGGTTTCTAGCAGATTTGGGTCCCGAAACTCGTAGTCGATGATTTCTTGAAGGAGTTTAAGGTTGGGTCGATTCATTGGTGGTTTCTTCTCTTCCTGTGTAATTAATGGCCGCAGCCAAGGCTCCATTGACGAAACTTGAGCTGGTTTTACCTCCGTAGCGCTTGGCAATTTCGACGGCCTCGTCGATGATTACTTTGGTGGGTGTTTGGGTTTTATAAAGGAGTTCGTAGACTGCTTGACGAAGAACAGCCAGATCGACTCTGTTAATTTGAGATATTGGCCATTCAGGGGCGCATTTTTGAATAATGTCGTCAATCTGTGGGAGATTGGCGTTAATTTTGTCTACCCGACTGGGGTGTTCGGGTTGGTCGGTGAAACTGCCAGCAAACAAGGATTTAAAAACGAGTATTCTTTTGAGATGGCGAGGATCTAAGGCAGATTTCACGGGTTTTGGTTATTTTGATTTACAGACTGGGCACAAAAAGTGGTTACGTTTTAAATTTCCACATTTTTTGCAGACAATTAGCTTGGGTTCGATAAGGTGTATCTGAGACCTTCTTTTGCCTTGTCTGGCGGTTGAAATCTTTCTTTTTGGTGTAGCGGCCATTTTTGTTTAGGTTATTTTTCTAATCGACCATAGTATTCTACCAAGTATTGAGCTTGCTGGCAATCTGTAGTGCCCTAGACTTGTCTTTCTCGACAATTTTCTTGGAGTCTGCTTTGGCCAAAAGAAAGAGTTTTTTTGACCAAAAATATTTTAGCCTGGTCTGTAATCCCCCATGTTGTTTTTCACCATATATCTCCCCTGCACCCCGCAAACGAAGATCTTTTTGTGCCAATACCAAGCCGTCGTGGTATTTTTGAAGTAGTTGTAGTCGCTCGGTTTCGATCTCATCGTCGCTTGAAGGAACCAGGAAGCAATAGGCTTGTTCCTCTCCCCTACCCACTCTTCCACGAAGTTGATGGAGAGCTGCCAGGCCAAAGCGTTCTGCAGAGTGGATAATCATGATATTGGCACTTGGTATATCGATACCCACCTCGATTAGTGAAGTGGCGATAAGTAGGCTGGAAGGGGTATCCTTGAACCTTTGAAGGGTATCCTGTTGCTCGTCAGAGGCCATTTTTCCATGAAGCGTGAAAATTGGAAATTTATTGGGTATAAGCCGGCGGTACACTTGAGCTTGTTTCTCAACGGATGAGATGTTCTGAGTGTGTTCCAAAATGTTTGGACAGACGACGAAGATTTGGTTACCACTTTCCAATTTCGAGATTAACCATTTTGGACTGTCTTTAAACTTGGAAGGGGTGACAACAAAGGTTTTGACAGTCAGACGATTGCTTGGTCTTTCCTTGATACTGCTTATTTCGATGTCTCCGAGCAAGCCTAAGGCGACGGTTCGGGGAATCGGGGTGGCTGACAAATTGAACAAATGTGGCAGCGGAGTCCGTTTCAGAAGGGCTTCCCGCTGGGTCACTCCAAATTTATGCTGCTCGTCAATTGCAATAAAGGCTAGCGGGGGGGAAATATTTGTCGGTATTTGGTTCAGAAGCGCGTGTGTCCCAATGAAGAGATAGGGTTCAGCTTTAAGCGATAAATATGGTAAAGAGGCGGTAACCAGGGTAATTTTGTTGGGATAGATGGAGAACTTACTAAATGTATTATAGTGTTGACGAGCCAGAATTTCTGTGGGAGCTAGGATAGCACAACTGTAGCCGGCATGAAGACACTGGTTGGCAGCAAAGATTAAGGGTGCTGTCTTGCCAGACCCAGTTTCCCCCTGAATAAGACGGTGTGTAAATTCTTTACAATTAAGATCCTTTTTTACTTGGGTAAGAACTTTGACTTGACCGGCAGTAAGAGTAAAGGGGAGTTTGGCTGAGGTTTGGGTGTCTATTTTAGAAAGTGATTTAAAAGCCGGAGATTTACCCCGCTGTTCTTGTTCGAGGCGGTTAGTGATGTTAATTCTTAAATGTTCGTTGTATGAAAGACGCTTGTCTGCTTGCCAACGTTCGTCTTTTTCAGCCGGAAAGTGAAGTTTAAAAATAGCATCAGGTAGAGGCAGTAGACTGTTTTTGAACAAAAGAGGCCCACTTATCGGATCTGTTAGTTTGGTGAGATGCAGTAGATCATGGATTTTTTTTCTCAACCATCTTGAGGTGACGCCTTCGGTTTGGGGATATGTAGGTACCAGCCCCTTGGTGTTAATCGTAAAAGAATCCCCCTCTTCGATTATGGGTGAAACGATGGTCAAACCCCGACCAAAAAAAGTTGGTTTTCCGGCAATGTTGTAGAGAGTTTTTTCTTGGATGATCTTTTTTATATATGGGTTGTTAAACCAGGTCAAGGTAATGCTACCGGTCTCGTCCCGCGCTTTGGCTTGTGTAATGAGCTTGTGGGTAGTAGAAAAATGAGTTGTGGGTTTATCTATCTCAGCCAAAAATGATCCTGGAGTGTTGCTGACCAAGTCTGAGATTTTGATTTGTTTGGTAAAATCTACATATCTTGAAGGAAAATGTTTAAGTAGATCACCAACAGTTGAAATATTCAGATGTCTTAATTTTTCCCCAAAAGATGGACCAATGCCCTTGACTGAAGTAATGGAGTCGCCGGGATAATAATGACTGATCATCTAATAAAAAGTGAAGCAAAAGTGGTGAAAACGAGAGCCAGTGATCCGATAAAGATAATTGCCGTAAAGAGCTTTCTTTTCCTTTTGGTCATAAGTTTTGTGTGTAGATTATAATGGTAGAGAATAATATGTATAGAAGACAGAGAATTAGATTACCAAAGAGTATTTTACCAAAAATCAATATTGGAAAAGTAACCTTTTTTGGACTCATTGGACTAACTTTGTTGGTGATTCTTACTTTTGGATGGTTTTCACGAGGCTTGCCAGATCCAACGAAAGTGCAAAGAAAATCAGGTTTTTCAACCGAGATATTAGATAGAACAGGTAAGATAATACTTTATGACGTCTATACAGACCAGGATAGGAAATTTACGCCGCTGAATGAAGTACCAGATTATCTGAAGAAAGCCACTATAGCGATAGAGGATAAGGAGTTTTACAACCACCAAGGATTTGATCCCATGTCTTATTTCCGGATACTGAAAAACGTTGTTTTCAGGCAAAGGCTTATTGGAGGATCAACTTTGACACAACAATTGGTTAAAATGTTACTACTAACTGATGAAAGGTCCCTGGAAAGGAAGATCCGTGAGTTGATGCTTGCTTTGAGAATAGAAAGAACTTTTTCCAAAGATGAGATTCTTCAAATGTATTTGAATGAGGCACCCTATGGTGGCACGGCGGTGGGGGTGGCGGCTGCTTCTCAGATATATTTTGGCAAAGAACCAAAAGACTTGAGTTTGACGGAATGTGTTTTGTTGGCTGGTCTACCACAGTCTCCATCACGGTATTCACCATATGGTGGTAAAGACAAAGCATATCTACCAAGAGCAAAAGATGTATCCAGGCGAATGAGAGAAGATGGAGTTATTTCTAAGGAGATGGAAGTCCAGGTAAATACAGAACTAGATAATATCCAGTTTCGTGGAATTGGAAGCAACAAAATAAAGGCCCCTCATTTTGTGATGTATGTAAAACAGCTATTGGAAGAGAAATATGGTCCAACCACACTTGAGACCGGTGGATTGAAGGTAACAACGAGTCTAGACTATGAATTACAGCAAAAAGCTGAGGCCTCAGTTAAAGAAGAGATAAATAAGGTATCAACGAGTCTGAATATAAAAAATGGCTCTTCTGTTGCTTTGGATACTAACTCTGGTGAAATATTGACAATGGTGGGGTCAAAAGACTTTTTTGACAAAACTATCGATGGTGAAGTGAATGTAACCACGAGGTTGCGGCAGCCTGGTTCATCGATTAAGCCGTTGGTTTACGCAACCGCGTTTGCAAGAAATTTTAATCCAGCCACTGTACTGGCTGATGTGGTGACCGAGTTCCCCGGAAAAGACGAGAAAACACCATATATTCCCAAAAATTACGACGGTAAAGAACATGGTTTGCTGAATATGAGGGAAGCGCTTGCCAGTTCTATTAACATTCCAGCAGTTAAGCTTTTGGCGCTTGTTGGTGTAGAAAATGTACTCCGTCAAGGATACCGAATGGGACTTGCGTCTTTGGAGCCAACCAAGGAAACGATGTCACGAGTAGGTCTATCAATGGCTCTGGGTGGAGCAGAAGTAAGGCTGTTGGACTTGACAGCTGGGTATAGTGCCTTTGCCAATGGTGGATATAAAATTGAACCGGTGGCAATCTTAAAAATTGAAGACAATCAGGGTAGGATAATATTTGAGAATAAAGCTGTTAAACCGGAAAAAATTATTGATGATAAAGTTGCATTTTTGATTAATTCAATTCTCTCAGACAACCAAGCAAGACAACTTACTTTTGGACCAAATTCATATTTAAATATGGGCGCTAGGGCTGTGGCTGTGAAAACCGGCACCACAAACGATTTACGTGATAATTGGACTATTGGCTGGAGCAAGGACGTAATCGTGGGTGTTTGGGTGGGTAATAATGATAATGAAAAGATGAAAAACGTTGCCTCGGGAGTTTCGGGAGCAGCCCCTATTTGGAGACGACAGATTTTAGATTTGTTAGCTACTAAGCCGGACAAGCCCTTTATACCACCGGATGGAGTATCCCAAATAGAAGTGGATAAGGCATCCGGTTATCCAGCTCATGACGGATTTGGAAGTTATCGGGAATGGTTTATTAACGGTAATCTTCCTTCCGGCACAGACCCAATTCACACAAAAGTTAAACTGTGCAAAAATGACCCAAGTAGATTAGCAGATCCGGTATCTGTATCACAAGGTAATTATGATGAAAAAGAATTTGTTATCATCAAAGAAAAAGATCCTTTGACAAATAAATCATTATGGCAAAAAGGGATAGATGAATGGATTCAAAAACAAGAAAATTCAATTTATAAACCTCCCACCGAAGTCTGCAATCCCAGTGCAAATATGGACATACAAATTGTTACTCCGTCAGACCATTCAAGAGTTGATGGAGACCAAGTTACAATTAGGTTTTCCGTGGTTTCTTCCAAGCCTATTGTTGAGGCTCGACTGTATCTTGACGGTGTCTTGGAGCAGGTTTTTACTGAAGGTACTTATATAAAGACGATAAAGATCACCACAGGGCAACATTCGATCAGAGCGACGGCTAAAAATAACGAAGGTGCAGAGGAATCAAAGACGAGCGATTTTGGAGTGAATCAAGATTACATTTCACCTTCTCCTACTCCACAAGTAAATGGGGTGGCTACAGAGTCCGGAGATGCAAATTAGACCGTGAATTGTTTTTGAATGATCTCTTTTAAATTGTTCACTTCGTTTTGTTCTAAATTTTTTTCAAAGCTTCCGAACGAAACCTTAAAGGTGTGTTTTGTGCCGTAACTATTTAAATATTCGACATCTTTGATAAGTGTGGTGGTATTCTTGATTTTTTCGATGATGTCCCCTATTAATTTCTTTGAATTGATGGTGAGGTCTTCAATTACGAGAGGGTATTCAGAAATCGGGGTGAAAGTGGACTGCGGAAGAATCTTTGTTGTGAGTTTGGGCAAATCCAATTCGATCACGGTGAGGGTGGGTTGGAATCCGTATTTTCTGAGTACGGTTGGTTTTATGTATCCAACATGCCCGACCAAGGTGTTTTGGCTGTGTATCTCGGCGGTACATTTTTCATCATAGAAAGCTGGAGAATTTTTGCCGGGCAGGAAAGCCGTGTCGACTAAGTGAAGATGCTCAAATAGAGATTCAAGACGGCCTTTTGTGTTTCTGTAATCTTCGGTTGAGATTATAGCCAAATTAGAAATTTCTGAAGGTAAAGTTTGACCGGATACTCTACGATATACATTCGAAATTTCAAAGGTGAGGAACTTATCAGAGGTTCTTCCGATATTGTGTTTGAGATTTTCTAAACCGGAAGGGACCAGTGAAGATCTTAAATATTCAAAGTCCCTTGACAGAGCATTTTTGAGTTTAAGGTGGGTATCGGGGTTTAAGTCGTTTTTTTCAATCATGTCCAAAGAAATCAATGAACTGTTGTATGTTTCGTGAAATCCTACAGCAGAAAGATAGTTTTTTATTTTATTTTCAGTGGACAGTAATAGGTTGGTTGATTCTGAAGGAAGATTGACGCAGGGTAGAATTGATGGTAATCGGAAATAACCATAAATTCTGGCGACTTCCTCAGCAATATCTTCCTTGATGTTTATATCGTGATATCTCCAACTAGGTACGGAGCATATGAGATGATCTTTTTCAATTGTTCCGCCAAATCCAAGACTTGCTAGTGAAGTGATTGCATTGTTTTTGTCTATGTCTATACCTACAAACCTGTTTAACCAATTAAAGTCAAGACTGATGAGTTTTGGTGCTCGTTGGTTGGGGTAGTAATCGTAAATATCAGAAGAAATATCCCCATCGGCTCTTTCTTTTAGCAATTGAACGGCTTTGGAAATTACCGGTAGGCAGAGTTCTGGATCCGGTTGTTTTTCGTAGAGTTGCGCTGCCACGGTTCTTTTTTGAAGAGACAGGGATGTTTTACGAATCTTTTGAGGATCGTATATGGGAACAATAAGGAGAATATTTTTGGTGTGATCGTCTATTTCAGCAACCTGTCCACCCATGATACCGCAAAGATCTACCAATCTACCAGAACCATCTTCAATGACAATATCTCCACCCGGAAGTTTATTTTTTTCTTCGTCTAGTGTCGTAATGGTTTCACCTTTATTACTTTCTCGGATTATAAGTTTCTGGGCCGCTAATTTGTCTAAATCAAAGACATGACATGGAAGCCCGTAGAAAAGAGTAATTTCGTTGGTGACGTCGATACAATTATTCAATGACCTTTGTCCGGTATGTTCCAGGAGAGTTTGGGTGTCCTTTGGAGAAGGCTTGACGTTGATATTTTCCATGGAGATGGCCACAAAACGGACAACCAAGTTTTCTTCGATGGAAAAATGAAACTTTATAGGAAAACCATCTGGAAATTTGGGGACATCTTTGTAGGGATCATTTATTAGTTTGGCCGGAAGGTTAAATTGTGTCAGAATGGCGGCTGTTTCTCTGGCTACCCCCAGGCTACAGGCGGTATCTACTCTATTGGTGATGGCTTCTATCTCGAAGATATAATCGTTTGGAACTTTTTTGATTCTGTCAAAGGTTGGCCCGCAGAGACTGACGTGTTTACTTATAACTTCAGCATCTGCTGTGGTATCCAAAAATTTTCTAAGGGCAGAATCGGTAATTATTATATCCATAATTAGAATTGATTTAAAAATCTAATATCGTCACTGTATATTAAGCGGATATCAGGTATACCCGTCTTCATCATTAACACACGTTCTACTCCCCAGCCAAAGGCAAAACCGGAGCACTCTTCGGGATTAAAACCACCGTTTTTGATCACGTTCGGGTGCACCATACCCGCGCCACCGAGTTCCAGCCAACCTGATTTGCATACTTTACATGGCGTTTTCTCAACCATGCCGGAGCCCGAACAGACACCACATGTGATATCGATTTCAAAACTTGGCTCGGTAAACTGGAAATGGTGAGGCCTAAGCCGCGTGTGACGGTCTTGGCCAAAATATGATTTGGCAAAGTATTCGGTGACCCCTAAGAGGTGGGTAATATTGATGTCTTTATCGATAACCAAACCCTCAAATTGATGGAACATGGGAGTGTGGGTTGTGTCAATTTGCCGACGATATGTTTTGCCAATATTTATCATTTTTATCGGCGGAGTTTTTTTGAGCTCCATTTCGTGAAGCTGGCCATTGCTGGTATGGGCCGTGAGAACGATGTTATCATCGAGATAGAATGTTTCTTGGTCGTCCCGTGCCGGATGGCCTTTAGGTATGTTTAGACCTTCAGCGTAATACCAGTCAGTATCAACTTCGGGATAACGGCGCCGGACAAAACCTAGACTGACAAAAATATTTTCGATTTCTTCAATTGCTTGTGAAATCAGGTGTAGGCTACCCCGGGGCATTGGTGTACCGGGTATGGAGACATCAAAGGACATTTTGTTATCGGAAGTCAATATCGTAGTAAGTTGTTCCGATAATTTTGTCTGTATCAAGTCTTTGAGGTCGTTGATTTTTTTGCCAAGCTTAGGGTCGGTCTTGATGGGTAGAGTTTTAAAGAGAATGTTTATTTTCCCTTGTTTGCCTAAATATTTAGTCTTTAACATGTCGATACCCTCGAGCGAACTTGATTTTTTCAAGTCGGACGCCAGCTCTTTTTTGATGTTTTCTATTTCTATTAGGTTTGTCCCCATCGTCTTTAATGATAACAAAAACTCCCCTTAACGGGGAGTTTAAATTTATTCAATCTAATCTTCCCGTTATTTCTTGGTGGTAAATGTAACGACATCCTTGAAGACGTCTGGTAGGTCGGTAGCTAAAGCAGCCAGAACTTTTCGGTTGAGGGTTATTTTCTTGTCTGAAAGGGCTTTTATAAATCGAGAATATTTGGGGCCGTCGAGGATGGATGAGAGGGCCGCATTAATTCTGGAAATCCAGGTGACCCGCATCTGCTGCTTTCTTTCCTTACGGCCATTGTATGCGTATTGACCGGCATGAAGGACGGCTTCTTGAGCGACCTTGTACAAACGATTTCTGGTCATCCGGAAACCTTTGGCGAGCTTGAAGACTTTTTTGTGTCCTTTTCGGCGGACTATTCCTGTTTTAACTCTAGGCATATTAAATTTTTGACTTTATATTTTGAGTAGTGTTTTTAGAGGTGAAGCATGGCCTTGATCTTGGTGGCGATCTTGCCGGTTACTTCTTGGTAGTGACGATATCTGCGGATCAACTTTTTGCTCTTTTTGCGCCGTAGGTGACGCATGTAAGGACTCCTGCGGAGAACCTTACCCGTACCGGTAATTTTGAACCGCTTCATGACAATTTTTCTGGTCTTTTGCTTAAGTTTGTTCATGTTATTTCTTTGGTTTGATCTGGGCAATCAAGAGCTTACCCATAAACTTGGGGGCTTCAGCGACACTAGAGACTCCGGATAGTTTTTCCAGCACCTCCGCCATGAGCTTTTCGCCAAAATCTTTTTTGGTGATTTCCCTTCCCTGGAATTTTACCACTAACTTGACTCTATCGCCACCCTTAAGGAATTTTTCCGCCTGACGGACTTTGACCATCATGTCGTTCACTGCCATAAACGGCTTGAGCCTAATTTCCTTAGTCTCTTGACCTCCCTTGGAACTGCCGGAGTGATCTTTTTTCTCTTCTTGATATTTAAATTTTTGAAAATCAATGATTTTGACAATGGGAGGTGTGGCCTTGTCGGTGACTTCGACTAGATCAAGACCTAGCGCCAAAGCTCTCTCTAAGGCTTCCTTCGTGGGCATGATGCCTAACTGTTTGCTTTCTTCGTCGATCACACGAACTTCAGGATATCTAATATTTTGATTTATGCGGTAGTATTTACCCAAGTTTTTTGTTTTTGATTGATATGTTGCTATTTTACTACAGATTAGGCATAAAAATGAGACACCTTAAAGGTGTCTTGAAGAGACAATTATTTGTATCTCTGTTTTTCTAGCCAGAAGGTGGCTAGAAAGATGATCAGTGCGATAAGGGGTTGGAGGTTTCTTATTGGGACGAATCCGTCAACGAGGGCGGTGCCAAGCCTTTTGGGAAAAGGGAGACTGGAGTAAGACCTGGAACAGTATTAACTTCAAGAACATAAATTTTGTTATCTTTGATAATAATGTCCACTCTGCCAAAACCTCGACAGCCAAGAGTTTGGTAGGCCAAAATAGCTGCTTTTTGAGCATCGTTTGTAAGTTTTTTACCAATCCTTGCCGGCACAATTTCGTCACAAAGTTTTTCGTCATATTTGGCTTTGTAATCGAAAAAATCTGTCTTGGAAATAATTTCAACTACAGGAAGGGCGGTAGGATTATCATTGCCGAGGATAGGAACAGTTATTTCTCTCCCTTTTATATATTCTTCTACTATTGCCAAATCGCTGTAGCTAAATGCCAATTTTAGAGCCTTTTTAAGATCAGATTTCTTGGCGACTTTGGAAACGCCGAAAGAAGATCCCTGATTTGATGGTTTGACA